>CAKNQJ010000004.1 GCA_930990645.1 uncultured Clostridium sp. | reverse complement strand
ACTATTCCAGTCTAATTTTATATAGCCTAACCATCGATAACATACTAAACATCATCGTGATAATCATACTAGCAACAGTAGCAATAAATTTTGCATTTGGAAACAACGGATTAATCAACAAAGCGGAGCAAGCAAGAGACTTTTATGCAAATGACACAAAATACACAAAAGAGTCAATTGCAAAGTGTATTTTTCTGCTGATGCGAGTAAAAGAAATATAGGAGGAACTACACAAGTAGCAACTTATACTTATAAATCAGGTGATTATTTTCCGATAGGAGCATTGCAAACACCTCCAACATTAGCAACTGCAGGAGAAATAATAAAAGGAGATATGTGGAGGTTTACATATGATTATGATATGTATAAAGAAATAGGAATAGATGTAACTCAAAGAGCATATGAAATGTTATTTAAAGGCACAACATCAGAGGAAAATTATGCTAAATCATTTTGGCTTGCATCTTCAGGAGCACAAGCATATACTGATAGAAATTATTGGGGAGTAGGAATGGTTCGTAATGGAAATGCAACTTCTGGAAGTAATGCTTTGTTTTATATTGATGGCTATTGGCGCGCGAGTGGACTTGCTGTACGACCAGTGGTTGTTTTAAAGTCAGCAATCACAGTAGATCAAATTCGTGTAATAGAAGATAAAGAAGAAGAAGCTTGGAGTACATCAGGTGGAAATGAATATGGCTCGGGCACTTTATAAAAGGAGAATTTTAGTAAAAACTATAGCGTATTCATGAAAAATGTGCTATAGTTTTATATATGCTGAGATAAAAAGAACAAATATAGATCAAATCTCAACTGGAAACGTATATAGAATATATGATTTATCTGAAAAAGCATATAAATACGTAACAACGGCCTATCTTTTCGTTTTGCTCTAGTATTGTAATGTGATATCTGTTATCTGAACAATAGACTTGTCAAGCTTTATAAGAAACTACTTATAAGACTTGTCAAGTCTTATATTAATGACTAACATAGCATAAAAGCTATGGACACTAATGTTTTATTAATCTAATTATAAACTACTTTATGGCAGAAAGTCACTAAAAATTGAAAAAATTATTCATTTCGACCATTGTTTCTGCCCAAAATGCTTGTAATTTTTGTAAAAAGTATGTATAATAGTTAAGTATTAAAAGGAGAGGCAAGATTTCAGCCAGTTTATACATTATGGAAATACAATTTCTATAGTATATAAATAGAATTTGTTTCTTTAAGGAAAGGATAGTGATTAGTATGGCAGATGTAAGTAAAGAAGAATTATTGCACATTGCAAAACTTGCTGATTTGAACATCAAGGAAGACGAACTAGATAATTACTTAGCAAATCTTCAAGATATTTTGAATTTTGCAAATGTTGTAAATAATGCAAACACAGAAGGACTAGGAGAGACAATAGGAGAAAATGATAAATACAATGTATTTAGAAAAGATGAGGTTAAGGTATTTGAAGATAATAAGGCTTTATTAATGAATGCCAAAGAAGAAGAGAGAAATATGTTTAAAATACCTAAGGTTATTAATTAATCTTTAAATTAGAAATAAGGCAATTAAGTCCGTCCCATCTTGCTGGTACACATATTTTGGATTCTCCAAGTATTCGAATAAAAAATATGTGTATCACGTGGGACTGTTTATGTGGTATAAAGCTAAATAAAACAAAAATAACTCAAAATAGATTGGAGGAATGTTAAGTGGACATTACAAGATTAACAGTACATGAGCTTATGGAGAAGTTAGAAAAAAATGAACTAACTTCAGAAGAGATTACAAAAGCGTATGTAGATAGAATAAATGAGAAAGAAAAAGATGTTAAAGCTTTTGTTACAACTACATGTGACGAGGCTTTGGAAAAGGCAAAAGAAATAGATAGCAAGAAAAAATCAGGAGAAAAGATGAATTCTTTTGCTGGAATTCCAATTGGAATAAAAGATAATATGTGTACAAAAGGTGTTAGGACAACCTGTAGTTCAAGAATGCTAGAAGATTTTATTGCACCATATGATGCAACGGTTGTAGAGAAACTAAATGATGAGGGTATTATCAGCTTAGGAAAGTTAAATATGGATGAATTTGCAATGGGAGCATCAACAGAGTATTCATATTTTAAGAAAACAAGTAATCCATGGAATTTGAATACCGTTCCAGGAGGTTCTTCTGGAGGAAGTGCAGCTGCAGTTGCAGCAGAGCTTGTGCCATGGGCACTTGGAAGTGATACAGGTGGATCAATTCGTCAACCAGCATCATTCTGCGGTGTGGTTGGACTAAAACCAACATATGGACTAGTTTCAAGATGTGGTTTGGTTGCGTTTGCTTCATCACTTGACCAAATAGGTCCTATTACAAAAGATGTAAGAGATGCAGCAATGCTTCTAAATATTATAGCAGGACATGATGAAAGAGATACAACATCATATGATATGCCAAAGAAAGATTACACAAATGCATTAAAAAATGATGTTAAAGGTATGAAAATAGGAATTCCAAAAGAATATTTTGGAGAAGGAATAAATGAAGAAGTTAAGGCAAAATTACAAGAGGCTATAGAAACATACAAGAAAATGGGAGCAGAAGTAGAGGAGTTTTCATTAGATATAGCTGAGTATGCTTTAGCAACATACTACATTATAGCTTGTGCTGAGGCAAGTTCAAACTTAGGAAGATTTGATGGAATAAGATACGGTTATAGAACGGAAAACTTTAGCAACTTGAAAGAGTTATACAGAAATTCAAGAAGTGAAGGATTTGGACCAGAGGTAAAAAGAAGAATTATACTTGGTACTTATGTACTTTCATCAGGATATTATGATGCATATTACAAAAAGGCTCAACAAGTTCGTACATTAGTAAAAAAAGAATTTGATAAAGCATTTGAAAAATATGATGTACTTCTTACTCCAACATCTCCAACAGTTGCATTTGAAATAGGTACAAGGTCAAACACCCCATTAGAAATGTACTTGGCGGATATTTGTACAGTTTCAATAAATATAGGCGGACTTCCTGGAATATCAATCCCTTGTGGAGTAAATAGCGAAGGAATGCCAATAGGAATGCAATTAGTAGGAAATAAATTTGAAGAAGAGAAGATAATTAATGCAGCGTATGCGTTTGAGCAGGAGTATAAGTTTAGAGATAAGTATAAACCAGAATTTAAGAGATAAGGAGGAAGGAATATGTCAAGAGATAGTTACGAATTAGTAATGGGACTAGAAGTTCATAGTGAGCTTTCTACAAAAACAAAGATATTTTGTTCATGTCCTACAGAGTTTGGTGGAGAGCCTAACACACATACATGTCCAATATGTATGGCAATGCCAGGAACTTTGCCTGTATTAAATGAAAAAGTTGTAGAATATGCCGTAAAGGCAGGCTTAGCAACAAATTGTGAAATATCAAGGAATAGCAAGAATGATAGAAAGAACTATTTCTATCCAGATTTACCTAAATCATATCAAATATCACAATTTGATAAACCACTTTGTGAACATGGATATGTAGAAATTGAAGATGATGAAGGAAATCCAAAAAAAGTAAGAATTACAAGAATTCATATAGAAGAAGATGCCGGAAAATTAAATCATGATGAATTTGGTGGAGGAAGTTTAGTAGATTTAAACAGAGCAGGAGTTCCACTAATTGAGATAGTATCAGAGCCTGATTTAAGGTCAGCAGGAGAAGTTGATAGATATTTGAAAAAATTAAAATCAATACTTGAATATATAGAAGTATCAGATTGTAAAATGCAGGAGGGATCATTTAGAGCAGATGTTAACGTTTCTGTAAGGAAAAAAGGTGAAAGCGAATATGGAACAAGAACAGAAATGAAAAATATGAACTCTTTTAGAGCAATTACAAGAGCAATTGAATATGAATCAGATAGACAAATTGATGTGCTAGAAGATGGCGGAAAAATAGAGCAAGAGACTTTAAGATGGGATGATGTATCTGGAAAGACATTTTCAATGAGAGACAAAGAAGATGCACAAGACTATAGATATTTCCCAGACCCAGATTTAGTTGCAATACGTTTATCAGATGAATATATAAACAATATCAAAGACAATTTGCCAGAAATGCCAGAGAGCAGAAGAGCAAGATATATAGAAGATTTCAAATTATCAGAAAAAGAAGCAAGACTTCTAACAGCATCAAAATATTTGTCAAATGTATTTGAAGATGCAGAAAAAATATGTGGAAATGCAAAAGCAGTTGCAAATTGGCTTTTATCTGATATATCAAAAATTCTAAATGAAAAAGAACTAGAGCCAAGTGATATTCCATTTACAGCAGAGCACTTAGCAAAATTAGTTGAATTAATAGAAAAAGGAACAATCAGTTCTGCAATAGGAAAGAAAGTAGTAACAGAATTATTTGAAAATCCAAAAGACCCAGAAGAAATAATCAAAGAAAAAGGATGGATACAAATATCTGACGAGGGAGCTATAAAAGAAGTAGTAGAAAAAGTAATAGCAGCAAACCCTCAATCTGTAGTAGACTACAAAGCTGGAAAAGACAAAGCAATTGGATTTTTAGTAGGACAAGCAATGAAAGAGACAAAAGGAAAAGCAAATCCACAAATGCTTAATAAAATGTTTTTAGAAGAATTGAAAAAATGAGAAAATGTCGTTTTAGGGACAGGCCTTAAAACGACATTTTGCTGGCGGAAAATGGGGACAGGTCTCAAATTCCACAAAAGCGGAAAATGGGGACAGGTCTTGAAACGAAAAATTTTTCGTTTTAGGGACAGATCTCCCAGCGAAAAAATTAGTATTAGTGGCAGATTTTGAAGTAAAGGAAGTAATTTTTAATAGCAAATTAATTGCAAGAAATGATTAATTCAAAAAAATAGTTGTGATTTGTAATATATTATAAAATTTCAAAAAAAATTTGATAAAATCCATCTCCAGAAAATGCCTATAAATCAACTAAAACAGGCACTTTTGTCGAATTTTGTCGTAATGTTTTTCTTGCAATTTGGAGTAAAGTGTGGTTTAATATATGTGGATTGCATTTCATGCTATTTAATTCTAAAAAAATTAATAATCTGTTTTATTTACAATCTCATATTATTTAAGTAAAAAAATCTATATTCACCCCTATTGATATAAAGATAAAATTAAATAATATAATCTTATGCCTATTTGTAATATGAAAGGAGGATTTTTTGTAAATAGCATTTTATGCAATTCGAATATTCATAAAGGCCCCTTTTTTAACGTGAATTACACCCCATAATGTTACAAAATACACTATGGGGTGTAAATTTTGCTTTGTATGTAATTGATTACTAAATAAAATATAGGCAAAATAATTTTAGAGCAGTGTGTAAGGAGCTACTAAATATAAAACTATCTTCCAACATCTTTTTTTATTGTGTCAATTGCTATGGCACAAATCACAAAAAATACGATAAAGAATAAAGTTGATTTAAACAATGATATGCCTATGTAAAAAATATCTGGATTATGTACAGTGTGATATATGCTAAGTATAAAAGTCGCCAATAGAGCTAATGTTAAGCAAAATTTCAACCCATTATACAGGACTTTAAGTATAGAGTTATCTATGCTTTTTAGTTTTAATAATGTTTTCATCATGAAACCTCCTAGAATGTGTTTTTTGATTTCTGGATAATATTTTCATAAATTATTTTATACTATCAATATTGTTTGAAAAATTTTCCATTATGTATGTAGTATATGCAATGAAAAAAATAATAACGTTACTTTTATATTAACATAATACGTAAAACAAATCAAAGGAAATTTTAGCCAGAGCCAAATATATTATTACAAAATTAGAAACAAGACCTGTCCCAATTTTCCACTCTTGTGGAATTTGAGACCTGTCCCTAAATTCCGTAAACGAAAAAAGTTCGTTTTGAGACCATCCCCAAAACGAACAAATAAAAAACTGTGCACAATTTTTTACTATACTATGCATTTGCTGCATTTAATTTTTTAGCTAAGTTAGATTTTTTTCTAGCAGCTGTATTTTTTACAATAACACCTTTGCTGCAAGCTTGGTCTATCTTCTTTGTGGCTACAGACATTAACTTTGTAGCTTCTTCAACATTGTTGCTTGCTAAAGCTTCTTCAAATCTTTTTATAGCTGTTTTATATTCAGATTTAATCATGTTATTTCTTAAAGTTTTCTTTTCAATAACACTAACTCTCTTTATAGCTGATTTTATATTTGGCATGTTTTGCACCTCCTTTTAAGCTAAGTAAAATTAACATACAATATTTTATCACAGAGAAAGCTATTTTGCAAGTGTTTTGCCAACAAAAATCTTGAAAATATAAAACTTATGTGCTAAAATATAGTCAAAGTTTAAGAAAGAGAGTTGAAAGCTGTGAAGATATACCATGGAAGTACCTTTATTGTTAAAGAGCCTAATTTAGAAATATTAAATTATAGAACAGATTTTGGAAAAGGCTTTTATACAACTACAGATATAGAACAAGCAAAAAGATGGACAAAAATAAAAAGGAAGAGATTAGAAAAAGATGGGAAAACAAACATTCATCAATATGTAAATGTCTATGAATATATAGAAAATGAAGAACTAAATATACTAAATTTTGAGTCAGCTACTGAAGAATGGCTAAAATTCGTATTTAAAAATAGGCAAAGTGAAGAACTTGTACACCAATATGATATTGTTATGGGACCGGTAGCAAATGATAACTTGTATCAGGTTTTAATCGGATATGAAAATGGAATATATAGTATGGAAGAAACAATAAAAAGATTAAAAGCATATACATTATCTAATCAAATTTCATTTCATACACAAAAATCTTTAGAATACTTAAAATACATAGAAAGTATAGAGGTGAAGGAAGATGAATAAAGGTAAGTTTACAGTTATAATGCTTGAAAAAATTCAAACATTATGTGATAGTATAAAAAATTACTTTAATATTAGTTATGATGAGACTATAAAACTACTATATAACTCGAAGTTATATGAAGCATTAGAAGATGAAGAAACCAAAATGTGGTACTATAGTAATTATGATTTGTTTAGAATGTTTTTAGAAGAAAAAAATACAGGTAAATATACAGTATATGGGGGTTAATTAGATGAATAAGAAAATAAATGATTTTGTAGTATTCTGCATGGAAGTTTATAAAGCTGAGAAAAATATTTCGGGGAAAGAAGTGTATGAGTTATTTGAAAAATATGGTGTTTTAAAATACTTACAAGATGGTTACGACATGTTGCATACTCAAGGGGATAAATGGCTTATAAATGATATAGATAAATTTTTAGAAGTTAGAGGTTATAAAGATTAAGGTATATATAAAAATTTCTTTAAATCTCTTGAAAAATTAATAAATACAATATATAATATGTGTACACTAAACAATAGATCAAAATTTGGAAGGAGAGAATGTTATGAATATAAAAATAACAAGTAAAGAATTAGAAGCTACAGAAGCAATTAAAGATTATATTGAGAAAAAAGCTGAAAGATTAGTAAAATATTTTGGAGATGAAATTGATGTTTATGCAACAATAAAAACAGAAGGAAGTGAAAAAGTTGCAGAAATAAACATTAAAGCAGACACTGAAGACTTTAGAGCAGTAACAGCTCATAGAGATTTGTATGCAGCAATAGATAAGGATGTAGACATATTAGAAGGACAAATTAGAAAAATGAAAACAAAAAGAGATAAACAAAATATGACTGAATCTATAAGAATGAAAGAAGAAATTAGAGAAGAAGAAACAGAAGTAACTGATGAAATAGTAAAAGTTTTATACTATGATATAAAACCTATGACACCAGAAGATGCTAAATTAAAACTTCAAGAACAACCACAAAATAAATTTTTAGCATTTATAGATATTGATTCAGGAAAAACGAACGTAATTTATAGATTGAAAGACAACAAAAACTTTGGTCTAGTTGAGCCAGAAGGATAGGAACAAAGCAACCTTAGAAGCTTTGATTTGTGCAGATTTGAGTTTCTGACGGTAAGTAGGAAATCTCTGATATTAGCTGTAGCAAATTTATTTAATAAAAGCAACCTTTTTAAAAATAAATCTAAAAAGGTTGCTTCTTTACGTGTGATTAGTAAAATATATAAGTATATTACAATAATAAACTAATATTTTTCACTAATATAAAGTCCTACGCAAAAACTATCTCATTTGGCTTTCAGCTTGTTGTATTAACTTTCTAACCATTTGTCCACCGATTTTACCAGCGTCTTTAGCTGATATATCTCCATTATAACCTTGTTTTAAGTTAACACCAACTTCTGAAGCTACCTCATATTTGAATTTGTCAAGAGCTTCTCTAGCTTCTGGAACAACTTTAGTATTGCTGTTTGAATATGCCATTATCATTCACCTCCTAGAATGTGATTATTCTTTTATTTGTTTTTGAAAAAGTAATAAGTACTCTTTCATTACATAGAATGTGCAATTATTAAAAAAATAAACTGGAAATTTTTGAGAAAATATTGTTTTTATAAAATTAAATGATATAATTACTAATTATGAATAAGAATTAGTAGAAAGGAAAAGTATGTACAAACTAGTAGCAATAGATTTAGATGGAACTTTGCTAAATTCATATGGGCAAGTTTCTGAAAAAAATAAAGAAATTTTAAAATCATCACAAACAAAAGGAGTAGAAATAGTATTAGCATCAGGAAGGTCCACAAATTCTGTAAAAAATATTGCAAATGAAATTGGAGATTGCAAATATATAATTTGCGGAAATGGTTCTTTAATATATGATTTGCAGAAAGAAGAAATAATATACGATAAATTCATAGAAAAATCAAAGGCATTGCAAATAATAAAAATTTGTGAGCAAAATAGTATATATTATAATGTATATACAGAAAATATGGTAATAGCAAAAACTTTAAGTAACAATGTTTTATTCTATCATCAAGAGAATGCAAATAAACCAGAAAACAAAAAAACAAAAATAAATTTAGTTGATAATATTTATGAATATGTAGAGAATCTTGAAAATGAAAATATTTTGAAATTTACAATAAGTGATACAAGTAGCATCATATTTAATAGTATAATAAAAAAGTTAAGAGAGATAAAGAAAATCGATGTATTAGATGTAGCACATATGTCAAGAAAAATCATAAAATCTGGAACGGAAGAAGTATCGCTTGAGTATTATTACACAGAAATTACTAGTGAGAATGTAGATAAATGGAATGCAATAGAATGGCTTGCGAATGAACTAAATATAAAGAATGAAGAAATAATGGCAATCGGAGATAACATAAATGATAAATTAATGATAGAAAATGCAGGAACGGGCGTAGCAATGGGAAATAGCGCACCATACATCAAAGAAATAGCCGATAAAGTAGTAGCAAACAACAATGAAGATGGAGTTGCAGAAGCTATGGAATTTAGGGACAGGTCTCAAATTCCATAAAAGTGGAAAATGGGGACAGGCCATTTTGTGACACTTTGCTTTGATTTTGAAAATGCTTGGAGAACACAATATATATCTACCATTAAGATGGAATGGATTTTTAATATCTATTTTTCACTGAACAATAACAAATTTTAAAATTACAAGTAAAACATGAATATAAATTATAAAAATGCACAAACTATTTAAGAGACTTATACTATATAAGTAATTAAATGGTTTGTGCTTTTGTGTGACAATTTACGGCGATATCAATATGAGAATAAGTTGTGAATTTTAATGTTTTGCTTTTACAACTTTTAAATATAAAGCATAAAAATTTTAAAATAAAGAAAGGGCTGATAAAGTTGAAAAATAAAAAACAATATAATGAAATTAAACAAAATGAAATAGAAAGTGATAATGTAGGCAAGAATGCTGGAGGAATAGCTATGGATACTGAGGAGCATGTAGAAGACACTACAAAATATGGTGAGTTTGTTTCGTCATATTTTGCATGGCTTACACCAGAAAGACAAAAGAAAAGAGCAAAGGAAATAGATGAAATGACAAAATAATTGTTAATATAAAAATATTACAAAAACATTACAGAAATATTACAAATATATTACTTTTTGCTAAAAGTGTTGAAAAGAAAATGCTAATAGTGTAAAATAAAATTATACTGGTAGCATTTTTATTTTGAAATATAAATTAATGTGTTTTTATAACGTACAATAAACATACATTAACTTATTAAAGTGGGACTATGTATGCAAAAAAATTAACAGTGAAATATTACTATTTACAGATATTTTTATATCTGGTAAAAATATAAATTTAACTAGCTTTTATAAAGAACATAAACTTTAATAGTGAAATAAAAAGCAGAAAAGTAAGAGAGGAAGGAAGCAAAATGATAAAAACGAAAACACAGCAAACCATTGGTGCTGTAAGAGAGAGAGAGAGAGAGAGAGAGTAATATTAGCAAAAATATGCTTTGCTTGTGATGCAAAAAATAAAATAAATAGATATATAAAAAGGATAGGTTTTTTAGAAGAAGTTCTTAAATTAAAAGTAAGACTTTTTCGAGAAAGCCTGTCCTTTTTGTGTGTCTTCGGGATAGTAGATATAAAGGATAAATATGCATGAGATTAAGAGAAACTCGCAATTTATACAATAATGGAGACAGCACAGTTAAATACAAGTATGACAGCAGACATGGTAAATGCGAAGAATTTTAAAGTAGAGAGAGCTTAGAATTGAGCTTGTCAAGTCTGGTGTGGTAATTTTTTTTAAAAAATTTGTAAAAAGTGATGTGATGATTGCAAAGTTATGTCACTTTTTGCATGGAATACATCATATATTTGTTAAATAATATTCAATTGTCAATGTGCAAGCAATAGATATTTCTCATACAGTAAGGTATTTTGTGTATCTATCTCCAAATATTTCAATTAGTTGAGCTTGAATTGTTTTCCAGTTTTGAATTGGTCTACTCCATTTTTCAGTTAGCTCTTGTATCCTTAAGAACAGTACTTTAAATACAGAATTTTCAGACGGAAAAGCCCCTTTGCCTCGAGTAACTTTTCTTAAGGCTGAGTTAACTGATTCAACTGCGTTTGATGTGTATATACATTTCCTGATTTCTGCAGGCAACTCAAATAGAGGTTCAAGATATTGCATAAAATCTTCTACCTTTTTAACAATCCTGTTTTTATCAGCATGGTTAGATCTAAAAACGTCTAACATTAGTTCAGCTTCGTCCTGGCTAGTACTTGTGTATATTTTCTTGAAATCAGCAATTACCTGTTTTGCTTCTTTTCTATTGCATAAGCTGTGTAGATTTCTAGCTAAGTGAACAACACATCTCTGACTTTGAGTTTTAGGAAATACTGTTTCTAAAGAGCCCTTAAAACCAGCAATACCATCACTAGACATGTATAATATATCTTCAACGCCCCTTTCTTTTAAATCTTCGAATACATTGCTCCAAAATGAAGCAGACTCGGTTTCATTTATCCACATGCCTAAAATATCTTTATATCCATAGCTATCAACGCCGATAATTATATAAATTGCCTTTTATGCAGTTATATCATCATTTTTAAAGTGTTTAAAGAGTAATTCTCTAATATTGTTACTATATTTATATACACTTTCCACATTACTCAAATATTTTTCTACCAATTTTTGCTGGATTACATTGTTATATATACTATTGAAACCTTTTAATGTTTCTTTGTAATCTGCCAAAGTTTTTTGTGTATACAGTGAATGTAATCTACTAGCAACTTTCTTGTAATCTTTTTCAGGCGCATACTTAAAGAATTTAGGAACAATATTTGTTAATGAGTCCACAAATACAATCTCAGGAAATGCGATTTTAGCAGTCCTTTTCATATTTCTATTATCATCAACTGATAGAAACAATATGTTTTTAACACCTCTGCTTTTTAAACTTTCAAAGCAATCCAACCAAAAACGATTATTGTTAACCCTATCTTGATAAATATTTAAAAATTGCCTATATCCTTTAATGTCAATACCAATTAAAGTGTAGATATCATTCTTTTCGATGTAGTCACCTTTCTTAATATTAATTTCATTCTTGATAGCATAAACTACAATGTATGTATCATCTAATCTTCTTTTAGAACATTCTGTTAATGTTAATTGATTCATTATCTCCTCCTTTCTCACAAACGAAAATCTGATGTGTAAATACTTTTTGTATTCCACACACCAGATTATACACTATCAAGTAATTCAATATCGAGTTTTGGGTAGGTTGCAGTAATGCAACCTACTAAGCCTTAATACCCGACACTTTTGGTGAAAGCTTACAGTAGCAAGAGCTTTACGACGAAAAAGTTCGACCAACACTAATTTAAAATATGAAAAAAAGTAGCATAAAATCGAAAAATAAATAAGATTTTATGTTACTTTTTTAAATCGATGTTAATTTTTTACAACAAAAATGATTATGATAAAATTTTTGGCATACAAAAAAGACCATCAATAGAATATAAATGGTAAAATATGGAATAAAGAAAAGAGATTACACGTCATGCAAAATAAAATTGCCTTTGAAACAGCGAAACCAAAGAGGAATGCCGTTGTTTACAAATTCTAAGAGAGATAAGAAAGATGGTAAAAGAATCTCTACAATACATGTGGTCAAAAGAAATATATACATTTTTGTTTTTTAATTTGTAGTTAGAAATAACATGTTTAATAAAGCGTCATAAAAATTATATACATTAAAGTTAGGAGTATTGAAAAATCTTTCTAATCTCCTAATAGAAGAAAAGGGATTAACATAAGAAAAGTCACCTTTGAAAGTTTTAACAATATCAGGAGTAACCACAGATTCGGATTGAATCATACCAAGAATAATATAAGGGATAATCTTTAAATGAGGTTTAGAAATATCCGGAACAACATTTTTAAAAAAATTTGATAAATCACTTGCTAGATTAGCTTGAGTATTATATAATTTAACCATAAAAACAACCTTCTTTTGTGTATTGAATTTTTTTGGTATGTCAATATTCTAACAAAAAAGGTTGTTTTTTGCAATTTATATTTTAGACATATAATATCATTCCTTTTTTGATAAAAACGGCTATATAAAAAAGTGTCGGGGATTAAGGGAAGATACCTACCCAGACGCACGAATGAGAGCAGGTTAAAAAATTTACAAAAAGTATTGACATAATGCAAAAAAAGATATATAATGAATGCAGTTTCTAAAAAGAAGCTAATTGAATTAAGGAGGGAGACAAATGCTGTAGCATTTTACTTTTTCAAACATTGTTTTTAATTTTTTTATTTATTTTAATAGCAAATGTCGGGGAAAACCGGCGGAATATTTGCTAGAATTTTTGAAAAGTAATGTGAGAAGGAGAATAAGGATGAAGTATTATCCGACTGGGTTCATTAGACCTAAAAAATTTTTAAATTAAAACACAGCATTACCCTTAGCCCTGTACAATTCCATTGGAATTGCGGGGCGCTTTTTTATTGCTATTCACAGCATTATTTTTAGAGAAGAAGTATATATTTTTTCTTTTTATTGGAGCGCTTAAGGTGGGGACCGACAAGTTTACAAACTGTTAAACGAAGTTTTTACAGTTTGTACGCAGTTGGGGGCCGGAAATAAAAATAAAAAATATATACTTCTTCTCGATATTAATGTGCTGTTATTAAAAAAAAATTACAAAACCTATTGACATTTTGAAAAAACGGAGTATAATATTATTATAGGTCAAAGAAAGTCAAAGTCAAAAATAAATTAAAACTATAATATAAAATAATAGCTTTTGAATGCAAAAATATAGCAAATAGAAGAGATTGCAACATAAAAGAAAACGACCTAAGATTGGAAGTGATAGAATTGAGAATGTCAGATATGATAGAAGAATTTATAAAAGAATTATTTGATGATGAGGACTATATAGAAATTCAGAGAAATGATCTGGCAGAACATTTTAATTGTGTGCCATCACAAATCAATTATGTTATCTCAACAAGATTTAAGCCATCACAAGGATACTATGTAGAAAGTAAAAGAGGTGGTGGTGGACACATTAGCATACGTAAGATAAACACTACAAAAAGCAATTATTTAATGCATACTATATCTAGCATAGGCGATAAAATTACATCACAAGAAGTAGATATATTTTTAAGCAATTTTCTATCATATGGTGTTGTGACAGAAAAAGAAGCAAGGCTATTAAAGGTTGCAACTAGTGACAATGTGCTAACAGTACCACAGAATATAAAGGATGAATTAAGAGCAAAAATTTTTAAAAACATGCTTATAAATTTAGTCGATGACTAGTATGTAATTATATAAATATTATATCTATGTAGTTCTACGTGGCACATATGTTTTTTATTCGAATATATGGAGAATGAGCAAATCGACTTTATGTCGCCATTTGCTCGTGCCGATTTGAGTTTCCGACTATAAGGAGGAAATCTCAAAGGCAATAGCGATTGTAGCTATTCTTTAGTAATATGAAATTATAATTTCATATTACTAAAGAATATATATGTGCCAGCAAGATGGAAAGGATTTTAATATTGATAAATTTAAAGGAGGTTTTTATTATGAAATGTCAAAATTGTGGAAAAAACGAGGTTACTTTTAGATACACACAAGTTATAAATGGTGTAAAAAAGGAGATGAATCTTTGCGATAATTGTGCAAAAGAATTAGGATTAAAGGATATGAATTTCAGCATGCCAATTAGCTTTTCTAGCTTTTTAAGTGATTTCTTTAATGATTATGAAAATACATTGATACCAAGCTTTGTAGGAACACAAAGTTTACAATGTAAGTCATGCGGAACTGTGTTTGATGATTTTGTAAATAGTGGAGAATTTGGATGTGCTAGTTGTTATGATTTATTTGAGAATAGAATTTCTCCAATTCTTAAAAATTTGCAAGGTTCAAATACACATGTTGGAAGAGGCTATAGAGAGATAACACCAAGTGTTGGCAACAATGCATCTACAAAGAAAACTGCTAAAAAAGAAGAAAGCAAATTAGACAAACTTCAAAAAGATTTGCAAAAAGCTATCAAAGATGAAAGATACGAAGATGCTGCAAAAATACGTGACGAGATTAAGAAATTATCTTAATATAGTTGCAATTTACGGTTTTTGTTCTATAGCAACACAAAGTATATTTTTTATTTCTGTAAATACAAAATATACATTGTGTTGCAAAAAAACTAAGCGTGAATTGAAATTTAATATAAGAATGGAGGAAACGAAATGTCAAATTGGTATTTACAAAATGGAAAGGATTCAGATGTTATAGTAAGTTCAAGAGTAAGACTTGCAAGAAATCTAAATGGATTTAAATTTTTGAATAGATGCTCAAAAGAAGAGCAAGAAAAAATATTAGAAAAAATTAAAGAAATTGTACCAAGCTTGGGTTATGGACTAAAATATATGGATTTGAAAGATATAGACGATGTTACAAAATTGAGTTTGGTAGAAAAGCATCTAATAAGTCCAGAATTTGTGATGGATGATAATGATAAAAAAGCAATTGTAATTAATGATGAAGAAAATATTTGTATTATGATAAATGAGGATGATCATATTAAATTACAGGTATTTGCTGCTGGACAAGAGTTAGAAAATTTAATGAATCTAGTTGTAGAAATAGATGAGAAGATTGGAAAAATACTTGAATATTCATATAGTAAAAAGTTTGGATACCTAACCGCTTCGCCAATTAATGTGGGAACTGGCATGAGAGCATCAGTTATTGTGCATTTACCAGCATTAGCTTTGACAGGTAATTTGGCAAAAGTACTAAGAATAGTTAATAATTTGGGAATGAGTATCAAAGGAATATATGGAGAAGGTACACAAAACCAGGGTGATATGTATCAAATTTCAAACAATCAAACTATTGGAATAACGGAAAAGGAAATAGTAGCAAATGTAAAAAATATAACAGAGAAAATTATTGAGCAAGAAAGGACAGCAAGAAAGTTTTTGTGCAAGAACGAAGTTGAGCTAGAAGATAGATTATATAGAGCATTTGGAATGCTTACATATGCAAAAAAAGTCTCATCTGATGAATGCAAAAAATTGTTATCAGACGTAAAATTGGGAGTTGATTTAGGAATAATAAAAGAGCTTGAAGATAGTAAAATAAAGAAATTAGAGATATATACTAAATCAGGAAATTTACAAAAATACTTAGGGAAAACATTGAATGGATATGAACGAGAAATTAAAAGAGCAGAAATAATAAAGCAAATTGTGAAAGAATAGGAATTTAAGAAAGTGTTATGCATTTTGTATCTAACATATGTAGATTTAGAACGATAATGACAACAACTGCGAGGAGACTTTATTGTTTGATTTATATCTAACATATGTAAGACTAAAAATAATTGCATAGAAAAAGTTGGGTATATATAAAAGAAGCCCCAAGAAGGGGCTACAAGGGTTACTTATTTTTTCGATAGCGCCAGCTCAGTGCTAACATTGTAGCAGCGGCTATCCCAATAATGAATAGTGCGACTAGTGCTTCTGTTGAAATCAGCAGTGGAACTATTAACAAAATTATGAATCCACTGAAGAACAACAGCAGGAGCAAAAGCCCTACAAAAAATAATAAGTACATTTTTTCCCCCCTTAAGGTACTGGCGATTGCAATTGCAATCAAAGTATTTAATAATGCAACATTACAATTATAACATGATTTGTTTTATGGAGCAAGAAAAAAATGGTAATTCATTGGGAGATATGTCCCTATAACGACAAAGGAGGTAATTTTATGATGTATAAATTTACTGCGAGAGCAGAAAAAGCTATAGAGATAGCAAATGAAATAGCGTTAGAACTTGGACACAATTACATAGGTACAGAGCATCTTTTTTATGGTTTGGCAAAAGAAGGTACTGGTGTAGCAAGTCAAGTTTTAAAAAATCAAAATATAACAGATGAAGATATTTTAAGAGAAATTGAAATGCTTATTGGAACAGGAGAGCCTTTAACTCAAAATGATTCTATGGGATTTACTCCAAGGAGTAAAAGAGTTATAGAAAATGCTTTTATTGAGGCACGTAGATTAGGTAGTGAGTTTATTGGAACCGAGCATTTGTTAATAGGTATAATGCGAGAGGGAGATAGTGTTGCAGCTAGAATTATGTTAGATTTAGATGTTGATCCTAGAAAGTTATACAACGAAATTGTTAAAGTATTAAATGAAGATGGCATGGACTCAAATTCTGCAGTGTCATCTGATAGAAATTCAGGTAGTTTTAATTCAACACCAACTTTAAATCAGTTTGGGTCTGATTTAACTAAACAAGCAAGAGAGGGAAAACTAGACCCTGTAATAGGTAGAAAAAGTGAAATTGATAGAGTTATTCAAATTTTATCTAGAAGAACAAAGAACAATCCTTGCTTAATTGGTGAGCCTGGTGTTGGTAAAACAGCTGTTGTAGAAGGTTTGGCAGAAAAAATAGTTTCAGATGATGTACCAGAAATGCTAAAAAATAAAAGGGTTGTAACTCTTGATATTTCTGGAATGGTAGCAGGTGCAAAATATAGAGGAGATTTTGAAGAGAGAATCAAGAAATGTTTAGCAGAAGTAAAAAAAGCAGGAGATGTAATTCTTTTCATAGATGAAATCCATACTATAGTTGGTGCTGGTTCAGCTGAAGGTGCCGTTGATGCTGCAAATATTTTGAAGCCACTTTTAGCGAGGGGCGAGGTACAAGTTGTTGGTGCTACTACTTTAAATGAATATAGAAAGTATATTGAAAAAGACAGCGCTTTGGAGAGAAGATTTAGCCCTGTTACAGTAGGAGAGCCTACAGAAGAAGAAACTATAAAAATTCTAGAAGGATTAAGAGATAAGTATGAAGCACACCACAATGTAAAAATTACAGAGGGTGCAATAAAAGCAGCAGTAGACTTATCTATAAGGTACATCAATGACAGATATTTACCTGATAAAGCTATAGATTTGATGGATGAAGCGGCTTCACGAGTAAAAATGAGAACATATACAATGCCAGATAGCATCAAAGAAATAGAAGAAAAAATAGCTACATTAGATAAAGAAAAAGAAGAGGCAATTCGTGTTCAAGACTTTGAAAAAGCTGCAAGTTTAAGAGATAAAGAAAATGAGCAAAAGGATAAATTAGAAAAAGAAAAGAAAAAATGGCAAAGTAAAAACAGCAAAAATGTTTTAAATTTGACTGAAGAAGATATAGCAGAAGTAATAGCAAGCTGGACAAAAATACCTGTAAACAAAATTACACAAGATGAAAATGAAAAGCTAAAACATCTTGAAGAAACACTACATAAAAGAGTAATTGGACAAAATGAAGCTGTTGAAGCTGTGAGCAAAGCAATAAGAAGGGGTAGAGTTGGATTAAAAGACCCAAACAGGCCAATAGGCTCATTCCTATTCTTAGGACCAACAGGTGTAGGTAAAACAGAACTTTCAAAAGCTCTAGCAGAGGCACTTTTCGGCAATGAAGATGCAATGATAAGAGTAGATATGTCAGAATATATGGAGCCACATTCAGTAGCAAAACTTATTGGATCACCTCCAGGATATGTTGGATATGATGAAGGAGGACAATTGACTGAAAAAATAAGAAGAAAACCATACTCTGTAATATTATTCGATGAAATAGAAAAAGCACATCCAGATGTTATGAATATGTTATTGCAAATATTAGATGATGGTAGACTTACAGATGCAACAGGAAGAACAGTAAACTTCAAAAACACAGTTATTATCATGACTTCAAACGTTGGAGCAAGAATGATTACTGATAAAAATGTGCTTGGATTTAGCCAAAACACAGATAAAAAAGAAGGACAAGAAAAGGAATATGAAGAAATTAAGAAAGATGTTATGGCAGAATTAAAGAAACAATTTAGACCAGAGTTCATAAACCGTATTGATGACATTATAGTATTCCATAAATTAACTGATGAAGACATTGGACAAATCATTGAAATAATGCTAAAACAAGTACAAAAGAGATTAAAAGAACAAGAATACAATGTGGAAATAGACAAGTCAGTAAAAGATTTAGTAGCTAAAAAAGGTATTGATACAAACTATGGAGCAAGACCTTTAAAAAGAGCAATCCAAAGCAATGTAGAAGATAAGATTGCAGAAGCTATACTAGATGGAAAGATTGTTCCACATAAAAAAGTAAAAATAATCGCTGAAAACGATGAGGTGAAAATGGAATGATAAATTGGGGACTGTCCCCAATTTATCATTTTTGTTTAAACAATTGAAAAAAGTGCCATAATGTGATAAAGTAATGTATGCGAAAGCAACAAAAAGAAAAATACATGGTTTGCCCATGAAAAAGTAAATAAATTAGAAAGAGGATTGATATTATGAAAAAAGGTAAAATAGTTTTAGTGGGTACTGGGTTTGTTGGAATGAGTATGGCTTACTCAATGCTAAATAGAGGTGGAATAAATGAGTTAGTATTAGTGGATTTGGATAAGGATAAAACAATTGGAGAAGAAATGGATCTATCGCACGGACTTCCTTATGCTCCACAAAAAATGGTTATAAAAGCGGGAGATTATAGTGAGTGCAAAGATGCACAAATTGTAGTAATAACAGCAGGAGCAGCACAAAAACCTGGTCAAACTAGATTAGAACTTGCAGAAGTTAATACTAAAATAATGAAAAGTATAACTCAGCAAATAATGGCAAGTGGATTTGATGGAATAATAATTGTTGCTACAAACCCAGTTGATTTGATGACATATGTTGTAGCAAAAGTATCTGGACTTCCAAAAAATCAAGTATTTGGTTCTGGAACAGTTTTGGACACAGCAAGATTACGTTATTTATTAGCAGACTATTTTAAAGTATCAAGCAAAAATATTCATGCATATATAATGGGTGAGCATGGTGATTCATCATTTGTGCCATGGAAACATGCATATGTAGGATGCAAAAGCATAATGGATATAATGAAAGATAATAATCATCCAATATCAGATTTAGATAAAATCCATAAAGGAGTAGTTGATGCTGCATATGAGATAATAGAAAAGAAAAAGGCAACATATTATGGAATAGGAATGGCATTAAATAGAATAGTAAGAGCAATATTAGATGGCGAGAACTCAATACTTACAGTATCTGCATACTTAGAAAATGGAATGTATGGACAAGATGACATATACATCGGAGTACCTGCAATTATAAACTCAAAAGGAGTTAGAGAATTATTGGAATTAGACTTAGATGAGAAAGAACAGGCAAAGTTAAATAACAGTTGTAATATTATTAAGCAAATGAGAACTAACCTTGGACAAAAGGGACACTCCTAAACGTCCAAGAAGTTGGAAGATTGGGACAGGTCTTGATATCAAAACAGTTTCTACAGTAATTAAGAGGAGTGTCCCAAATGTCCAAAAATTTGGACAAAAAGGAGTGTCCCTTTTGTCCAAGGTTTCGTAAGGAGGAAGCGGATGACTAGAACAAAGCTAAAAGATAGAATATTGCCAACATATACAAAGGGAGAAGAAATATTTAATATGACTTCTCATATAGTTGGAGCAGTTCTTGGAATTGTAGCAATTGTACTATGCGTAGTTAGGGCTGCAGTACATGAAAATGGCTATGGAGTTGTAAGTGGAGCAATCTATGGAACTACAATGCTTATTTTATATACAATGTCAAGTATATATCATGGCTTAAGCCCAAGGTGTACGGGTAAAAAAGTAATGCAAGTGTTAGACCATTGTACAATATTCTTGCTAATAGCAGGTTCATATACACCTTTTGCACTATGTACTTTTAGAGAATATAGTGCAGCGACTGGGTGGACAATATTTGGCGTGATTTGGGCAATGGCAATACTAGGAATTGTATTAAATGCAATCGATTTGAAGAAATATAAAAAGTTCTCAATGATATGCTATCTAGGAATGGGCTGGGCGATTATATTCAAAGTAAATCTATTGCCAATCTTGCTTCCAACAGCAGGATTAGTGCTTTTAGTAGCTGGAGGGCTAGCATATACAATAGGAGCAATATTATATGGAGTAGGCAAAAAAAATAAATGGATGCACTCAATATTTCATCTATTTATTTTGCTAGGAAGTCTACTACAATTTTTCTGTATATTACTTTATGTAATGTGATTTACAAAAGGGGACGGGCTTGAATTGTAAATTTGCAATTTAAGGTTAGTCCCCTCGTTCGAGTTTCAAAAATTTTGCAAAAAACTGTACTATTTTTGAAAAATGGTGTATAATAATAACGTGTTTAAACCAACAGGCTTATATTCTTAATTAAGAGTGTACTGTGAGATTATATATTTAAAAGGGAATTTGCCCTATGAGAAAGGAATAAACATGAAAGACTCAAAAGATTATAAAAATTTTAATAGAAAGGAAAATTTGAAATTTGCATCAAAAGTAGTACATGGTGCACAAGGGGTAGATCCAGAAACTGGTTCATTAAGCTACCCCATTTATCAAACAGCTACATTTCAGCATAAGTCGATAGAAGATAAATCAGGATATAATTATGCTAGATGTATTAACCCAACAAGGGAAGAACTTGAAAAAACAATGTGTATATTGGAGGAAGGTACAAGAGCTTTTGCTGTTAATTCAGGAATGGCTGCTATTACTTTAGTATTTTCGCTGCTTAAACCTGGTGACCATCTAATTATGTCAGATGACATCTATGGTGGTACTTTTAGAGAAGTAAATGAAGTTCTAAGCGTAAATGGTATTGAGCATGATAGTTTAGATTTGTCTAATTTGGACCAATTAAAAAGGGCTATCAAGAAAAATACTAAAATGATATTTGTTGAAACACCAACAAATCCTATGATGAAAGTTGCTGATATTGAGGCAATTGCTAAAATTGGACATGAGATAGGTGCTCTAGTAGTAGTAGATAATACATTTTTAACACCATATTTTCAAAAGCCACTTACATTGGGGGCAGATATTGTAGTTCATAGTGGAACAAAATATTTAGCAGGTCATAATGATGTTTTGGCAGGAATTGTTGTTGTTAAAGACAGTAAGATTGGAGAAAAGTTAGAAATACAAATGTATATCTATGGTGCAGGATTAGGTCCAATGGATTCTTGGATAATGCTAAGAGGCATAAAGACATTAGCTTTAAGAATGGACAGACATGCAGAAAATGCTTTGAAAGTGGCAACTTGGCTTAGAAATCAGCCAAAAGTTGAAAAGGTATATTATGTAGGTTTTGAAGATCACAAAGATTATGAAGTTACTAAAAAGCAAACTACTGGATTTGGTGGAATGATTTCATTTAGAGTTGACAGTACAAAAACTGTTAATGATATATTAACAAGATTAAAATTGATAATATTTGCAGAGAGCTTAGGAGGAGTAGAAAGTTTAATTACTCACCCTGTAAGTAGAACTCATACAGAAATATTAGAAGAAATAAGAGAAGCTTTAGGGATTACAGATACTTTACTACGTTTATCTGTTGGTATAGAGGATGCAGATGATATTATTGCAGATTTAGACCAAGCAATGAATGGTGAGAAAGGAGAATAGTATCTTATGACAAGATTTACAAAAATGCAAGCATATGGTAATGACTATGTGTATATTGATGCAATTAATCAAAAGATTGACAATGTTAATGAACTAGCAAAATACGTAAGTAATAGACATTTTGGTATAGGCTCAGATGGAATGGTATTAATCTGTAAATCAGATGTTGCAGACTTTAGAATGAGAATGTTTAATCCTGATGGAACAGAAGGAGAAATGTGTGGAAATGCACTTCGTAGTTTAAGTAAGTACGTATATGACCACAAAATGACAGATAAAGAAGAACTAACAATTGAAACACTTGGAGGAATCCAACATGTTAAGTTAACTGTAGAGAATGGAAAGGCAGTAAACATTGAAGCAAACATAGGTAAACCAGTATTAGATACAAGAAAAATACCTGTAAATACAGCATTGCCAGAGTTTATTGAGCAAGAAGTTACTATACTTGATAAAATATTCAAAATTACAGCTGTATCATGGGGAAACCCTCATTGTGTAATGTTTATAGATGATGTAGATAATTTTGATGTAGAAAAGTATGGTAAAGCTATAGAATACAAAACAGATTTATTCCCAAACAAAACAAATGTAACTTTTGCAGAGGTTATAGACAGAAATAATATAAAAATGAGAGAATGGGAAAGAGGAACAGGAGAAACAATAGGATGTGGTACAGGATGTTGTACTGCAACTGTTGCAGCAGTATTAACTGGAAGATGTGATAGACAAGTAAAAGTACATCAAATTGGTGGAATACTAGAAACAAACTGGGATGAAGAAACAGGTACAATGTTTATGAAAGGACCATCTCATACTGTATTCGAATCAGAAATAGACGTAGACAATATAATAAATAAAAAAGCAAACAGAGTTAAGAAATTAACAAAATTATTAGAAAATGTGGATTATGAGCTTGTAAAAGGAAGCTTAGATGTAGATATTGCAGATGTAAAAGATGACTCTAGAAAAGCCCAAGAAAATGATTTATACATTGCAAAAATAGGAACTACATCAAATTCTCATAAATTTATACCAGATGCCATAAAAAATGGTGCTAAAGCAGTTGTAGTAGAACAAGATGTAGATATAAAAGAAGACGTTACTGTAATAAAAGTAAAATCTTCAAGAGAAGCTATGGCATATATTTCAGCATCATATTTTGACCACCCAGCTGAAAAGCTAACAACAATAGGTGTTACAGGAACAGCAGGAAAAACTTCTACAACAACTATATTAAAGAGAATGTTAGAAGAAGCTGGAAACAAGGTTGGATTAATAGGAACTATAGGAGCATTTATTGACCAAGAGAAAATAGAACTTCATAATACAACACCAGATAACTATGAAGTACAAAAATTATTTTCAAAAATGGTTGATGTAGGTTGCAAATATGCAATAATGGAAGTATCTTCACAAGGATTAAAAATGCATAGAGTTGATGGATTTACATTTGACTATGGTGTATTTACAAACATTTCTAATGAGCATATAGGACCTAATGAGCATGAAAACTTTGAAGAATATATGTACTGCAAGAGTTTGTTATTCCAAAAATGTAAAAAAGGAATAATAAATGTAGATGATAAAAATTGGGATAATGTAACTAAAAACCATACTTGTGAAATTGTAAAATTCGGTGTAAATTCTGAAGATGCTGATATGAAAGCAAGCAATATAGAATTTATTATGACAAATGATTTCTTAGGAATGGGCTTTGATGTAACAGGAAAAATAAATGATAGATTTGAAGTTGCAATCCCAGGCAGATTTTCTGTATACAATTCTTTATGTGCAATAACAATTGCAAATGAATTAGGTATAAGCATAGAGCCTATGAAAAAAGCCTTGAAAAGAGTTCATGTAAAAGGAAGAATGGAATTAGTTAGCTCAAATGAAAAATATAAACTTCTAGTAGACTATGCACATAATGAAGATGAAATGACAAATTTAATGGAAACAATCATGGAATATCATCCAAAGAGAATAGTTTGTATCTTTGGTGGAGGAGGCAATAGAGCTAAATCTAGAAGATATGACATGGGAGAAATATCAGGAAAATATGCAGGACTTACAATTCTTACAGAGGACAACCCTCGTTTTGAAGACTTAGAGTCAATAAATAATGACATAATCATTGGACTAAATAGAAGTAATGGTAAGTATATAACTATAGACGACAGACAAGAAGCTATAGAATATGCTATGAAGAATGCACAAGAAGGAGATATGATACTTCTAATAGGAAAAGGACATGAACAATATCAAGAAATCAAAGGAGTGCAATACTACTGGGACGAGAGAGAAGCTGTTAAGAAAGCAGAAGAAAAATTGAAAAATGAATAGGACAATTGGGGACGCACCCCAATTGGCACCAAAAAGACCACTTTCGGGTGGCCTTTTTGCATTTCTCATAATAATACTTGATTTTTTTTGTGAACTGATGTAGAATTATAACCATAAAATGGGAGTATTTTACTTAAAAAGAGTAAAATTTTCTTTGAAAGGAAGATACTAAAATTGAATAAAGATAAAAAAACAAATGTATATCAATTTAAACAGAACAAAAATACAAGCAAAGTAAAAAAAGTTCTTTCGTTAAATGAGAGGTTAGGAAGAATTTTAATTGTTTTCTTTCTTGTCTTAATCTTGTTAGTGTTTAGGATAGGGTGGCTACAAATAGTTCAAGGTGCTGATCTAAAAGAAGATATGTATAGGCAGCTTACTACAAGTAAAACAATAAGTCCTAAGAGGGGTACCATCTACGATTCCACAGGTAAAGCTTTGGCAATTAGTGCACAGGTTGACACTGTAAGTGTAGATCCTACTCAGTTGGTAGTAAAAAACGAAGATGAAGAAGCAGCGAAATTGCTTACTGAGCAATTAAGGGAAAAAGTAGCAAAAGCATTTTCAGATATATTTGATTTGGATTATGAAGAAACTTTGGAAAAACTATCAAGTGATAGTACAAATGTAACAATTGCTAGAAAAGTAGAGAATGACAAAATAGCTGAGTTGGAAACTTGGATGGAAGAAAATAAAATTTATAGTGGTATAAATATTGATGAAGATACAAAAAGATATTATCCATATGATAATTTGGCATCTAACTTAATAGGGTTTACAGGAACAGATAACCAAGGTTTGTGGGGGCTAGAGTCAAAGTGGAATGATCTATTAACAGGAACTCCAGGAAGAGTTACTTCAGCACAGGATGCTGTGCAAGACCTTATACCATATGAGAATAGTACATACATAGCACCACAAAATGGTAATGATATAACGCTAACAATAGATGCGAATATACAACAAATTGCAGAAAAATATTTAAAACAAGCTTGTGAAGAGAATGACTGTGAAGACGGTGGTAATGTAATTATAATGAATCCAAACAATGGAGACATTTTAGCAATGGCAACATATCCAGATTATAACTTAAATGACCCATATACATTAGATTATATACCAGATGATGAATGGGATAAAATGTCTTCAGAGGAGCAGAATACAAAATTGCAACAAACATGGAATAATAGGGCAATTACCTCTACATATGAGCCAGGGTCTGTATTTAAAATAATTACTGCTGCTACAGCTTTAGAAGAAGATTTGGCTGATCCAGATACGCCAAACATATATACATGTGATGGCTCTGAAGAAGTATCAGGTGTTACAATACATTGTTCAGATTTAGCTGGACATGGAAGCCAGAGCTTACGAGATGCTCTTAAAAACTCATGTAACCCAGCTTTTATACAATTAGGCCAAAAGATAGGGGCAGCAACATTGTATAGATATTATGATGCTTTTGGTTTTTTTAATACAACAGGATTTGCAGATATAGGAGATTCAGGAAATTCGGGTGAAAGAAGTGGATTTTTCTGGGATTTAAATGATGTGAAAGATGTTGAACTTGCGACTATGTCATTTGGACAGAGATTTAGAATAACACCACTTCAAATGATAACAGCAGTTTCTACAGTTGCAAATGATGGCGTACTAATGCAACCAAGAATTGCAAAAGAAATAAGAAATACTGATACTGGTGCAGTAACAACTATAGAGCCAGTAGAAGTAAGACAAGTTATCTCAAAAGAAACATCAGAAACTTTGTTGGATATGTTACAATCAGTTGTGGATAGTGGAACAGGTAGATATGCACAAGTTAAAGGATATAGTATTGCTGGTAAAACAGGAACATCAGAGCCAGACCCATCTGACGAAGATGCAGGATTTGTAGCATCATTTGCAGCAATATCACCTGTAGAAAGTCCTGAGGTAGTAGTTTTGGTAACACTATATGGTTTAACAGGAGAAAACCATAATGGAAGTACAGTTGCAGCTCCAGTCGTAGCACAAATATTAAAAGAGGTATTACCATATTTAGGCATACAATCTGATACAACAGATAGTGATTCATCTGCTGAAACTACTGCACTTTCTAATGTAAAGAACAAAACAATGGCAGAAGCTAAAAAAATAATAGAAAATCAAGGATTTGAATGTGAAATTTCAGGGGCTTCAGACGAAATCGTTAGTGCACAAATGCCAGTTGCAGGAACAGCACTTATAGAAGGTTCTATGGTAAAACTATATTCAGAAGATAGCGATACAAGGGTTTCACAAAATGTGCCTAATTTAAAAGAAATGACACTGTCAGAAGCAAAAGCTGCTTTAAGAAATAAAAACCTAAACATAAAATATACAGGAAGCGGAAGAGTAACTAGTCAAAGCATCTCAGCAAACACATCTGTAGAAGAAGGAACTGTTGTGGAAGTTGTGTTGCAAGAAGGCGATGTGGATTAGAGGTGTCCCCACCTTAAGCACTTGGGGCAAAATTTAAAACATACATATTTCCTAGAAAAAGCAAAATTATAATAAGAAGGAATGATAGTAAGGATGAATAGTAGCCTAGAAGAAACAAAATTTATTTTAAAAAAATACAACATAACTGCAAATAAAAGACTTGGGCAAAATTTTTTGATTGATGATAACACAATTGAAAGTATAGTAGAAATTGCAAGAACAAGCAAAGAGGATTTAGTTATAGAAATTGGACCAGGTCTTGGTACTCTTACTTCTAAGCTGCTAGATAAAGCGGGTAAAGTTATAGCAGTAGAACTTGACGAAAGAATGATAAGAATATTGGAAGACAGATTTAAGTTTTATAATAATTTTGTGTTATTAAATGAGGATGTGCTTAAAGTTGATTTGCAAGAATTAATAAAACAAAATAAGGGAGAACTATCTAAAGTAAAGATAATTGCAAATCTTCCATATTACATCACAACACCAATTATAATGAAACTATTAGAAAATAAGCTTGACATAGAAAGCATAACAGTCATGGTGCAAAAAGAAGTGGCAGATAGAATTACAGCTATGCCAGGTGATAAATTATCAGGAGCAATTACATATAGTGTGGACTATTATGCAGAAGCAACATCAGAACTATTTGTAGATAAAAACTATTTTATACCAGCTCCAGAGGTAGACTCAGAAGTAATAAACTTAAAAATAAGAAAAGAGCCTAAAGTAAAGATAAAAGATGAAAAACTATTTTTTGATATAATTAAAGCAAGCTTTATGCAAAGAAGAAAAACATTATTGAATGGACTGATGAATTCAAAATTGTTTGGAAGTAAAGAAGAGATACTAGAAATATTTAGCAAAATGAATTTAGACCCTCAAATAAGAGGAGAAAAGCTTACGATAGAGCAGTTCGCAGAATTAGCAAATTTAAAAAATTGACAAAAGGGACACTTCTTTTTGTCAATTTTATTTTACACTTTATTGTATATCAAGTAATATGATTTAATGTATAGCTTAGGAAATAAAGTGTAAAGAAAAATAGAAAATTTTTTCACTCTACCCATTCCCAAACTCAAACAAATATGGTATAATAAAAATGTATCAGTACGAGAAGTAATGAGGAAGGGAGAGTGAAACTAGGATGAATCAAATTTTAGTTACAGAAAAACTATATGTAACACCAGATTTGAAAAGAAAAAGAAAACTATATAAAATAGTGTTCTTTATTTCTATTTTTTTAGTATGCTTGCTTTCTTCATATTACATATATGCAGAATATGATAGAAATAAAAGTGAAGAAGTTTCACAAGCTCTTCTATCAGAAGTAAAATCAGATGAGACAGCAAAACAATCTACTGACAATGATGCAATTATTATTGTATTAAATGAGGATGAGGCAGCAAATCAAGCTGAAGAGCCTACAAATGAAGTGGTTAGCAGTACAATAGGAGATATTACATATACAACAGAAGCAATTATTTCAATTCCTAAGATTGGAATTACATATCCAGTGCTATCTGAAACATCTGATGCTTTACTAGAAATATCAGTTAATAGATACTGGCCTGAACAGGATAAAATGAAACCAAATGAAGTTGGAAATTATTGTATTGTTGGGCATAACTATAGAAACGGTAAAATGTTTGGTAGACTTGCAGAACTTGAAAATGGAGACATAGTAGAATTAGAAGATATGACAGGAAGAACTTTAGAATATGAAGTTTACAACAAATATGTTGTGGAGCCTACAGATACTAGTTGCACAAGCCAACGTACAAATGGTAGAAAAGAACTTACATTAATTACTTGTACAAATTATGGAACACAAAGATTAGTTGTAAAATGCAGAGAAGCATAGAAGGAAATAAACTCTTAGAGCTAAATCTAAGAGTTTTACTTCATGTAGATAAATATTTATAAATAAATATTAAATCTCGTTTTTTAAAGTTTGTATCAAATTAGGCATGTCTATTTCTTCATTAGCAAATTGCTTGAACAAATTAACATCTTCATCTGTAATTGCCATTCCTTCTATTGCTAAATCATTTTTTATATTATCTATATTAAAATTAAAAATTTCTTCATTAAACATATTTTTATCCTCCAAATTTCATAATTATTAAAAACAACCTACATATATATTATACCACAAAATGCCTAAAAAGTCCAGCAAAATAGCGAAAAAATGTCATTTTCGAATGGATATCGGTTACTATTTACAGCATATTAATATAGAGAAGAAGTATATATTTTTCTTAAAAAATAAAAAATATGTGCTTCTTCTCTAAAAAAACTAGCCTTGAATTGTAACTTCTTTTTAGAGATTACATATAATAAGATAAATGAATGTATTTGGGAGGATTATTTTCATGGCTAAGATAATAGTGTTTAATAATGATAGTGACCGTATGGAAACATATTATAGAGGAGAAAGTGAGCCGATGCCATATAATACTAATGGTACACTAAGAGTAAGAGAGTTTAGAGGGTCTAGTAATTCATCTACATTGTGGACTACAAAAAGGACAATGCAAAGTTGGAATAGCCAAAGGTACATTTATGGTGCACCTATACCAGTAGGATTTGCTTTTAAGAGACCTTGGGAAGGTGGACATGGAACTCAAAGCCAGCATTATGCAGGTGTGGCATTTGATGTCGGGCAAACTTTGTCTCAAACACAAAGAACAAGATTGTGGAATTCGGCAAATAATTCAGGTGTATGGACATATGTAGAGCCAATATCACTTACTCCTACATGGGTACATTTTGATAAAAGGTTTGGTACCCCAGCTTGTTCATCTGGAGGATATCCACTTATAAAAAGAGGTAGTATTAGTACTTATGTGCTAATTGCGCAAGATGATTTAAATACACTGGGCTACAGAACAGGAGGCTTAGATGGAATATTTGGAGCAGCAACTCAAAATGCTGTAAGGAGTTATCAATCGAGAGTTGGACTTACTGCAGATGGAATAGTGGGGTGCAATACGTGGAGAGCACTACAAGAGGCTGTTGTGGAAACTGGAAGAACAAGTACAACAATCGATTAGAAAATTTAGTAACGAAATTAAAAAAAATATTTTAAAGTAATTTATTCTATGTTATAATATACACAGTTAAATACGGCAGAAGAGTTAATCAAATTAGTAGGTGAATATATTAACGATAATTAGAGGAAATGTACATGGGAAAAGATATTTATGAAGATAGAAATTCAAAGTATTGCTATGAACATACAAATACTTTGATAAATAAATTAGATATACGAGATAGTAAGGTTTTGCAGAAGTATGAAGCTAAAATTACAGCTGCAAAACTTTTAGCTTTGATGCAAAAAGGAATTATTGGCAATTTTGATGTTAAACATATAAATGCAATTCATCAATATTTATTTGAAGACATATATCCTTTTGCTGGGAAGTTTAGGACAGAAAATATTGCAAAAGGTGTATTTAGATTTGCAGAATGGGAGTACATAGAACCAGAACTCGAAAGATTATTAAATGAGTTAAAGCAAGAAAATTATTTGGGAAATCTACCCAAAGAAAAGCTGGCTGAAAGGTTAGCGTACTATTTATCAGAACTTAATGTACTTCATCCATATAGAGAGGGGAATGGAAGGACAACCAGAGAGTTTATTAGAGAGCTAGCTTTAAAAAATGGGTATGTATTAGACTTAAGGAAAGTATCGCCAAAAGATTTTCTTAATGCGTGTATAAAGTCAATTGTTGATACAAGCGATTTGACAAAACTTATTTATGAATGTTTGACAGAAAAGTTTAAACAGAGTATTTAAAAAAAAGAAAAATTATGTTATACTAATAATGTGGAGGAGGAGATTAAGATTAGTGATTTTGATAAAGTAGAATATTGGTTAGAGTTAGCTATATATGATTTAGATACGGCTAAGGCAATGTTAAAAAGTAAAAGATATTTATATGTTGGTTTTATGTGTAATCAAGTTATAGAAAAGACAATTAAAGCTTATTACGTAAAAATTAAAGGTGGACAACCACCATATACTCATAAGCTCGTAAGACTAGCAGAAGAAAGTAATTTATATAAAATAATGAGTGAGGAACAAAAAGATTTTATAGATTTAGTTTCACCATTAAATATAGAAGCAAGATACCCTACTCAGAAAAAAGAAATATTTGAAGCTTTAAATCAAAGCAAGTGCAAAGAGATTATCAATAAAACAGAGGAGATGATGTTATGGATAAAAGAAAAGCTAGAAAACTAGTGGAAAAATATGCAGAACTTGTTATACAAAACTTCAAAGTTAATAAAATAATTTTATATGGTTCGTATGCAAGAGGAGACTATAGAAAAGATAGCGATATAGATGTTGCTGTAGTTGTACCTAGAAGTAGTATTTCTAAAGATATATTAGAGGATATGACTAAGTTGTTTAGATTAAGAAGAAATATATCGACAGATATTGAACCGGTATTGTTGATTGATGGAGAAGATGCAAGTGGATTTTTAGAAAGCATCTCAGAATATGGAGAAGTAGTATACTCAAAATAATGCAGAATAATGCTAAAATAGCTATAAAAGCAAGCGTTACTCTGCTTTTATTATGTTTACAATACAAAACGAATGTTTGCAAATCTTAGAGACGCAGGCATTTTCTCGAAAAAAAATTTGAAAAAATTTCAAAAAACACTTGCAATTTATAAATACTTGTATTAAAATCTAAGTGAAGTGGAGAGAAGTGGTAAAAAGTGGTTAAAAATGTGAGAGAGGTGAAACAAAGTGCTAATTGGTGAATATGAACATTCTCTAGATGCAAAAGGCAGATTAATAATGCCAGCAAAACTTAGAGAAGACATAGGTGAAAAGTTCATAGTAACAAAAGGATTAGACGGTTGTTTATTTGGTTTCTCTCAAAATGAATGGAATAATTTCCAAGAAAAGTTAAAATCACTTCCACTTACAAACAAAAATGCTAGAGATTTCGTAAGATTGTTTTTATCAGGAGCAATTGAATGCGAACTAGACAAACAAGGTAGATTTCTATTAACAGGTAACCTAAGAGAATATGCACATCTTGAGAAAGAGGCTGCAATCATAGGTGTAGGTACAAGAATAGAAATTTGGAACAAAGACAAATGGAAAGAATACAATAGCGAAGAAAATATTTCAGCAGATGAAATTGCAGAAAATATGACTATGCTAGGTATATAACTTTAAAAAGTTTATATAAAAAAACTAAAGATAAAATCTAAAGAAACGAAAGATGTTAATCCTCATTTATTAACAAAAGATGTCTAGATACAACGAAAGATAAAAATTTTAAAAGTAAACTAAGGACAAAATCACTTAAATGTGATTAAGTAATTTAACTAAAGATAAATGATTTTAATTAACACTAAAGAAAAAATAAAATTTATACAAAAGATAAGCGACTATTGAAAAATACTAAGGAAAAAAGAGTTGAAAAAATTAAACAAAAGATAAAATTGAATAATTTGCTAAAGATAAAAAGTAATTTACAAAAGATAAGTTCAAATTAAGAATTAATAAAACGAAGGATTAAATCAAGAGTCAAAACAAAAGAATTAGAAACAAAAGGATCAAATCTAGAATTAAAACAAAAGAATTAATAAAACTAAAGATTTAAATTAAATAGGAAATCAACGATTTTACATTTAATTTAAAAGAAATACAATAAAGATAAAATGTTTATTGTAATAGACATTTACAAAAGAAAAATTTACAAAAGTGCACGAGAAAAAAGTTAAAAATTTTCTAAAGAAAAATAAATATAAAAACAAAGGAATGTTAAAGCACAAATGACGAAAATTGCTGATATATAAGTAATTTAAGACAAGCATACAGTTGGTATATTTTTATGCCAACTGCTTATGCTATCATAAAAAATTAAGCTATGAGGTGTAACAATTGGAATTTAAACATAAAAGCGTTTTATTAAATGAATGCATTGAAGGACTAAATATAAAACCAGATGGAATATATGTAGATGGAACAATGCGGAGGAGCAGGTCATAGTGAAGAGATTGTAAAAAGATTATCTGATAAGGGATTACTTATAGGAATTGACAGAGATGAAGAGGCATTAGAGGCAGCAAGGAAAAGGTTAGAAAAATATAAAAATGTTAAATACATTCATGGTAACCATGATGATATAAATATATTGCTAGAGGACATTGGAAAAGTAGATGGAATACTACTGGATTTGGGAGTTTCGTCATATCAACTAGATGAAAAAACAAGAGGATTTAGCTACATGGAAAATGCACGATTAGACATGAGGATGGATAAAACTCAAGAGCTTACAGCAGAAGATGTGGTTAATGATTATTCAGAAGAAAAATTAGCAAATATAATTTACAAATATGGTGAAGAAAGATTTTCAAGAAATATTGCAAGGAATATTTGCAAAGAAAGACAAACAAAAAGGATAGAGACTACTCAAGAATTGGTAAACATCATAAAAAATTCAATTCCAAAGGCAAAACAAAATAGCGGGCATCCTGCTAAAAGAACATTTCAAGCAATACGAATAGAAGTGAATAATGAGTTAGAGCCATTATATAATACAATTTTAAATTCAATACAGTGTCTAAAAGAAAATGGAAGACTTGCAGTTATTACTTTTCATTCATTAGAAGACAGAGCAGTGAAAGAAGCATTTATCGAAGCAGAGGGAAAATGCACATGCCCAAAAGATTTACCATATTGTGTGTGCAACTATAAATCTTATGGGAAAATAGTAACAAGAAAGCCAATACTTCCAAGCAAGGAAGAACAAGAAGAAAATAGTAGAAGCAAAAGTGCAAAATTAAGAATATTTGAAAGAAGAGAAAAAGAAACTCAAGCAAAATAATATGTTTTTTAAATATACGATAAAGTATGACAAAATAAAAAGATGAGAAAAGAGGTGAAAGTAACTTATGGTAAATAGATACCAATATGAAACTAGCCCTAGAAAACTAGAGCCAGATTATGAGCCTATAAAAGAGCCATATTCTAAGAAAAAAAGCTCAACTGTAAGCAAAAAAGCAGAGAAAACACAGTCTAAGAGAAAACTAAAATCCCATTTTAAAGCTATGGTATATGTACTATTAATATTTGCTTGTCTATTTATTATAAGTTATAGAAATTCACTAATAAATGAAAGCTTTAATAAGGGAGAAACGCTAAAAGCTAATTTGGCAGCAATACAAAAAGAAAATGAACAATTAAAAGTTAATTTAGAAAACAGTTATAATTTGAGCAATATAGAAGAACTGGCAAAAACAAAATTGGGAATGCAAAAATTAGATAATAGCCAGAAAGTATATGTAAGTTTAGACAAACAAGATTATGTGGAGCAAGCAAGTGAAGAAGTTGTAATGGAAGACAACCAAAATTGGTTTGAAAAATTGTTAAATACATTGTTAGGAAAATAGAATACTAAAGGTGAAAAGTTTTAGTATTCTATTTTTGTGCTATGAGAGACAGATACTGATTCTTTTCTCTAAATTATTTTTTTGTAGTGAGAGCTTAAATATCTTATTTCCGTACAAAAAACGAACAAAAGTAAGATATAAGATATTACTTTGTAACAAAAATGTAATATTTTTGTAAATTAGTATTTCCCTAAAAATCTATAAAAAAGTACACAAAATTGTAATATAATTGTTATTGAAACTATCTTTTAATAATGTTAATATTTCTTAAATACTTATTTAAATAATTAGGAGGAGATTGGTTTGCAAAAAGGTTACATGAAATTAAAAAAGATATTAGTTATAATATTTATTATTTGCTTTTGTATGATTTTATTATCTACTTTGAGCCAAGCTAAAGATGACAATATTGTAATAACAAGCAAGCCAGTGAATATAGGGGATTTTAGCAAGGAGTTTCAAAAATGGCTAAATATGTCTGATGAAGAGCAGAAAAAATATATTGAGCCAGCACCATATTTGACACCATATTATGACCCTGTGAAGAGTATAACTAATAAAATTCAATTATTTAGCAATACTAGAAATGCGACTTCAAGTACATATGATTTAAGAGAAAAAATTGACATAACTGTAAAAGATCAAATGCAAACACAGACTTGTTGGGTTTATCCTGTTACAAGTTCGATAGAAACGCATATTAGTTTGACAAGAGGATATAAATCTCGTGAATACTCTGTAAGACATATGGAATATGCTACATCAAGAAACTTTTTAAATGATCAAATAAATGAGAACGGATATAACAGGGAAGTCGGTGGTGGAGGAAACTCATATATTGGATATAGTTATTTAACAAGTGGGTTTGGGCCTGTATTAGAAGAAGATATGCCTTTTGAAAATTCACAAGAAAAGATAGATATCTCAGAAATACAAAATAAAGATGTAGGACAGCATGTTGAAAGCTATATTCGATTTCCAAGCATTGTAAAAAGCGTAGATAATGGTGTGACATCATATTCAGATGGTGAAGGAAATGCATATACTGAAACTCAAATAAAAGAAATTAGAGATCAAATGAAAGAACATATTGTTCAATATGGAGGCATTGCAGCTATAACAAATGCGAGCCAAACGCAGTATTTTAATAACGTTTCACCAATATTGTCGTCAGCGTATTATTGTGATGATCCAGATATAGTACAAGATCATGCAGTTACTATAATTGGTTGGGACGATAATTATTCTAAAACTAATTTTAATGAAGCACATAGACCTTCAAAAGATGGAGCGTGGCTTGTACTGAACTCATATGGAGAAGGGTTTAATGGAGGATATTACTATATATCATATGAAGATGTTCTAATAGAGAAAGAAAATGTAGGAGTAATTAGTGTAGTAGATAAAGACTACAAAAACATATATCAATATGATGAATTAGGATATAATTATACATATTTACCGGTTTTGAATGATGAGGATAAAACTAAAATGAAAGAAATATATACAGCTAATGTATTTGAGAAAAAGACTAGTGGGCAAGAGTTTTTATCAGAAATATCTTACATGAGCGTTGAAAATACAAAAGCCGATATATATGTAAATATGGATGGCAATTTGGACATGGATAGCGCAACATTAATAGCTAGTGATGTTGAAACAAATGCAGAATTCAAAAATATAAAATTGAATTCACCAATAGAGATAACAGGAAGTAAATTTGTTGTAATTGTAAAGTATAAAAATGATGTGCAAGCACAAGTTCCACTTGAACTAAACCTAAAATCGAATGGAGTAGATGGTGAAAATATGTGGAACACAGCTACTGCAAGCGAAGGAGAGAGTTATGTGTCTGTATCGGGAGCAGCTGATAATTGGCAAGATTTAACTAGTATTTTTAAAGATACAAACCTATGCATCAAAGCATTTACAAAAGATGCTGATAATGCAGGACCTACAATAAATATAACGCCTACTGGAAATACAACATATAAAACTTCTCAATCTGCCAAAGTAACAGCTTCCGATACTAGCGGTGTTAACAAAGATACATTGCGATATGTATGGACACAAAGTACAAATCAACCACTAGAAAGCAGTTTTAAAGATTATTTTGAAAATGGTGGCACGATTGTAAAGAATACAGATACGGGAACAAACTGGTACTTATGGGTTATGGCAAAAGATATGCAAGGAAATGTTACATATAAAAGAAGTGAAGCATTTTATTTGGATAATACAGTTCCAGAGGCACCGATGATTTCTTCCAATGTTACAAGTAACGTATATACAAAAGAAAATGCACTAATGCAAATTAGTGGAAGCTCAGCTCCAAGTGGAATACAAAAATATCAATATAGTTTAAATAATGGAACATCATGGAATGATGTTTCAGGAAATATTGAAATTAGTGAAAGTGGAACATATACTATGATAGCACGAGCTATAAGTAATGTTGGTATAATAGGAAAACAAAGTGCCCCTTTTGTTATAAAAATAGATAAGAAACCACCAGTAATCAATGGAATAGTAGAAGGTAAAATATATAAATCTGTACAGCCAACTATCACAGATGAAACTGAGATAACTGCTATATTAAAAAAGGGTGAAGAAGAATATTCTTATTATATAGATTTAGATGATAAGGGAGATTTAATACAAGAAACAGGAGACTATACATTAATAGTTACTGATGAATTAGATAATAGTACAACAGTAAATTTTAAGATAGATAGTACTATGCCAGTAGTTACTTTTACTCCAAATGGCAATAAAACATTTGCAAGAAGTCATAGTGTAAGAATAGATATAACAGATAATTATAACTTAGATGAAGATTCTTTATATTATAGATGGTGTAATGATATGGATGAAGTTACTGAAGAAATAATGCTCTCACAAGGAGAAAAGTTGACTAATGGAGAAACGGTTGAGATATCTGGGATAACTGGAATGGATTCAGTTTTATGTGTACTTGCGAAAGATGAATTGGGTAATACATCGTTAGTAAAGACAAATACTTTCAGTTTAGATAATGATACACCAGGAGCACCAACGATTTCTGGAAACGTATCAAATGGAGATGAAACAAATGAAAATGTTATATTACAGTTAACAGGAGGAGAAACGTTAAGTGGAATACAAAAATATCAATATAGTTTTGATGATGGTTTAAAATGGATAGATATTTCACCAGAAGAAAGCATTACATTGTCAGAAACAGGAGAATATAACATAATAGCAAGAGCAGTTAGTAATGTTGGGATTGAAGGGTATAATTCATTGAAGTTTAGTGTTTCAATAGATAAAGTTGGACCAGAGATTACATTTACACCAGATGGAAACACAACATACAGAAAAGAGCAATCATTGCAGATTACAGCAACTAGTGAGCATGGTATCAATAATTCAAGTTTAAAATATCTTTGGACTCAAGAAGAAATGCAACCAGAAGATAGTAAATTTAGTGAAAATTATCAGTTGAATGCTAGTATAAATAAGAGTACGGACAGTGGAATATGGTATGTATGGGCAAAAGCGACAGATAATTTGGGAAACACTTCATATCAAAGAAGTAAGGGATTTTATCTTGACAATACTGTACCGGAAGCACCAATAGTAAGTGCAAGTATTGCAAGTGGAGAAACTACAAATAAAGATGTAACTGTAACAATCAGTGGAAGCAATTCACCAAGTGGAATAAGCAAATATCAATATAGCCTAAATAATGGAGGAGAATGGAAAGATATACAAGAAGGAGAAGAGATAAGATTTTCAAACACTGGTACATATAACATTATAGCAAGAGCAGTAAATACAGTAGGAACGGAAGGAAGTTCTTCAGATACATATATTATAAAAATAAACAAAGAATTACCTGAAATGAGCTTTAGTCCAAATGGAAGTAATGTATGGAAAAGAGTTCAAAGTACGACAATTCAATTCCCAGACATAAGCGAGATAAATTTAGACACATTGACATATGTATGGTCACAATCTGAAACTCAGCCAGACTTGTCGGAATTTATAAATAAATTCCAAGCAAATGTTCCCATTGAAAAAAATACGGATAGTGGAATATGGTATTTATGGGCAAGGGCAGAAAATATTTATGGCAGTGAAATAATAAAAAGAAGTGAAGGTTTTTACTTAGATAACGAAACTCCCAATGTGCCTACTATACATTCAAATACATTAAATGATGTATACACAGGAAATGATGTAATTATTTATCTTGATGGAAGCACGTCTCCTAGTGGAATTAGAAAATATAGATATAGTTTCAACAATGGAACAAGTTGGACTGATGTGAATGAGAAAGAAGAAATAAAAATAACAGAAGATGGGGAATATACTTTTATTGCATCGGCAGTAAATAATGTGGGAAAAGCAGGAAATAATACAGAGGCATTTATAATAAAGATAGATAAAACTGCACCAGTAATAGAAAATATTGAAGAAGGAAAAACTTATTCAAAGATTACTCCTGAGGTAACAGATAAAAATCCTATAACTATTACATTAACAAAAAATGGAGAGGTAATAAATTATCAATTAGGAGAAGAAATAAATGAAACTGGAGATTATCAATTAACTGCAAAAGATAGTTTGAACAATATATCATCTGTTAACTTTATAATAGATTCAATAGCACCAACAATAGAATTTAAACCAAATGGAAATCAAACATATCAAAAAGTGCAAAGCACAATTGTGACAGTTGAAGACAATGCAGAACTTGATTATTCTACATTGAGATATAAATGGACAACAAGTGTTCAGGTTTTAACAGAAGAAACATTTTTACCAGACTCACAAACATTTGAAAGTGACGATACTATAACATTAGATGGAGAAACAGGTGATAATTGGTATTTGTGGATTTTGGCCAAAGATAAAGCAGGCAATATGAGTTTGGTTAAATCTAATGTGTTTTATTTGGATAATACCGTACCAGAGCCACCAATCATAACAGCAAATGTAGAAAATAATGACGAAATATCAGAAAATGCTTTGCTAAATATTTCGGGAAGTAATGCACCAAGTGGTATTGCATATTATGAAATAAGTGCTGATCAAGGAAAAACATGGCATAAGCTAGAAAAAGAAGAAACATTACAAATAAGTGAAAATGGAAGATATGAAATAATTGCTAGAGCTGTGAGCAATTCTGGAATAGAAGGAAGGAATACAGAGCCATATATAATCACTGTAAATAAAGAAAAACCAACTATTACTTTTACACCTAATGGAAATCTAAAGTATGAAAAACAACAATCAAGTACAATACAAATTACTTCTAATAAGGAATTAAGAGAAGATAGCCTTACATATATATGGAGTCAAAAATCTGAAAACGTCAATGAAGAAGAGATAAATCAAGCTTTTAAGAACGGAGAAACTGTTGCAAAAACGGAAGGAGACGGAATATGGTATATATGGGCGAAAGCAGAAGATATAATTGGGGAAGTTGCAATAGTAAGAAGTAATGCATTTTACTTAGATAATACTGTACCTAGAATAGATGGTATAGAAGATGGAGGAACATATGAAGAGGTTACTCCAGAAATAGATGATGAGTCAGATGATTTGACAGTGGAGGTAAAAAAAGATGGGGAAGATTATCCATATGAACTAGGCGATACAATTGAAGAAGAAGGGGAATATGAGATGATCATAGAAGATGAAGCAGGAAATGAAACTACAATTCATTTTAAAATAGAAAAAGAGAACAAAGAAGACCCAGGTCAAGATCCAAATCAAGGAGGAGACGAAGAAGACCCAGACCAAGATGCAAATCAAGGAGGAGACGGAGAAGACCCAGGCCAAGATCCAAATCAAGGAGGAGACAGAATAGATCCAGACACAAACCAGGGTGGAAATGGTACAAATCAAAATGAAAACCAGAATGGTGGCTCTAATACAAATTCAAATAGTTCAAGTAGCAATATAGCAAATCAAAATAATAATCAAGAAAATATTGCCAAAGGAATTATACCACAAACAGGAACAGGAATAGCATTAGGAATAGGAATCATAATTTTAGGAATAAGTAGTATTATTATATGGAGAAAACTAAAAAGATAACGAGCAATTGGGACATAACCCAATTGCTCTTTTTAGTATTTTTTATTATCTAAACGAATACAATTAGTTTAGGTTGAAAAATAATTATAATTTTGATGTTGTCAAACTTCATTTGAAATTTAATCAACGTACACAAAATATGCTTCATAAATTTCAAACTTGTTATCCTAGTCAAAATTTAATTCTTTTCCCACCAGATTTATGACTCTAGGAAGGAATGATAAGTAAATATGCGAAGTAATGAAAGAAAGGAGAGCAAAAGAAGAAAAAGATTAGAGAAAAATTTTGAAAGAAAAAATGAGCGAACTAAAAAAGTAGTAATGCCAAGGTTTGATAAAAAAGAAATATTAAAGATAAAGAAAGACAAAAATGAAAGAACAGAGAATGTTGAAAAATTAAGAAAAAAGCTTGAAAATAAACAAAACAAGAAGTACAAAAAACAAATAAAGGAAGATAGGGTGAAAGCAGAGGAAAAATATAGTGAAATAAGTAGAAGAAAAAGATTAAAGTTTGCAATGGTTGCAGTTTGCCTTATTTTTTCTATATTTATAGGAAGAATTGCATGGATACAATTTATAGATGGAGATAAACTAAAAGAGATGGCATATGAGCAACAAAGCTTGGAAAGAGCAGTAAATCCACGAAGAGGCACTATATATGATGCTACAGGAAAAACAATTTTAGCAGTTAGCAGTACAGTAAATACAGTGACTGTAAATCCTACGAATATATCTAGTGAGAACAAGGAAAAAGTAGCAGAGGCTCTTAGCAATATATTTGAATTGGACTATGAAACTGTTCTGAAGAAGGTAAATAAAAAGACATCAATAGAGACTATTGTAAGAAAAGTGGAAAAAGAAAAGGCTGATGAGCTTAGAGTTTGGATGGCAGCAAATAATATAGAAACTGGAATAAATATTGATGAAGACACAAAGAGATATTATCCATATAATAGTTTAGCATCTCAGGTGATAGGATTTTGTGGCTCCGATAATCAAGGATTAGATGGAATAGAAGCAATCTATGAGGAAGAACTTCAAGGTGAAAAGGGAAGAATTACTAAAGTAACAGATGCTAATGGTGGAGAAATTGAAAATGAAGGAGAAAATTATACATCTGCAATAGATGGAAATGATTTAGTATTAAGTATTGATGCAACAATACAAGGGATTGCAGAAAAGTATCTTGAAGAAGCTTGTATTGATAATGTGTGTACAGATGGTGGAAATATAATTGTAATGAATCCAAAAACTGGAGATATTTTGGCAATGGCTGGGTATCCGGATTACAATTTAAACGAGCCATATGAGACGACTATTGAAGAGTTACAAGGAAGCTGGGATAGTCTATCAGAAACTGAGCAGATAGCAGAGATGCAAAAAGTTTGGAGAAATAAAGCTGTAGCAGACACATATGAGCCGGGGTCTACCTTTAAATTAATTACTGCATCTGCTGCATTAGAAGAAGGTATAACTACAACAGATAAAGAAGGTGAATTTTGTTGTACAGGAGGAATAACAGTAGCAGGAGTGCGTATAAGTTGTTGGAGATATTATAATCCACATGGCTCAGAAAGTTTAAGGCAGGCTCTTATGAATTCATGTAATCCTGTATTTATAGGATTAGGCCAAGAAATTGGAGTAAGCAAATACTATGATTATCTTGAAAAATTTGGATTGCTAAAAAGAACAGGAATAGATTTGCCAGGAGAAGCTGGAAGCATATTTCTTGCAGAAGATAAAGTTGGGCCAGTTGAACTAGCAACAATTTCGTTTGGGCAAAGATTTGAAATAACACCAATACAAATGATTACAGCAGTAAACACAATTGCAAACAAAGGTACATATGTAAAGCCACGTATTGTAAAGCAAATAATAGATAGTGAAACAGGAGAGGTCACAGATATTCCAGTAGAAGAGACAGAAGGAGTAATATCGCAAAAAACAGCAGAAGATGTACTTAGCATGATGGGCAGTGTGGTAGCAGAAGGAACAGGAAAAAATGCACAAGTAGCAGGATATTCTATTGGTGGAAAAACAGGAACTTCAGAAGATGGTGTAAACACAGGAAAATATGTAACATCATTTATAGGAGTAGCACCAGTATCTGACCCAGAAGTAGTGGTACTAATAACTTTGTATAATCCAACAGGAGAAGGAGGACATCAAGGAGGAGGAGTAGCTGCACCAATAGGATCACAAGTGTTAGGAGAGGTGCTTCCGTATTTAGAAGTTCAAAAAGATAATGTTTCAGAAGATGATATTAAAGAAGAAGTCGAAGTACCTAATGTAATAGGGCTAACGGTTAGTGAGGCAAAGAAAGCATTAGAAGAATCTGGACTTGAAATAAGTTATGAAGAAACCGAAGAAGATGTATCAGATAGGACTGTTACGAGTCAAGTCCCTGCAAATGGAATAAAAATTTATGAGGAAACAAAAGTGGTAGTGGGGTACAATTAATGGCTTCGCAGAAATAATAAGTCGATAAAGAGTAAATTTTGAAAAAGTATGTACAAATTTCAAATTTAGTTATATAATGTAAAAGGCATATTTTAAAATAAAGAGAGAGGAGAATCTAAGCTATGGAATTAAAAAAAATACTAGCTGGATTAGAGGGTTTAAAAGTAAAAGGAAGCCTAGATGTAGAAATAAATAATGTTAGAAATAATTCAAAAGATGTAAGTGCTAACGATATGTTTGTTGCTGTTAAGGGGTTTGATTCTGATGGGCATGAACATATTGAAGAAGCAATAAATAATGGCGCTAAAGTAATATTAGCACAAGAAGATACAATAAATAAAAATATTTTAAAAGAGATTAAAGATGATGTGACATTGGTTTTGACTAAAGATACAAGATATGCATTAGCTATATGTGCATGTAATTTTTATCAAAATCCATCTAAGAAATTTAAGCTTATAGGAGTAACAGGAACAAAAGGAAAGACTACAACCACGTATATGATAAGAGATATACTTGAAAAAAAAGGAATAAAAGTTGGATTAATTGGAACGGTTGCATCATATGTAGGTGATAGAAAAATTGCTAACAATGAAAATACAACACCTGAGAGTTTGAAATTACAAGAAATATTTAGTAAAATGTTAGAGGAAAAATGTGAAGTTGTTGTAATGGAGGTATCATCTCAAAGTTTAAAATTAGAAAGAGTAGTTGGATGTGATTTTGATATAGGTATATTTACAAATTTATCAGAAGACCATATTAGTAGCAAAGAGCATCCTGATATGGAAGATTATTTTAATTCAAAAGTGAAATTATTTAAGATGTGTAAAAAAGGATTTATTAATGCAGATGATGTATATGCTACTAGAATACCAAAACTTGCTCCAGAATGCCAAATTTCAACATATGGAATAGATAATCATTGCGACTTGCTTGCAAAAGACATTACTGTGACAAATCAATATGTTGATTTTAAAGTAAAAATAGGGGATAAAAATGAGAGAGTAAAAGTATCAATCCCAGGAAGATTTAGTGTATACAATTCTTTAGCTGCAATAGCAGTGGCTCTTGAGTTTGGTGCTACAGCTGACAATATAAAAGATGCATTACTTGATATAAGAGTGCCTGGAAGGAGTGAATTGGTAGACAATAAACTTGGACTTACAATTATGATAGATTATGCGCATACACCAACAAGTTTGGAAAAAATATTAAGTTCAGTAAAGATATATACTAAAGGAAGAGTTATTTCTGTATTTGGATGTGGTGGAGATAGAGATAAAAATAAGAGACCTATGATGGGAGAAGTATCTGGAAGAGTGGCTGATTATACAATTATTACTTCTGATAATCCAAGAACAGAAGACCCAGAACAAATTGTAAAAGATGTTGAAGAAGGAATAAAAAAGACAAACGGAAAATATGAATGTATAGTAGATAGAGTAGAAGCTATTAGAAAAGCAATAAAAATGGCTAATAAAAAGGACATTATTGTACTTGCAGGAAAGGGACACGAGCAGTACCAAGAAATAAACAAAAAAAGATATCCTTTTGATGAGGTTGAGATAGTGAATAATATAATAAACGAAATTAGCTGAAAGAAAGATTTTAATATAATTGATTTTGGCGTTGTTAAACTTCGCATGCGAAAATCCTCAGCGTACACCAAGTACGCCTCCGGTTTTCTTGCTCGTTTGCCTAGCCAAAATACAATTCTATTAAAATCTACGAGATACTAATTAAGGAGAAAAGCATTTTTAACAACACCAAAATCAATTATATTTCATTCATAAAAGGACGAAGGAGGAAAAAATATGCAGTATCAAAATAAAATATTAATACTGTCATTTGTAGCGAGTGTAATATTATCATTGATAATTGTACCAATATTAAGAAAATTAAAAGTAGGGCAAATAGAAAGACAGGAGGGACCACAATCTCATCTAAAAAAACAAGGAACACCAACAATGGGTGGAATAATAATGATACTAGTCTTGATAGCAGTTGGAATATTTGTGTTCATGGATTATAGAGTGGACCAACCAGAAACTGCACAAGCAATATTACCACTAATAGGAGTGGCTGTTGGATTTGGTTTTATAGGTTTTATAGATGATTTTAAAAAACTAGTATTAAAAAACACTAAAGGCTTAAGCCCAAAAGCAAAAATGTTGGGACTTCTAATCGTTTCAGTTGTATATACAATAGTTTTAGTAAATGTTTTTAACATAGGAACAGATATATATATACCATTTGTGAAAGAGTATATAACTTTGCCAATATGGCTATATGTACCATTTGCAGTGCTAGTAATGCTTGCAGCAACAAATGCAATTAATTTAACTGATGGAATAGATGGCTTATCTACAAGTGTTACTACAATAATACTTGCTTGCTTAACAGTAATATCAATATTACTTGGAATAAAAGAGGTAACAGTAGTAGGAACAATTTTAATTGGAGCATGTTTAGGATTTTTGTTATTCAACTTAAATCCAGCAAAGGTAATGATGGGAGATACAGGCTCATTAATGTTAGGAGGAGCAATTGCAGGAATTGCATTGTACTTAAAAATGCCACTACTTCTATTGATTATAGCTATAATACCAATAATAGAAACTTTATCTGTAATGATACAAGTAGCATACTTTAAGAAAACAGGAAATAGAGTATTTAAAATGACACCTATTCATCATCATTTTGAATTATCTGGATGGAAAGAAAATAAAATCGTGTCAGTATTTAGTTTGATTACTTTGATTTTCTGTATTATAGGGTTATATGCTATTTAGTTTTTCAGTTTGAAAAATAATAGTGTTTTGGCGTTGTTGAACTGCGCTGCGAAAATCCTCGATGTACACAAAGTACACCTCCGGTTTTCTTGCTTGTTCGCCTAGCCAAAACAACAATTCTTTTCCAAACTTATACAAAAGAATAAGAACATATAAAAGCTGTTCAATTCGGAAAGGATTGATTTACAAAATGCAAAATAAAACAAAAGGAGTAAAAAGAACAAAAAAAAATCAAGTAGATTTTGTTCTTATAATAATCATAATAATACTTCTATCATTTGGAATTGTGATGGTTTTATCAGCGAGTGCTCCATCGGCTCTTGCTGAAACAGGTGATAGTTATACATATGTTACAAGACAAATGATATTTGCAGTTATTGGGCTAGCTGTAATGTGGTTTGTGTCTAAAATTGACTATAGAATATATAAGAAATTCTATTGGGCAATATATTGGTTATCAATAGGAGTATTGCTATTAGTTCTAATTCCAGGGCTAGGATCCACAGGTGGTGGCGCTAGAAGATGGATAAATTTAGGATTTACTCAATTTCAACCATCAGAGCTTACAAAAATAGGAATGATTGTTTTTTATGCTGGATATTTAACAGATCATAAAGCTGATTTGAGAAGCTTCAAAAAAGGCTTTGTAATTCCACTTTTATATATAATACCACCAGTAGCAATTGCTTTATTCATACAAAACCACCTAAGTGTTGGTGTAGTAATGAGTGCCATAACAGTTGTTATGATGCTTATGGCAGGTTGTAGATTGCTATATTTTGTAGTAACAGGACTCGTAGTAGGTGGTGGAGGCATCGCAGCACTATTTGCATATTTTCAAATGGCAGGAGATAGTGCAGGAGATGCGAACTTCAGACTTGGAAGAATATTAAACTATATGGATCCATGGCAAGACCCCACAGGAACTGGCTGGCAGACAATTCAAAGTTTATATGCAATAGGCTCAGGAGGACTATTTGGAGTAGGACTTGGAGAAAGTAAGCAAAAATATCTATATGTTTCAGAGCCTCAAAATGACTTTATATTCTCAATATTAGCAGAAGAGCTAGGTTTTATAGGATGTATAGTTGTAATAGTACTATTTGCTCTATTTATTTGGAGAGGAATAATAATAGCAATGAAAGCACCAGACATGTTTGGAAGTTTGTTAGCAACAGGAATTACAACATTAGTTATGGTACAGGTAGCAATTAATATAGGAGTTGTTACAAATACAATACCAAATACAGGTATGTCACTACCATTCTTTAGTGCAGGTGGTACAGCACTTGTAGTATTGCTGGCAATGTGTGGAATTTTGCTGAATATATCTAGGTCTAAAGCGAAAGTATAAGAGTGGTTGAAAAATAATTGTGTTTTGGCGTTGTTGAACTGCGCGGCGAAAATCCTCAACGTGCAGAAAGCACGCCTCCGGTTTTCTTGCTTGTTCGCCTAGCCAAAACAGCAATTATTTTTCAACCATGGTTGGAAGGAATGATAAAAATGAAAGTAGTAATTGCGGCTGCAGGCACAGGAGGACATATTAATCCTGGTATAGCCATAGCAAATAAGATTAAAGAAAAAGAGCCAAAGTCGGAGATTATTTTTATTGGGACTAATAGGGGGTTGGAAAATGATTTAGTTCCAAGAGCTGGGTATCCTTTAAAGACTATTAATGCTTATGGGGTGCAAAGAAAGTTAAGTATACAGAATTTAAAAAATTTATATTCAACATTTAAATCAATAGGAGAAAGTAAAAAAATATTAGATAGAGTCAGACCTGATGTAGTAATTGGAATGGGAGGATACATTTGCGTTCCAACTGTTATTGCTGCAAATAAAATGAAAATACCAGTTGTACTTCATGAAAGCAATGCATTTCCGGGAATTGCAGTAAAATTATTTAAGAAAAAAGCTAATAAAATATTAGTAGGATTTCAAGATGCAAAAGACAGATTAGAAGGGGCAAATAATGTAGTAGTAACAGGAAATCCAGTGAAAATAAAGAAACTAAATTTGTCAGAAGAAGAGAAGAAAAAGATAAAGACACAGATAGGGATAAGGGGAAATAAACCTGTGGTACTAGTCTTTGGCGGAAGCCAGGGAGCGCAAAGTATAAATAGGAGTTTCTTAGAAATAATAGTAAATAAGCGAAATAAAGATTATCAAATAGTATGGGCAGCAGGACCAGGACAATATGATGAGATAAAAACTCAGCTAGATGAAGTAAATATGAATATAAACAACATAGAAAATGTAAAAATAGTTCCATATATATATAATATGGAAGAAGTAATGAATACATGTGATTTGGTAGTGTGTAGAAGCGGAGCAATGACAATTACTGAAGTTTCTATTGTGGGAAAACCTGCAATATTTATACCATATCCATATGCAACAGAAAACCATCAAGAATATAATGCTAGGGTTTTAGAAAAAGTAGGAGCAGCAAAAATTATTTTAGATAAAGATTTGAATTCTGAAAGTTTAGAGAAAACTATTGAGGAGATAGTACGTAATCCAAACATACTAAAACAAATGGGAGGTAATGCTACAAAGGTAGCAATGCCTAATGTAGAAGAAAAAATATATGAGGAAATAAGGAAGGTAATATAAAGTACAAATGTCGAATTGTGTCGAAACGTGACGGACGATTTTTCTTGCTATTTCTTAACTTTTGTATTATAGTAAGAGAGTACGCTATTTAGAAAGGGGGAACAAATGATGGAGTACAAAAAGAGTCTTTTTGGAAGAACGGTAATAGAAAGTTCAGATTATGCTGATGTTTCTGACAATATTGAACTAGAGTACTACGAGACCCACAACATAGCAGGAGAAAATAATAGAAAATACGGAATTGAAGTTGTAAAAAGAGAAGAAAAGAGTGAAAAATTTAATATTGAATCAAAAATAGTAAACAACATATCTAATGAAGAAAATCAAATAAAAAGCTTACTAAATATTCTAATGTTAAACAAAGTAACACCTATATCTGTAGATGATGTGATTTCAGATATATCAGTTTTGGATTAAACCAAAACTGATTTTTTGTTGTATAGGAAAAATCGCCAGATTTTGACTATACAATAAGAAAAAT
>CAKNQJ010000003.1 GCA_930990645.1 uncultured Clostridium sp. | reverse complement strand
CAGCTTTTTCTATAGCTTCCATAATTAAATCTAATGCTTCTTTTTCGCTAGATACGTTTGGTGCAAATCCACCTTCATCTCCAACTGCTGTTGCTAATCCTTTTTCTTTTAATACTTTCTTTAAGCTATGGTATACTTCTACACCCATTCTCATACATTCTTTGAATGTTTTTGCTCCAACTGGCATTACCATAAATTCTTGTACTGTAAGTCCGCTGTCAGCATGTTTTCCACCATTCATGATGTTCATCATTGGTACTGGTAATTCTTTTGCATTTACTCCCCCAATGTAATTGTATAAACTCATTCCAAGTGATGCAGCTGCAGCTCTTGCTACTGCTAAAGATACACCAAGTGTAGCATTTGCTCCTAATTTTGCTTTGTTTTCTGTTCCATCTATGTCAATAAGCATTTTATCTATTTTTACTTGCTCATAAACATTCATTCCTTCTAATTTGTCAGCAATTATTTTATTTACATTATCAACTGCTTTTTGAACACCTTTTCCTAAATATCTATCTTTGTCTCCATCACGTAATTCTACTGCTTCAAAGCTTCCTGTAGATGCTCCTGATGGAACCATTGCTACTCCTGAAAATCCTCCTTCTGTAACAACTTCAACTTGAACTGTTGGATTTCCTCTTGAATCCAATACTTCTAGTGCTTTTACACTTTCAATTCCTAAATAATCTTTCATGCTTAAATCTTCCTTTCTATATTTTATTTTTTATTTATAAGGCGTACTTATGGTACGTTCACTAAATTCGAAATAGAATTGGTATATTGCTAGGAAAACGAATAAAAATTTTTGAGATAGTACGTGTGGTACATCGAAAAAATTTATTCTCACTTCCCTGTTGCAAAAAGAATTATTATTTGGCAAGGCATAATTTCTTTTTAATTTATGAGGCGTACTTGTGGTACGTTGATTAAATTAAAAAGAAATTTAACGCAGCCAAATGATGATTATCTTTGCAACCAGTTTACATATGTTTGAGAATCTGGCTCCTAACCCTATTCCTCTGTTCTTCAATCTGCTCCACATAAGTCTTAGGCTTAGTATTTTTTTCTTTTTCTTTCAAACTTCTTAAACTCTTTTTACCCTTTATCTTATATGTATATTTTTGTTCTTCAAATCTATTTTTAGCTTGTCTCTCCATTTGTTGTATTTCTGTTTCTTGAACATATTCAGGCTCTTTTCTTTCTTTATTATATGCAAGTATTTTCTTAACTGGATTTTTATATATTGACTCAGTATAAATCTCGATATCAGGCTTAAAATAAATAGTTTCATTTATGTATGATTTTATAATATCTCTTTCTTTTTTGTTAAAAGCTTCAATCGGTAACTTCAAATTATTATATACCCACACAATATGCCTATCAGTATTTGAATAATTAGATTTACTCAAATCCTCATAGCTATATTCTATTTGAAATTTAAGTCCCTCTATCCTTATTGTCACACTACTCCACAATCTATGATTATTCCTTTTAAATATTTCCCTTAATTCTTTGATTTCTTGATATAATCTTTCAACTAATTTTATATACTCATCTTCATTAAGGCTAAATTTATTTGGTATTTCATAGACATTTACAGGATTCTTCTTTAGTATTCCTTTTGGGAAATAATAGAAGAACAATTCTCCTGTCTCTAGTCCCATCATTTTCTCTGATACAGAAGCATATAGATATATTCTATCCCATTTTTCTGGGATTAAATAGAATAATTGCTTCTGCACCTCAGAGTAGACACCTTTTATTTCCGAGTTTTCTATCATATTTATTCCAATCCTATAATACTTATTTTTCTATAATACTTTCGCCTGTCATCTCTTCTGGTTTTTCTAGTCCCATTAATTCTAACATAGTTGGTGCTAAATCTGCAAGTTTTCCTTCTTTTAATTTTACTCCATCTTTTCCTACTAATATTAATGGTACTGGATTTGTAGTATGTGCAGTATGTGGCTCTCCTGTTTTGTAATCAAGCATTTGCTCACAATTTCCATGGTCTGCAGTAATTAGCATAACTCCTTCATTTTTTCTTATTGCATCTACTACTTTTCCTACACACTCATCTACAGTTTCTACTGCCTTAATTGCAGCTTCTAAACTTCCTGTATGTCCTACCATGTCTGGGTTTGCATAGTTTAATATTATACAATCATATTTTCTAGAATTAATTGCCTCTACCACTTTGTCAGTTACTTCATATGCACTCATCTCAGGTTTCATATCATATGTCTCAACTTTTGGTGATGGTACAAGAATTCTATCTTCACCAGGATATTGTTTTTCTTCTCCTCCATTAAAGAAGAAAGTAACATGTGCATATTTTTCTGTTTCAGCAATTCTTAATTGAGTTAATCCCTTTTTGCTTATATATTCTCCAAATGTATTTTTTAATGTTTCTGGCTTAAATGCAATTTTTACATTTGGCATTGTTTCATCATATTGAGTGAAACATACATAGTCTAACTTCATTTTCTTTGTTTCAAACTCATTAAAATCATGGTCAACAATTGCTCTTGTAAGCTCTCTTGCTCTATCTGGTCTAAAGTTAAAGAATATAACTGAGTCGTTTTCTTCTATTTTAGCAATTGGCTCATTGTTTTGGCAAATAACTGTTGGCTCTACAAATTCATCAAAAACTTCTTTTTGATAAGAGCCTTCAATTGCAGCTATTGCAGTTGCACATTTTATTCCTTCGCCATTAACAATTGCATCATATGCTTTTTGAACTCTATTCCATCTTTTATCTCTATCCATTGCATAAAATCTTCCAGAGATACTTGCAATCTTTCCTACACCTTTTTCCTTCATTTTCTCTTCAAGTTTCATTATATAACCTTCACCTGAAGTTGGTGGTGTATCTCTTCCATCCATAAAGCAATGAACATATACATCTTCAAAATCTTTTCTTTTTGCAAGTTCAAGAATAGCATACAAATGACGGTTATGGCTGTGCACTCCTCCATCTGAAAGTAATCCTAGAACATGTAATTTAGAATTATTCTTCTTGCAATTTTCAATTGCTTCTACTAATTCTGGTACACTAAAGAAATCTCCATCTTCTATAGATTTTGTAATTCTTGTAAGCTCTTGGTAAACAATTCTACCTGCACCTATATTTGTATGTCCTACCTCAGAATTTCCCATTTGTCCATCTGGTAATCCAACATTAAGTCCACTTGTGAACATTCTTGTTGTAGGGCATGTTTTCATTAGTTTGTCAATATTAGGTGTATTTGCTAATTTAACTGCATTTGCTTTTTCATTTTCATTTATACCAAATCCATCTAATATCGCTAGCATTGTAACTTTTTTGTCCATTTGTCTTAATCCTTTCTAAATTATAACTCTATAACATATGCTTTAGTAGTTCCACGTGGCAGATATATTTTTTATTCGAATGCGTGGAGAATACAAAATATATGTACCAGCAAGATGGAACGGATTTGTATATAGTTATAATTTTATTTATTATAATTTACAATTTTGGCGAACTCATCTACCTTTAAACTTGCACCTCCAACTAGTCCTCCATCTATGTCTGACATAGAAAATAGCTCTTGTGCATTTGTGGATTTTACACTTCCACCATATTGTATTATAACTCTTTCTGCTACGTTTTGTCCATACAAATTTGATATTTTATTTCTAATTGCTTTAATTGCATTATTTGCATCCTCTGAAGTAGCTGTCTTTCCAGTACCAATTGCCCAAATTGGCTCATAAGCAATTATTGTATTTGCAACTTGTTCCTCAGTTAATCCATCAAGAGCCTTTTCAGTTTGAGAAGTTATAATATCATTTGCCATTCCAGCTTCTCTTTGCTCCAAAGTCTCTCCAACACAAACTATTGGTTTAAGATTATTTGCAAAAGCAGATTTAAGTTTTTTATTGACAGTCTCATCTGTCTCCGCAAAATATTGTCTTCTCTCTGAATGACCTATTATAACATACTCTACTCCAATTGCCTTAAGCATCTTTCCAGAAACCTCTCCAGTATATGCTCCAGATTCTTCCCAGTGCATATTCTGCGCACCAATTTTTATGTTTGTATTTTGCGCTGCAAGCAGTGCATAGAACAAATCCGTATATGGCACACAAAGCACAACTTCGTTTTCTGTATCCTTTACCATTGGTGTAATCTCATCAATAAATCTTATAGCAGCATCTGGAAGCATGTTCATCTTCCAATTTCCTGCAATCACTTTCCTTCTCATTGTCTAATCTCTCCTTTCTTTACGCTTAGGGACACTCCTTTTTGTCCAAATTCTTGGACGTTTGGGACACTCCTTTTTGTCAATTTTTCTTTACACTTTGGGACACTCCTCTATACTTTACATCAAAATAGATTTATGAATGTCTTTTTAGACACTTCTTTAAATATATAGATTTATTTCCTAAAATAATGTAATTTTATTTATATCTTTTTTAAGTTCAAATCAAATATGTCATTATCAATCATTTTCTTTTACCTAGGTATTTCTCCTTTGTCAATTATCTTTGACGTGAAAGGAGTGTCCCTTTTGTCAATTTTTATTTTTCACTCAAGCATACTAAACCTGGTAGTGCCTTTCCTTCTAGTAGTTCTAGTGATGCTCCTCCTCCTGTTGATATGTGTGTGAATTTATCTTCTAAGCCTAGCTTCTTTATTGCAGCTACAGAGTCTCCTCCTCCTACAATTGATGTGCACTCTACATTTGCTATTGCTTCTGCTACTTTTTCTGTTCCTATGCTAAATTTTTCTAATTCGCAAATTCCAAGTGGTCCATTCCACAATACTGTTTTCTTTCCTTGTAATTCTTTTGCAAATAATTCTGCTGTACGTGGTCCTATGTCACATCCTTGCCAGTTTGCTTCTATCTTGTCTGAGTCTACTACTTTATCTGTAGTAGTTTCTAAAAATTTGAAGAATGCTTTTTGTTTTTCTTTTTTATCTAAGCTCTCATCTTCTACTTTTAAAACTGGTGCTACAACAGTATCTACAGGAAGCACTAATTTTACACCTGCATCTTCTGCTTTTTTCATTATGTTTTTTGCTTCTTCTATTTTATCTTCTTCACATAGTGAATCTCCTATTTCATAGCCTTTAGCTTTTAAGAAAGTATATGCCATACCTCCTCCTATTAGGATTTCATCCACTTTGTTTAATAAGTTTTCTATAACGCCAATCTTGTCAGATACTTTTGCTCCTCCAAGTATAGCAACAAATGGTTTTTCTGGATTTTCTAGTGTTCCACTTAAGAAAGTAATTTCTTTCTCCATTAAAAATCCTGCTACTGCTTCATTTACATGATGAGATACCCCTTCTGTTGAGCTATGGGCTCTATGTGCTGTTCCAAATGCATCATTTACATATATTCCATCACATAAAGATGCAAGTTCTGTAGATAAAGTATCATCATTTTTTTCTTCTCTTGCATCAAATCTAACATTCTCAAGTAATGCAACTTCTCCGTCTTTTAGTGAAGCTGTTACTTCTTTTGCACTATCTCCAACAATGTCTGTTGCGAATTTCACATCTGCATTTAATAATCTTGATAATTCATCTGCTACTGGTTTTAGTGAAAACTCTGGTCTTACTTCTCCCTTTGGTCTTCCTAAATGTGAGCAAAGTATAACTTTTGCTCCATTTTCCATTAAATATTTTATTGTAGGAAGTGCAGCTGTTATTCTTGTGTTATCTGTAATTTTTCCATCTTTTAATGGTACATTAAAATCACATCTAACAAGCACTTTCTTTCCCTTAACATCAATATCTTTAACTGTCTTTTTGTTCATTGAACATCAATCCTTTCCTATTTAAAATCTTATGCTTTAAAATTTCCTGCCACGCTCTGTATATCTTGCAATTCAAATCTATACTTTTGTTCTACATTTGGGTACTTTTCATGGTCTACTTCTGATAGAAACATATCTAATGGCCTTATCCATAAACTATTATCTCCATATAGACGTCTATATACAACATATTTTTCCTTTGTCTCACTATGATTTGCCACATCTTCTACCAAATAGTAGTCACCTTTAAAGTGTTTATACACTCCATGTATTTTTACATCTCTTTCCATAATCTCCTCCATTAAAAATTACTGCTCAGCCTTAAATTTAATAAATAATAATATAGTCAATTTTACAATACATAATTTAAAAGAAGCTATAATATGCTAATTTTGCTTTGTAGTCTCACGTGTCACACATATTTTTTATTCGAAAACTTGAAGAATACAAAATATGTGTGGCAGCTTTGATAGAGACGGACTTTAAATATCTTACTTAAGTAACTATGAATTGTAATTTCTGGACATTATATATTATATTTAATAAATACTGTGCAGTAATTTATACCATTATTTATTTGCAATATACATAGCTAAATCAACTAGCTTGTTTGAATATCCCCATTCATTATCATACCATGCAACTAATTTAACAAATGTATCTGTTAATGCAATTCCTGCTGCTGCATCGAAAATAGATGTATGTGGATCATGTATGAAGTCAGATGATACAACTGGCTCATCTGTATATTCCATTATTCCTTTCATTTCGTTTTCACATGCTTTTTTAACTGCATTGCATATTTCTTCATATGTTGCAGGTTTTGCTAAATTACATGTTAAATCAACTACTGAAACATCAACTGTAGGTACTCTAAATGACATACCTGTTAATTTTTCATTTAATTCTGGAATAACTTTTCCAACTGCTTTTGCAGCTCCTGTTGATGATGGTATAATATTTGCAGATGCAGCTCTACCACCTCTCCAGTCCTTTTTAGAAGCTCCATCAACTGTTTTTTGTGTAGCAGTTGTTGAGTGAACTGTTGTCATTAATCCATCTTTTATTCCAAAGTTATCATTTATAACTTTAGCAAGTGGTGCTAAACAATTTGTTGTACAAGATGCATTTGAAATTATATTCATATCTGGTGTGTATTTATCATTGTTAACACCCATAACAAACATTGGCGCATCTTTTGATGGTGCAGATATAATTACTTTTTTTGCTCCTGCATCTAAGTGAGCTTGTGCTTTCTCCATTGTTGTAAATACTCCTGAGCATTCTAATACATAGTCTACTCCATCTTTTCCCCATGGAATATTTTTTGGATCTGCTTCATTATATACTTTTATTTCTTTTCCATTTACTATTAATTTTCCTTCTTCAGATGATATTGTACCATTAAATCTTCCATGTACAGTATCATATTTAACCATATAAGCCATATAGTCTGCAGCGATAAATGGGTCATTTATTGCAACTATTTCTACTCCTTCTCTTGAAAGTGCGGCTTGAAATGCTAGGTTTCCTATTCTTCCAAATCCGTTAATACCAATTTTAATTGACATATAAATTCCTCCTTCTTTGATGCTATGAATAGCACCTATTTTGTTTAGTATGTCCTAAACATATACATTTTATATCAAAAATATAGAATTTGCAAGAGTTTATTTGACATAAATTTCGAAAAATGTACTGTTTAATGGTTTTTGAATCAGCATGTCCTGCAACGGTAGTTCTAATTAAAATAGCCTCACTCCGTCCCGACGGAGCTCCCTGCTCCGTTAGGCGATTTTAATTAGAAACTCCCTACGCAGACTTTTAATTCATTTTAACCATTAAACAGTAACTAATAAATTAGTGCTATTCATTTTTTGTCTTTTAATCTCAATGATATATATGTTTTAAATTCTCACTATCAAATCATATTCACTTACATCAATTATCTTTCCTTTTACAAACTCACCTATTTGCAATTCCTTATCTCCAGAGTTTACATACACAATCCCATCTATTTCTGGCACGTCCATGTATGTTCTTCCCACATAAGTTCTGCCATCAAATGCTTTGTCTTCTATTAATACTTCAACCTCTTGCCCTACTCTCTTTTCCAAATTTTCTTTAGAAATTTCTTGTTGCAATTTCATTATTTTATTATATCTGCTTTTCTTTGTCATTGGATGAATTTGCTCTTTTATCCTTGCTGCTGGTGTACCATCTTCTTTTGAATATGAAAAGCATCCTAATTTATCAAATTTTGCTTCTTCTAGAAAATTATATAGTTCATCAAAATCTTCCTTTGTCTCACCTGGAAATCCTACCATAACAGTAGTACGTATTACTACATCTGGTATTTCTTTTCTTAGTTTGTGTATTAAATTTCTAATTGATTTTCCATCACTTTGTCTATTCATTCTTTTTAATACTGTATCTGATATATGTTGTATTGGAATGTCAAAGTATTTGCATATCTTTTCATTTTCTTTTACTACTTTTATAAGTTCATCATCAATCGTTTCTGGGTATGCATACAAAAATCTAATCCAATGTAAATCTTCTATCTTGCACAATTCTTGTAAAAGCTCTGCAAGTCTTGATTTTCCATAAATATCCACTCCATATTTTGTAGTATCTTGAGCAATTAAAATCAATTCCTTATAGCCTTGACTTACTAATTTATTTGCCTCTTTTATTATATCTTCCATTTTCCTACTTATTTGAGGCCCACGTATGTATGGAATTGCACAATATGTACATCTATTACTACAACCATCCGCGATTTTTAAGTATGCAAAGTTTTCACCTGTTGAAATTACTCTTTCTTTTACATTCCAAAAGTCGTTGTATTTATTAGCAGTTTCATTTTCTTCAACTTGAATATTTTTATAATTATCTGCATTTTGTGAGTTTGCATTTTTCTCATTCTTCACATCACTATTCTTACTTTCTAAACTGCTATTTTTTCTATAATTACTATTATCTTTATTAGAGTTACTACTTTCACTTAATAAGTCTTCAATTTGCTCCCACAAAGAATCATACTCGCTATACTTAACCCATAAATCCACTTCTGGAATAGCCTTCGCTAGCTCATCTTTATATCTTTCTACTAAGCATCCCATGGCAATCAAATATTTGCATTTTTTCTTTTTGTATTCAGCCATTTCCAAAATTGTATTTATAGCCTCCTCTTTTGCAGGCTCAATAAATCCACAAGTATTTACGACAATTGCATCCGCTTCTTTTGGATTATTAACTATTTCATATTTATTTGCCTTAAAAATACCTATTGTCTTTTCGGTATCAACTAAATTCTTACTACATCCTAATGATACAAATCCTACTTTCATTTTTACTCCTTTTTTGTCATTTCACTTTTTATCAAAATATCCACTAATTTCTTCCAATCCACTAAAATCAGCTTGTCTTACTATATCATATGCCACAATAGCAACTGAATTTGCCAAATTTAGTGAACGAAGGGTTGGCCTCATTGGTATTCTAATAGTCTTATCTATATATTTCAAAAGCACATCTTCTGGAAGACCTTTAGTCTCCTTTCCAAATAAAGCAAACACTTCTTCCATCTTTCCATAATCTGGCTCAGAATAAACATGTTTTCCTTTTGTTGTTACAAAAAACATATTATTCTCTTCCGGCTTATATCTTTCTAAAAACTTTTCAAAAGACAAATGCTCTTCAATCTCTAACTTATCCCAATAATCTAGTCCTGCTCTTTTCACAGCTTTTTCAGATATACTAAACCCTAATGGATATACCAAGTGAAGTTTTGCTCCAATTGCAGCACATGTCCTCGCTATATTTCCTGTGTTTTGCGGTATTTCTGGCTCTACTAATACTATATTTAATTTCATTGTTTCACTTCCTAACATATTCTATTATACTACAAATTTAGAGTAATTCCAACTGTTTTTGATTATGTATAAAAAAGTGTGTCTTATTGTGTATAAATATATTAAGACTATGTCTATACAGTATAAAAGCACATTGATTTATACAAGCTCAACCAATCTCCATTATTGTGTAATTTGTGAAATTCCTATTAATCTCACGCGTATTTATCTTTTACATCTGCTATCCCGAAGGCACGCAAAAAGGACAGGCTTTCTCGAAAAAGTCTTATCTTATTTTTTAAAACTTCTTCTAAAAAACCTATCCTTTTTATGTATCTATTTATCTTATTTTTCGCTTTTTATTTCACACTACCAGCATTTGTTTTTCAACCCTTTTAGCAAAATGTAATATAACTGTAATATTTCTGTAACAATATTGTAATATTGTGCCAATTGGTGTCTGTCTCCAATTGCACATAGATTGGAAAATAATTGTTGTTTTGGCTAGGCGAACAAGCAAGAAAACCGGAGACGTACTTTGTGCTACGCCAAAGGATTTTCGCATGCGCAGTTCAACAACGCCAAAACACAATTATTTTTCAATCCTGTGACAAAATTCCATTTAACCTATCAAGAGCCCTAACCAAACTATCATATGTTTGTCTTGTTACTATTTCGTGATTTCCTCCTGCATATGATGTTGCCGTACTCTTCATGTCTATCAATTCAAATCTATTTTCTGCATTCACTCCATTGTCTAGCATATATATCGGTGTATAGTCCACTTTGTTTAAAGTTACTTTTCCATCTTTTCCATTTTTTCGTAGTTCAATATTTAAAACTAGTTCTGTTTTAGCTTCTTCTGAACTTAATGTTGAAATATATGTACCAATCGAGTATGCAATGAATACATTGTCTCCATCTTCGTTTTGTCTAACTTCCATTGGCTGTACTACTGATGGATGCGATCCTAGAATTAAGTTTGCACCATTTTCTACTAGAAAATCTGCTATTTCTCTTTGCTCATCATTTACATTTTCTGATATTGCATCTCCCCAATGTATAAGTACACATATATATTCAGCATCATTTTCTTTTGCATATTCTATGTCTGACTTTGCTTGTTCTTCACTATATATGTTTACACAGTCTTTTTCTTCATCACTAAAATTATTTTCATTATCTAAAAAACATGTATATGTTAAGAATGCTATTTTGGTATTTTTTACTTCTCTAATAACTACTGCATTAGATGCATCTAGCTTATCTCCTACAACAGTGTAGCCTATTTTCTCTAAATTTTCTTTTGTTTCAGACAAGCCTGACACTCCATTATCTAAACTGTGATTATGTGCAATTGTCACCAAATTTACTCCAGATTCTTTGACTGCTTGAGCAAATTCTATAGGTGCATTTTTATCATTATGTGCTCCACCAGCCATTCCAGTTTCCATTGTGCCCATTACTATATCCGCATTGTTTATATATCCAGATACCCTTCTAAACATATTTGAAAAGTCATATGCATTTGTTTCTTCATTATATGCATCATCAAGCATTGCTTGGCTACACAAAATATCTCCTACAGCTGACATTTTTATTAATACGTCCGACTCGGATATTCCTTGATTTGTAGTCTCTATAGTATTTGTAATTTGTGAAAATATCTCTTGTGATTGCTTTTCTATTTCTTCTTTTTGTTTAGCAAGCAATTGTCTATCACTATATGCTCTATATTCGTTAACCCCTATACAACTTACTATCACTACAACTAAAATTCCTACTATTATCCAAAATGTTTTTGTACTTATTACATCTCTTATAGTTCTTATTCTTCTTGTGTTTCTCCTATTTCGCATATACAACAACTCCTGTTTTCTTTATTTCTTCATCTATTTTAGAATTTTCTATTATTTCAGTTTTCTCAAATGCATCTACGTTTTTTTCAAAAGCCTCTTCTATCTTTGTAATCAAACTATATAACTTAAATCCCATTAGTTTCTCTTTTGTATCAATCACAAAATCTAAATCACTATTTTTCGTTGCTAAATTTTTTGCATATGACCCAAATAAAACCACACTATATACAGGCATATTTTTTAATAATTTAGATAATATTTTTTTTATTTCATCAATAGTATATATTTTTTCGCTCATTTTTACTTCACCCGTTTCTATTATAGCATAATTTTGAAAATTTGGTCAATTTACTTGAATAAATTTATATATTATTATACAATGTATCCAGAAAATTCCAATAATAGGAGGATATTATGAGTAAATACAAAAGAAAGTTGTACGATGCGACTAAAATCAATGATTTCAGAGACTTGGTTAATAGATACACTTCTTTGTATTCTGATGAGATTGCATTTGAGTATAAGGTGTCACCTGATGCTACAGAACATATAACTATTACATATAGTAAATTTGCAAGCGATATAAAAGCATTGGGAACTGCCCTTCTAAATCTTGGACTTAGCCAAAAAAGAGTTGCAATTATTGCTCCAAATAGGTATGAATGGTGCTTAAGTTATTTGGCTGTTACTACTTCAGGCATAGTTGTAGTACCTCTTGACAGAGCTCTTCCAGATAATGAAATAGAAGATTTAATCATCAGAAGTAAGGCAGAAGCAGTCATATTTGATAAGAAATATGCTGAAGTATTTAATAAAATAGCAACAGAAAAGAAATCTAATTTATCTTCATATATTTGTATGGACGACTTAGATAATTTTACAAGCCTTTCTAGTCTTCTTCAAAAGGGACAATCTTTATTGGATAATGGAGATAATAAATATGATAATGTAAAAATTGATAATAAAGAAATGTCTATAATGCTTTTCACATCTGGTACTACATCAATTTCAAAAGCTGTGGCACTTTCTCAATCTAACATTTGTGAAGATATTTATGCATTAGCCCAAATGACAGATATTAGAAAAGATGATACTTTTTTATCATTCCTACCTTTGCATCATACATTTGAATCAACATGTACATTTTTGTATGGAACATTTTCTGGTATCACTGTAGCATTTTGCGATGGTATAAAATATGTTCAAAAAAACTTGAAAGAGTTTAAAGTTACAGGATTTGTTTGCGTTCCACTTATGCTTGAAATAATGTACAAAAAAATCAAGAAAGGTATTGACGAAAAAGGGAAAACAAAACTTGTGCAGAAAATGACAAAAGTATGCAATGGCTTACTTAAAGTTGGTGTTGATATTCGTAGAAAAGTTTTCAAAGAAGTACTTGATAATCTTGGTGGAAAAATTAGACTTCTAATAGCTGGTGGAGCTGCCATGAGCAGAGATGCAATACAAGGATTTCTTGACTTAGGTATTAATTTGCTACAAGGATATGGACTTACAGAAACATCTCCTGTCGTTGCAGGTGAAAACGACAAATTTAAAAGACTTGGCTCAGTTGGATTTCCTTTACCAGGAATAGATGTAAAAATAGCCAATCCAGATAAAGAAGGAATTGGAGAAATTGCTGTAAAAGCACCAACAGTAATGCTCGAATATGTAGACAACCCAGAGGCAACAGCCGAAGTAATAAAAGACGGCTGGTTCTACACAGGTGACCTAGGATATTTTGACAAAGATGGATTTTTGTTTATTACTGGAAGGAAAAAAGATGTAATAGTTTTGAAAAACGGTAAAAACATATTCCCAGAAGAGCTTGAAATCTTAATTAACAAATTGCCATACGTATCAGAAAGTATGGTCTTTGGCAGACCAGAAGCAGATGGAGACTACAAAATCTGTGCAAAGATTGTTTATAACGATGAAGTTGTAAAAGACATGTATCCTAATGTTTCAGAAGAAGAATTAAAAGACATTATATGGAAAGATATAAAAGAAAATGTAAATCACAAAATGCCTGCATACAAATACATCAGAGAAATTATAGTTACACATGAGCCTTTAATTAAAACAACAACCCAAAAAGTAAAACGCCATGAGGAGCTGAAGTTGATTTTAGGAGAGGCGTAGAAAAATTGACAAAAGGGACACTTCTAAAGTGTCAAAAAAAATTGACAAGAGGGACACTTCTAAAGCGTCAAAGAAAATTGACAAAAGGGACACTTCTAAAGTGTCAAAAAAAATTGACAAAGAGAAGTGTCCCCAAGTGTAAAGAAAAATTGACAAGAAGAAGTGTCCCTAAGTGTAAATTAGTCATTGCTGCACATATGTTTACGTGTCATCTCTAGTAAGTTTAGTTTTGAAAAACCAACTATTTGAGTTTTTGACCTATCCTTTTTCAAGTTTTCTTCAAATAGTTCTATTATCTTTTTCTCATTTTCTTCATCTTGCATGTCAATGTAATCAATTATTATTATTCCGCCAATATCTCTTAAACGTAGTTGTCTTGCTATTTCTATTGTTGCTTCTTTGTTTACAGTAAATATTGTGTGCTCTAAATCTTTCTTTCCTGTATATTTACCTGAGTTTACATCTATTGCAGTTAGGGCTTCTGTTTTATCTATTGTAATAAATCCTCCACATTTAAGCCATACTTTTCTATTTTCTAGTTCTTCCAATTGCTTCTGGATATTGTACATTCCTAATATGTCTTCTTGCATTTCCAGCTTAATTTCTTTTTTTGCTTCTTTTAATTTTTCTTGTACTTGTACAAATACTTTCTTATCATTAGTAAGTATTCTATATAGGTCTTGGTCCATTAAGTCTGTAAGGATTCTACTTACAATATCTTCGCTTTTATACAATAATTGCGGTTTTGCATTTTTTCCTTTTTGAATTTCTTTATCATATTTACTTTTTACATCTTTGTATGTATTTATTGTTTTCTCTACATCAAATGCAATCTCCTCTTCTGACTTTGAAACCGCCGAAGTTCTGACTATCGCTCCAAAACCTTGTGGCAAACACTTTTTCACTATACTTCTTAATCTATCTCTTTCATTTTCATTATCAATTTTTTGAGATATTGTTATAAAGTCCTCATTCGGCATTATAACAACAAACCTACCTGGCAAACTTAAATGAGCAGAAATTCTAGCACCTTTTTTATTTGTACTATCTTTTTTCACCTGAACTAATACTGGACTTCCTGCTTTTAAATATTCTTTAATATCATATTTACTGAAATTCTCATTTTTATTTCCTGTTTCATTACTTACTTTAGGCAATATATCTCTAATATGTATAAAAGTATTCTTTTCTTTTCCTATATCTACAAAAGCAGCTTGCATACCGGGAAGAACATTTTCTACTATTCCCAAATAAATATTTCCCTCAAGTCTTTCCTGCCCCTCTTCTTCAACATACCTTTCAATTAACTTGCCATTTTCTAGTAATAAAATATTCTTTTTATTTTTGCTAACATCAATTAATAACTCTTGCATTTTAGAATTTATCCTTTCTATTTAATTTTATACATTACTACTTGTAGTCTTTACTTTTCATACTAGCAAAGTATGTTTAATATTTAATTAGTACCGTGAATTGTATGTGTTATACTTATTCATCGTATTATCAATACCATTTTCAATCCAGTACTCTACCGCATCGACTGCCAAATCTTCACCTTCTTGTAATGTGATGTACTCCGCATCTGGTATTTTGCCTATAACATAATCTATCCTGTCAAACTCATCTTTAGGCCTCCCAATTCCTACTCGTATGCGTGCAAAATCTCCAGATTTAAGTTCATACACCATAGATTTCATTCCATTATGAGAGCCTGGTCCACCTTTTGCCCTTACTCTAATTTTTCCTATATCGGTATCCATATCATCATAAACCACAATAACTTTTTCTAGTGGCTCTTTATAAAATCTAACGAATTCTACAGCAGATTCGCCACTATTATTCATAAAAGTTTGTGGTTTTATCAATATTACTTTTTCATTTTTTATAATTCCAGTTCCATATATTGCATTATATTTTGTTTTATTTAAGCTAATATCATTCTTTTTGGCTAATTTATTTATCACATCAAATCCCATGTTATGCCTAGTATTTGCATATTCTGGCTCTGGATTTCCAAGTCCTACAATTAAATACATATTTCTTCCTCTTTTATATTTATTATAACTTATTTTTTAAGTCAATATCGGCTCTTTTTAATATTCCTCTAGCTACTTCTTTTGCCATTTCCGGAAGTGCTTGCCATGACTTAGAACAATTTTCTATTTTGCCTACATAAACTTCTTTTACATTTTTTCCTTGATTTATTACATCTAATAAAATTCCTATATCTACTGCATAATCTTTTTCAAAATTAATACTTTCAAATACTTCCTTTTTACCTGCTATTATTCCACTTAATGGTTGACCGAAATTTATACATATCAGGAAATAGCAATTCTAAAAGTGGCTTAGTAACTAATTCTGTTACCCTTCCACCCTCTCTTTCAAACGTTGATTTTACAAAGTCTACGTTTTCATAAACAATTGGATTCGTAATCTCTTCTAGAATTTGATTTGTTAATATTTTTAAATCTCCATCTATAAAAGCAACTACATCATTTTGAGCATACTTTAATCCTTCTTCCATAGCATAGCCTTTTCCTTGTTTGGCACAATATACTACTTTATCCGCTCCTGCTTCTTTTGCAATCATCTCAGTATTATCTGTAGAACAATTATTTACTATGATAATTTCATTTTCTACCTTACTTTGTTTTAAATTTTTTATTACATTAGCTATGTTTTTTTCTTCATTGAAAGCAGGTATTATTACACTCACTTTTTGCATCTATTCTCTCCTCCAAATAATATTTTTATAAATCTATATAATTTTCTTCCATCTTTCTAATATTTTTTCTTTGCTATAATCATTATTTTTTACGTTTTTTTTCAATCTATCTTTTAAAGATATAATTTCATCTACACTATTTTCATAAATATTATTATGATTATTCATATCTATAATAATTCCATTTTCTTTATCTTGAACCTGATAATCTACTCCAGCAAAATTTGTAACTATTACCGGTACTCTTAGCATTAAAGCTTCTGTGATAACTAGCCCCCATGATTCCATGTCAGTAAGTAATGCTAGATAATCCATTTGTTTTATATATGGATATACATTGTTTTTATATCCTAGAAAATGTACATTATCGTTATTTTTAAATAATGCTGTAATTTCATCTTCTGTTTCCTTTTTATAAGCAGCACCTAATACATACCAGCTATAATTAATATTTTTCTTATCTAAAATATCACATAACATTTTCATTCTTCCAAATCCGCTTACTTGGATGAAGTCTAGAAACACTAATTATATTTAATTTGTTTTTATCAACAACTAAATCAATAATTTCATTTGATTTTTTCTCTATTTCTTTAAAATCTAAATAATTTTCTATGACCTCGCACTTTTTTTCTAACTCAGGATATTTTCCAAGAATATCCTTCTTAACATTTTCACTAACACATATGAATTTCTGGATATTATTTTTAAAATCTTCATCAAATATGATATCTGGATATGTTTCAAATAAAAGAATATGACACCAAAATAAGTATTTTTCAGCTTTCACTTTCATTGCAAAATCTTTAAAACTTCCTATGCTTGAATATGAACACCAAATGCAAGTATCAACATTAATATCTTTAATTTGATTTAAATTAATAATTGTTGCATAATCAGCAATCTCTTTAAGGACAATATCCACACTCTTCTCATCATAGGCAACATATATATCATAGTCTAGATAAAGCTTTTTTACTAATTTTAATATACTATGTTCTGTTCCTCCTGCAAAAAATAGTTTATAATAAAACAAAATCTTTTTTTTCATTGCATTTCCTCTCTATTTTTATCTTTCTCCTTTATCTAAATTCACATACTTATATTCTCTTACTTCACAATTCTTTAGTGTCATTCTTTCAAAACCAGTAATATTTCTTTCTTTCGGCATACCATGAAAAAAGCATTCTATTGGTTGTGAAACTCCTCCATGTGTAACTATCACTATATTTTCATCTTTAAATTTATAAGTTAATTCTTTTAAATAATCAAATATTCTTTTAAATAACTTTTGTATTGGCTCAACATTTTCCATATCGTAATTCTTATCATAATCCAACATCATTTCTATATTGCAATCATTTCTATTTGCTTTTCCTTCCATATTCCCGAAACTTCTCTCAATTAACCTATCCTCTGGTATTATCTTAACTCCCACAACCCTACTAATATATTCCGCTGTTTGCATTGCTCTTTTCAATGGAGAGGAAAAAATATAATCCACTTTTATATCTTCAAATTGTTTCGCAATTTGCTTAGCCTGTTCGATTCCTACATTATTTAAAGGAATGTCCATATGCCCTTGAAAAAGCTTTTTTACATTATAATCAGTTTGTCCATGTCTTACTACATATAAATTCATATATTTTCCCTTTCATTTCACATTATGTATATTCCATATATTATTTTATCATAAAAACTTAAAAATGTAAACTTATTTTTACTTACGCCTATCCTAGCATCATAACAACATCATTTTTAGCGGATTATTTTCTATTATGTAAACAGTTTGTGCAATTGGGGTCTGTCCCCAATTGCACATTTAAAACAACTTATCCAATTTATATTCCTTATCCAGCTTTTCATTTAAATACACTTTACAAATTAATTCAAGCTCTCGCAAGCTTTGCTCTGATACGTTAAATGAAAATAACTTTTTAGGTGGTGCTAGCACTATATATTTTATTGCATTTAAAGTAGCATCTGATATTTCTACTGCACCCTTGTCCTGTCTACTGCATGCCTCACATTTTAGTCCATTATCTCTAAAACTAAAATGATTTAGCTGAACATCTTCTTTTTTACAGCTTGCACACTTATCTATTATTGGTGTAAAGCCTAATAAGCACATCAGTTTCAATTTAAATATTGAAATTGTTAAATCCAGATTTTTATCTGTTTCTGAAAGTACATACAAAGTATTTAAAAATAATTGTAAAATTTTATATGTATTTTGATTTTCGTCTGTAACATCATTTATTATTTTAGTTATATGTGATGCGTATTGTAGCTTGTCCAAGTCCATTCTTAAATTATAGAATACTTCGTTTACTTCACATGAGTTTATATTGTATGAACTTGCACCTTGATATATAAGATAATCTCCAAAACATAAAAATTGAGTGCCTGCCATAAGTGTACTTTTAGGTCTTCTAGCACCTTTGGCAGCACACCCAATTTTACCATTTGGAGTTAGTATTGTTACCATTTTATCATAATCGCTCATGTTGTGTTCTGCTATCACTATTCCCTTTAATTTTAATATTCCCATCTTGTTTTTCCGCCTCTACCATGTTTTTCTCTATATTTTCTACTTCCATCAATTCCAAAAAAGTATTTATATCTCCTGTATTTTTAAATGTATTCCAAGCCATTTGTTTTATCATGCTAATCATTCCTTCCTGAAAGCTTTTGCTTTTCTTATCTTTTGCAGTTTTAAAATTTTTATACGTAAAATTTTAAGATTTTTATCTAATTTTTAACGACACTTCTAAACTTCATTGCTTCTTTTACTGATTGCCAAAAGAAACGAGCAGTGCTAGGCAAATATGTCTAATTTTAGTTTAAAAAGAAGCGAGCAGTGCTAGGCGAAATACAACAAAAAAGCGGAGGCATACTTTGTGTATGTTGAGCATTTTTTGTTGTATTTCAACAACGCAATGCGAAGTTTATTTTTAAACTAGTTTAAACGGCTTGAGGAATGAATCCTGATTAATCCAATCCTCCCTAACCTTAACCCACAATTTAAGATTTATTTTGATTCCAAGCATTTTCTCCAAATCTTGTCTTGCATATGTTCCAATCTTTTTAAGCATACTTCCATTCTTGCCTATTATTATACCTTTATGAGAATTTCTTAAACAATAAATAGTTGCTTCTATATTATATATAGGCTCATTTTCTATTGTTTTTCTTTTTTTCATTTTTTCAACTTCTACAAATATGCCATGTGGTACTTCATCATTTAGAAGTTTTAGTGCCTTTTCTCTAATTGTTTCTTCAACTAATTGTCTTGTTGTTTGGTCTGTATACTCTTCTATATCATAATATGCAGGTCCTTCTTTTAAGTTCTTTTCTATCTCATCTAATATTACATCTAAATTGATGTTTTTTACTGTCGAAACTGGTATTATACTTGAAAAATTATATTCATTTTTATACAAGTCAATTAATCTCGCTACTTTTGCCTTATCAACCAAGTCAATTTTATTTATAACTAAAATTGTTTTTCTATTTGCTTCTTTTATTTTATCTAGTATAAGCTTGTCCCCTCTGCCAATCTCATCTGAAGTAGCTTCTACTACCCAAACTACTACATCAACATCTTTTGACACCTCAAAAGCATTTTCGACCATTACATTCCCTAGTTTTGACTTAGGTTTATGAATTCCTGGTGTATCTACAAATATTATTTGAGAATTTTGTCTATTAACAATTGCTCTTATAACTGTTCTTGTTGTTTGAGGTTTATTTGCAACTGCTGCAACTTTTTCTCCAACTAGACTATTTATTATACTTGATTTTCCCACATTTGTTCTACCAAGTATTGATACAAATCCTGATTTGAAATTTTCTTTTTTAGCTTCCATTCTTTCTCCTTCTTGAAGTTCTTTCTTTAAATTTATTTTTGACTACTTTATGCAGCTATGTCATCCTCTTTGTTCGAGTTTTCAAACGAATACTCCTTTACTTTTGTATTTTTACATTATTATTGTACCATATATACTTTCTTTTTGCTATATGTTAGAAGAAATTATGTGTATTTAGTGTTACTATTTAGTAATAATTTTCAAATAATTTATAAAACAAACTATTGTCCAAGTACATATCATATGTTAAAATATTAGTATGATTTTTTTAGAAATATTCCTTTAGTTAGGAATATTTTTGTGGCTATGTTAAGAAAGGATGAAAATGATGTGGTAGACATTATTGTTTATTTGGTAACTTTTGCTGTTACATTTGGAAACATTCTTTTTTTCACTATTTCTTTAAAGAAATTATTGAAAAAAAGAAAGAAGCTAACTTGGGCCGATCGCTTTTGTTTTTTTAAGCGGTGTAATCAGTTATCGTTTATAGGTGCAATTCTTACTATTACCAGTTTTTTTGTATGCAATTACAATTTAAGTCTTCTGATTTACTGGTTTATTTCGATTGTCCTCATATTAGTCGATATACTGATATATCGCCATCTAGGGAATTCTTAGCCTACCTCTCCAAGAATTTTGGAGCACTTGTATTTAAATCCGAACTCAGTCAATGAGCTCGGATTTTTCTTTTTCCTATAATTATATTTTATTCCATAGCCTTAATAACATATAGCCTTTTTCTAAGAGAATATTTTTTTACAACTGCTTAATCTCTTTTGCTTCTTTAGAACATTTTCGATGAGGTGTGTCCCTCTTGTTCGAAATTTCGAACAAATGCTCCGTTCCCTTTGTTTCAAATTCTATATTCTTTCATTGGTGTATAGTGTGTATGTAAAAGTTCATGTGCTTTATGCTCTCCTGGTTTTCCTATGTAATCTTTGTAAATTTCCTTTAAAATTGGATTTTCATGCGATTTTCTTATGGTACTTCTTTCATCTATAGAATACATTGCTGCAGCTCTTTTTCCTGCCACATCAACTGTCATTCTTGTTTTCGAATTTTTTATAGGTTGACCTCCACCCATGATGCATCCACCTGGGCATGCCATTACTTCAACAAAGCTATAGTCTGCTGTACCATTTTTTATTTCTTCCATTATTTTTCTTGCATTTCCAAGGCCATGTGCCACAGCTACTTTTACCTCTTTGTCTCCAATTTTAATTGTTGCTTTCTTTATTTCTTTTGCGCCTCTTACACCTTCAAACTCCAATTTTTGTAGTTCCTCTCCTGTTATAAGTTCATATGCTGTACGAAGTGCCGCTTCCATAACTCCACCTGTAACTCCAAATATTGCAGCTGCACCTGTAGCCTCTCCCATAGGATTATCAAATGTATCATCTTCTAGTTTATCAAACTCAATATTTGCTTGCTTTATCATTCTTGCAAGTTCACGAGTTGTAATAACGCTATCTACATCTCTTGCTCCATTCACTTCCATTTCTTCTCTTTGACTTTCATATTTTTTTGCAATACAAGGCATTACAGAAACTACATAAATTTTGCTTGGGTCTATATTGTTTTTCTCTGCATAATATGATTTTATAATCGCTCCAAACATCTGATGTGGTGATTTACAGCTAGATAAATGTGGTAGATTTTCTGGATATTCCATTTCTGCAAAACGTACCCATCCAGGACAGCATGATGTAGTCATTGGCAAATTATCATTTTCTTTAAATCTCTTTACAAATTCTGTTGCCTCTTCCATAATTGTAAAATCTGCACCAGTATTTGTATCAAATACTTTATCAAATCCTAATGCTTTAAGTGCAGATACCATTTTGCCTGTAACATTTGTGCCTATCTCCATTCCGAACTCTTCTCCAAGAGCCACTCTAACAGAAGGTGCTGTTTGTACCACAACAAATGTATCTGGGTCTTTTAATTTTGCCCAAACATCATTAATATTTTCTTTTTCGTGAAGTGCACCAGTTGGACAAGATTCAATACATTGACCACAAAAAGTACAATTAACATCATTTAAACTATGGTCATATGTTGTAGAAATACATGATTCAAAACCTCTTCCAATACAATCAATTGCTCCAATATTCTGTACATTTTTGCAAGTTGCAACACATCTTCTACATAAAATACATTTATTAAAATCTCTAACTATAGATGGAGACTTATCATCAATTTTATGCTGTGTTCTTTCTCCCTTAAACTCAATATCTAGTACATTGAACTTTATTGCTAAATCTTGAAGCTCGCAATTTCCGTGAGCGTGTACATGTTAAGCAATCTTTAGAATGATTTGAAATAATCAAATCTAGAATAGTATGTCTTGCTTCTAGTACATTTGGTGTATGAGTATGAACTACCATACCCTCTTCAACTGTTTGTATACAAGAAGTTGCAAAACCACGTCTCCCTTCAACTTCTACAATACACATTCTACAATCTCCAACCTCATTTATGTCCTTTAAAAAGCATAATGTTGGGATATCTATTCCTGCTTGTTTTGCTGCATCTAATATGGTTGTACCTTCTGGTACACACACCTTTTTATCATCAATTTTTAAATTAACCATCATTTCCTCCTTTTTTCGTTTCGGGGACAGGTCTCCAGACGAATTTTTTTTCGTTTTGGGGACAGGTCTACTTTTCACATTTTTTATCTAAATTTCAACAACGTAATGTGAAGTTTATTTTGTGAGTTTCTAGAATTAATCAAAAGCAAGTATTACTAGGAAAGCTAGCTAAAAATTTTGAGATAGTACGAGTTGTACATCGAAAAATTTTTAGCGAAGCTTGACAACGTAAGAAAAAGCTTTTATTTAACTTGTTTCTAATTTTCAAAAGAAGCAAGTAGTGCTAGGAAAAATTTAGTAAAAAACCGGAAATGTACTTTGTGTACATTGAGGATTTTTTTATCTAAATTTTGACAACGCAATACGAAGCTTATTTTGAAAATTCACCCAATTGCGTGGAATGGACATGAACGTATACAAGTAGTACACTTAATACATTTATCCTGATTAATATGTCTTTTTTCTCTGCCTTTCCCTTCAATCGCATTTACCGGACAATTTTTCTGGCACAATCCACATGCTTTACACTTTTCTTCATCTATTTCAATTCTAGATAAAGCTTTACATTCCATTGCCTTACATTCTTTTTCTATAGCATGTTGTCTGAATTCCTCTCTAAAATACTTCATTGTGCTAATTACTGGATTTGGTGCACTTTGTCCAAGACCACATATACTAGATTTTTTGATGTTGGCAGCTAATTTTTCTAGCCTATATATATCGTATTCGTCTCCTTCTCCACTACATAACTTTTCCAATATTTCTAGCATTCTTTTTGTTCCTATTCTACAAGGCGTACATTTACCGCAGCTTTCACTTACTGTAAATTGTAAATAGAATTTTGCTAAGCATACCATGCATTTTGTGTCGTCCATTACAATAAGTCCACCAGACCCCATCATTGAGCCTATCTCTTTTAGTGATTCATAATCAATTGGTGTATCTAAATGTTCTTTTGGAATACAGCCACCTGAAGGTCCTCCTGTTTGTGCTGCTTTAAACTCTCTACCATTTGGTATTCCTCCACCAATGTCAAATACAATTTCTCTTAAAGTTGTTCCCATTGGTACTTCAACTAATCCAACATTGTTTACATTTCCACCTAAAGCAAATACTTTTGTTCCCTTTGATGTTGCAGTTCCAATTGATGAATACCAATCTGCTCCTTTCAATATTATTTGAGCTATATTAGCATAAGTTTCAACATTGTTTATTAGTGTTGGGCATCCCCATAAACCAGATTGTGCCGGATATGGTGGTTTTACTCTAGGTTGACCACGTCTTCCTTCTATCGACTCTAAAAGTGCTGTTTCTTCTCCACATACGAATGCTCCTGCACCAAGTCTTATCTCTATATCAAAATTAAATTTCGTGCCAAATATATTTTTGCCAAGTATTCCATATTCTCTTGCTTGGTCTATTGCTATTTGTAGTCTATGTACTGCTATAGGGTACTCCGCTCTTACATATATATATCCCTTTTCTGCACCTACTGCAAAACCTGCAATTTCCATTGCCTCTAATACTGCATGTGGGTCTCCCTCTAGTATACTTCTATCCATGAATGCACCTGGGTCTCCTTCATCTGCATTACATACAACATATTTTTTGTCTCCTTTAGCATCTTTTGTAGCTCTCCACTTCTTACCTGTTGGGAAACCAGCTCCACCTCTACCTCTTAAACCAGACTTATCTATTGTATCAATAACCTCATCTGGGTTCATCTCAATTAATACTCTAGCTAATGCTCTATATCCATCAAAGGCTATATACTCATCAATATCTTCAGGATTTATAACACCACAATTTTTTAGTGCAATTCTTTTTTGTTTTTTGTAGAAAGTCAAATCATCAAGTTTTGTAACTTTTGCTCCATCAATATCTTTGCAAAGTAATCTATCTACCACTTTTCCTTCAACAATGTGGGATTGTATAATTTCTTCACAATCTTCTGGAGTTACCTGAGCATAAAATGTATCTTCTGGACGAATTATAACTATTGGACCTTTTGCACAAAGTCCAAAGCATCCTGTTTTTATAACACGTACATTTTGTATGCCTTTTTCTTTAATTATTTTCTTAAAATTTTCTAGTATTTGTGGTGATTTTGAAGATGTACATCCTGTTCCTTGACATACTAGAATATGCTTTTCTCTAGTATCTGCATTTGTATTTTTTCGCAAATCTAATTCTATTCTTTTTTCCGCTCTTATTCTATTTAATTCTTCTACTGTCTTCATTCAAGACCTCCTTTAATTTACAAATTACTGCCGACTATAATTTTTTCTATTATAGTTTGAAAAAGAATTGTTATTTGGCTAGGCGTACGAGATTGAAATTTATGAGGCGTACTCTGTGTACGTTGATTAAATTTCAATCGAAGTACAACAACGTCAAATGCAATTATCTTTCAAACTATGAAAGTTCATCTAGAACTTGATCCAACTTCTTCACAGTCGCATGCCCATACACCTCATCATTTACAGTAAACACTGGCGCTATACCACATGCTCCTACACATCTTGTAGTATCTATTGAAAATTTGCCATCTTCACTTGTTTTGCCTTCTTCTAGTTTTAATCTTTCTTTTAATCTATCCAATATTGCTTGTGAGCCTTTTACAAAACATGCCGTTCCCAAACATACCGATATATTATATTTTCCTTTTGGCTCTAAGGTAAATCTTGCATAAAATGTAATTACTCCATATATTTCTGCCATAGGCACTCCTAAATATTTTGATACTTCTTCTTGTGCCACTTTTGGAATATATCCATACTTTTCTTGAATTTCATTTAAAATTTGTATTAAATTGTCTTTCTCCTGTTTGTATGGATACATCAGTTCATTTACTTCTTGTCTGATCTTATTTTCTACACATTCACACATTTTCTCATTCCTTCTTTCTCTTCCATTATATGCTTGTATTATATCAAATAGATTTGTTTTGTACAATGAATTTCCGACAAAAAAATGATAAATTAGGGACTGTCCCCAATTTATCATTATATTTTTATTATCTTTTAAATTCAATTTTAAATTATGTATTTTTTAATAACTTTCTATTAACATTAAATATGTTTATCAGTTCATCTATATACTCTTTTTTAGTAACTGATTTTCTCCATTCATAAGGTAATGGTAAGTTAATTTGTTTTGCTATTAAATTCACAAAAATTGATCTTGGGGCATCTAAAATTTCAGATGATGTATAATATTCGCCTTTTGGATTACAGTATAACCAATAATCTAATTTTTCATTAATTTTGATGTTTTCTAATGCTTGAATTGGTTTTAACTGTAAGACTGTAAATAGTTCATTTTCAATTTTTTCATCAAAATTAAATGGAATTAAATGCAAATGAGCATGTACTATACTTTGGGGATGTCTGCCATTTTCTGTTGAACCATGTTCTAATAATATTGAATTAATATTAAAGTATTTTTTGTAAAAGTTTTTTATTATACATATAATTCTTTCTACATGTTTCAGCTCATCGCGTGATAATTCAGCAAATCCATTTACATGTCGCTTTGTTATTATCATTAAATATCCTCTAACAGGACTACCTGTGGCTTGTGTAATCAATATTAGCTCATCTTCATATAGAATAATATTTTTCTCTTTTTCGTTATTATTATCTCCATTTTTTACCAAATCACAAAATACGCAATTTTTCATTTACTTATTCATCCTCTTTTTATAATATGTGTTAACCCTTTTAGGTATTCTCCATTTATTAACATATCTCTAATATTACTAGGTCTTAAATCTATATTTTTTAATTCTTCTGCAGTAACCCATTTAAAATCTAATAGTTTTTCTTCTCCTTTATCATCTTCAATTCTTTGATAGTCTCTTATTTCTAATTCGTATTTAGGTTTTATAATGTAATAAAATTCTATTCCGTGACATGTTTTATTATTTTTTGTCCAAAAATTTTCTTGTATTGCAAACAAATTTAGCTCTTGAACATCACAACCAATTTCTTCCTTTATTTCGCGAATAATGGCTTGCTTAGAATCTTCTCCAATCTCAATATGTCCACCCGGTATATGATAATAAGGAGTATTATCTACTCTCATAATTAAAAAGTTATTTCCTTGTTTAATTATTCCACAAGTTCTTCCGTGAAATTCCTGTTCCTCAGTTTTAATTTTTAAATCCATAACATTTTCTCCTTTATAACAAACTGTTAATTTTTTCAATAATGTTTTTATTACTTGTATCTAATACTATTGATGAACTATCTTTTAAAACTTCTTCATATGATTTATAATAGGTATCTATACTTTTATCAAAGTCGCTTTTAATTATATTTTCCCTTTGCTTAAATCTATCAATTAAAATATTTTTATCTGATACAAAATCAATTCGAGTTCTCTTATCCTCATAAAAACTAATTGTATTAATAAAAGCATGACTACATATAATATATTCTTTATTAATAATTTCAAATTTAGGCATATAGTTTATTAATTCTGTATATTTACTACAAAAATTTATATAATCCTTTTCCGTGCTAATTAATTTAATTTCATCTATAATTCTGCATAACTTCTCACCAATAAATTTCATCGTATTTTTATGCCATTTAACCATCAATTTCAATGGAATTTTACTCTCATATAAAGCACATCTTAAATAATAATCTCTCATATTCTCATTTTATGAACTTCTTTTGCTAAAGTCTCTGGATATTTTTTTTGCATTAAAGCATAGCTTCTTAATGCGAAGTATGAATCTTGTAGTATTATGCAATCTTCCTTAGGTTTATAATTATATAAATCCTCGTAAATTGCTAAAGTATACAATTTGTTAATCAAATCCGGATGCAATTTTCCTTTTTTTGATTGTGCTACTGTAAAGTCATAAATTGCAGAATCATCACTAAGTGTTCTTGTTTGAATTCTTTCAATGCTCATAAGTTCTGATAAATATTTTGTAATAGTTGTTTTTCCAGATAAATCCATACCTTCAATTAGAATCTTTCCTTTTTCTTTTCTCAATATTATATTAACCTCCTTGGTTCCAATTTTATTAAATTAAGCTTGATACGTCAAATGCTTGCCTTTTTCTTATAGCGAAACTTTATTGTGAATTTGTTTCGTAATAATTGATTTTTAGTAGATTTTATGATAAAATAGAGGCAAATTTTGTAATATTTATTAAATATTTTATTAAAAGTATATTTATAAGAAACAGGTGATATTTATTTATAAGATTAATGATATTAATATCGGTGAAAAATTACAATATTATCGAAAATTAAAAAACAAAACACTTTTAGACGTCGGCAATTACATTCATAAATCAAAAGCAACAGTGTCTAAGTATGAAAATAATCAAATTATTCCAGATTCAATAACTTTATTAGAACTATGTAATTGCTTAGATATACCTATAACCGATTTTTTCCCAGTCACAAAAGAAAAAAATAACAATTCTAATTCATTGTTTAACCCATTTGGAACTAATAAATTATTTATGTATTATTATACTGATAAAAAACTTATGACTTCTATTATTGATATATTTATGAAATAAAAAACATTTATAAATATCATGATGCATTAACTTTTTCTAAAGAAGATGTTAAAAAAATATATTATGATGGTGCTTTAATTTTAGAAAATAAAAATTATGATGAATTCTTTTTTGACTTTTAAACTAATCAAAATAAGAACTAAGTATCATTTTAATTAGTTCTTATTTTGATTTTTATATTAAATTTTCTGGATTTAATTGTTTCAACTCATTTAAAACAAAAACACCGTCTTTCCTTACAAGCACATCATCAAACCATATTTCTCCTCCACCATATTCTGGAGTTTGTATATTTACTATATCCCAGTGAATACTAGAACGATTACCATTGTCACTTTCCTCTAGACTATCACCTGGTGTGAAATGAAAGCTACCTTTTATTTTTTCATCAAACAATGTGTCTCCTATTGTTTTCTCCATATACGGATTTAATCCCAAAGCAAACTCTCCAATATATCTGCTGCCATCATCTGTATCTAAAATTTCATTAAGTTCTTTTGTTCTATTTGATGTAGCTTTTATTATTTTTCCATTTTCAAATTCAAACCTAATATTATTAAATAGCACACCATTATATCTTGTTTCTGTATTATATGTTATGTAGCCATTTACACTTGTTTTTACTGGTGCTGTTGCGACCTCTCCATCTGGTATATTAAATGTACCCATATATTTTTCAGCAAGTATTCCTTCTATGCTAAAAGTCAAATCTGTTCCTTCTCCTACTATATGAACATTTTTTGTTTTATTCATTAAATCTAATAAAGGATCCATTGCCTTTGACATTTTAGCATAATCTAATGTACATACATTAAAATAAAAGTCTTCAAATGCTTCTGTATTCATATTACTCATTTGTGCCATTGATGCATTTGGATATCTTAGAATACACCATTTTGTATGCTTTACTCTTTCTTCAAAGTGTACTGGCAAAGTATAAAATTTATTATATAGATCCATTTTTTCTTTTGAAATTCCATTTAACTCTGCTGTGTTTGTACTTGCTCTTACTCCAATATATGCATCCATGTCTTTCATTCTTTGTAGGTCATGCTTTGCATACATTTTCATCTGCTCTTCTGTTGCATTTATAAGCATCTCTCTCATTATTTCATAATCTATAATATTAAAAAAGGGAGTAGCACCAATATTTTCAGCTTGTTTTATTAATTCTTTCCCTAAAGGAATTGCTTCCATACCGATTATTTCTATTAATATTCTTTCTCCTTTTTGTAAATTAATAGAATGATTCAATAAATTATTTGCTAGTTTTTCTATTCTCAAATCCTTCATAATCTCCACCTCTTTTATAAGACAATTTATGACTTTTTCAAATTATTTTCCAGTCATTTTCTCTACTTATTGTAATTTTAATTTTCACTCTCCAAACTCTATTTCTGCATCAATTGGGCAAATTTGTATAAATGTCTTTCCATCATTTACGTTTATCTCGTTTCCTTCTAAATCTTTATACACTGTTTTTCCAGCTCTTGAATTTTTATCACAAGTAATAGGAATAGCCTTTCCATTTGTTATATAATATCCATCTAATTCTTCTATATTATCTAAAGTTTGTCTGCCTTTTTCAGAGCCATCATTTAATGTAGTATTTTCTGCCTTTTCAATTATTATATTTTTAGTTGTAACCGTCTTTCCTGTATCCCAATCAACTTGTTTTTCATCTCTTGAATATCGAACGTACTCTTTCAAATCTGCATCATATTCGTATCTTACTGTATTTGCATATGAATATGGAATTGTTACAGTATTTGCTGTTTCTCCATCTTCCAAATTAACTTCTGCTACAACGTAATTCAAAACAGTATCATCATCATTTTTTGTAGTTCTATATCCATTTTTTTCTGCTATACTAAGTATATTTTCTGTACTTGTCACAGCATTATGTGGGGCATATTTGTCTGATACTCTCCAAAACTCTTCTTCACTATAGTTTATACCATTTATTGCATCTACATCTAAGGTATCTATATCTGATAAAGCTTGTGGGCTTGAGCCATAATGAACATATATAGCATCATTTTCCAAAGCATAATCTAAGAAATAATGTCTGGCACTTCTTATAGGTCCTATTTTATCAAGGTCCTTATCTTGAAGTATTAGCATTAACCTAGTTTCTCCGCCCTCTACTATGATTTCGTACACTATGTCTGCTTCTAGCAATCCCGCTTGTGGCATTGCATCTATATGATTGTCTATCATTACTGCAATTGGTCTTGAATCACCTAATAGTGTCTTAGGTTTTGCAACCTCTGGCTCTTCTTCTGCTTGGCTTATAATTTCACCATTTGCATTAGTCATTTCTGTGTTATTCTCTCCAAATACTTTCATTACAAATAAAACACCTGCAATTATAATAAGAATAATCAAAACAATAACAAAAACTTTTGTACCTCTCATAACATCCGCCTCCCGCAACTCATCATTTTATATATAAGACTTTAATTAAAATTTCTTTCTTATTTATTAAAATGTTCCTCCATTTTTCAAAAAACTTTAACAAGTAGGAGTGTCCCAAACGTCAATTTTTTTTGACAAAAAGAAGTGTCCCTTTTGTCAAATTCCGGCTACTCCTAACGCAATCCCATAAATAATAAGTACCATTATTATTCCTACGCAAGCACTAAATATTACCTCTGATACTTTATGTGCTTTTGCTTCTATCCTGCTTGCTGCTACTAATATAGAAAGTACAAGTGATAATGTAAGTATTACTATATTTATTGCTTGGCTATTTGACATATTGTCTACCATTAGCCAAATAATCGTATTTGCTGCAAATGCAAGTGTTGTAAATCCGCTTGGCATGAATTTATGGCTTAGTCCTTTATGTTTATTTGTCCTTGCTATTGCTATTAACACTAATATTGCTATTACTACTATAACTATTGTTGCAAATGCTAAATGTATTGGTGATGTTGCAATATTTTTTATAAAGTTTATTCCTATATCACTCACTTTGTCAAAGAATAGAAAATATGCTACAATTAATGCATTTATTGCAGCTATCACAACTCCACCTGCTGCCACGTCTTTTGCTATTTTGGCTTTAGGATGATATACATCCACATATAAATCCACAACTGTTTCTATTGCTGTATTGCACATTTCTGCAAATAGAATTAGTATGATTGTAAATAGAAAACATAAAAATTCTGCTCTACTCAAGTCAAAGAATAAACTTACTATAACAACTGCTACTGCAATTAATAACTGAATTTTTACATTTCTTTGTGTTGTAGTTGCATATATTATTCCATCTATTGCATGTTTCCATGCATCTAGCACTCCACTGTTTGAAGTTCTTTTGCTATTACTTTTTTCTTTTTTTTCATTTTCTTCTATTTTTTCTAGTTCTTTTTTGCTTTCTTCCTGACTGCTTTCTCTCTTTATTCCTAAATTTTCTAGTACATATTCTTCTTTTTGCCTCATTATTTTTTTGTCGTCCTCTTCCATGTGATCATATCCCATTAGATGATAAAATCCATGAACTACCATATATGCTAGTTCTCTTTCAAAGCTATGTCCATATTCTTCTGCTTGCTCATACACTTTAGGAATAGAAATCACTACATCTCCTAGTATATCTCCTTGTGCATTTACATCTGTATTTTTGGAATTTTTCTTTATAAATTCTTCCAATTCTTCTTTTTCAAACATAGGAAAAGAAAGTACATCAGTAGGTCTATCAATATTTCTATACTGCATATTTATCTTTTCTATTTCCTCTGGCTCTGTCAAAGTTATACTCATATATAAATTAGTTTTGTCCAGATTTTCTGTTTTAAAACATTCATCTACTACCTGCTTTATAGTACTTTCATATTTTTCATTCTTTTCTAAATTTTTGTAAATAATTTCGCAATTTTCCTTCATACATTAATTCCTTTTTTAGTTTTTTTCTAGGTTAGGTATATATTTTTTAAATAAGATTAAAAAATATATACCTAACCTCTGAATACTACAAATCTTAAAAAGTCAGCACACTCAAACCGCTTCTTTCTTCACCTTTGAACATTGACGAGAAACCTTAGTATAATTTCCTTCTGATGTATATGAATTGTATAACTTTCTCATCACACCTAAGTCAACTAATTTGTTTTTATAGAATTTAATTATTTTATAATATTTGTTTTCATTTGTATATACTTTTGCAAGGTCACTTCTAATGAATAATATTTCTTTTTGTTTAATATACTCGTCATAATTTATATCTTTTATCTTTTCAATTTCTTTATATTTGTCCCAGAATTTTTTATACTCTTCCCTTTGAGCTGGCTTTTCCCAATAAATCTTAGTACTTAGCAATTTTGCATTGTATTCTTCTATTATATTAATTAGTAGAGAATATGCCTTTTCTTGTTTTCTTGCTATTTTTGTATCTACAATTAAACTTCTTGCATCTTTAAGAAGTTTTATATAGCATTGTTCTGCTACAACTAGTGGCAAGCTATGTGTAAATAGTTTTCTGCTTAATCCTAGTAGAATCATATTCTTCTCAATCACATCGTTTTGGTCTAGTTTTCCAACTGTAAATCTGTCGAAGTTATCAAATTCATCAAGTATTTCTTTATATGTATCATTTTGCTCAATTTCAAATTTGATAGGTAATATATTTGATATATATTCCTCCAAAGTTTTAAATATCTTATTATATATTTCTTGCTTTTCACCATCAGTAATATTGTCCGCAAGTCTTATTGAATAATGTTTAAGCAATCCTTTATACAATACTTCTGTTTCATGAGCATAGAACTTTTTATATCTTGTTACTAATTTTTCTTTATCATTTAATACAGTTTGATAATCTAATCCAATTAAATAAATTTGCTTTCTATATTTATATTCTGTATAATTAGACTCTTTCAAATGAGTAATCATATAATACTGTGAAAGTGCTTCTTTTTCGAATTCACTTGCAGTTTCATTTCTTACCTTTTTATAAATTGTATCCATTATATGTTTATCTATTGCTTCCAAATATAAAGCGTAAGTATCATCTAATTTTTTCGTTAGTGCTTCTTTTTTCTCTTGGTTATCAGTAGAATTTAAATTTTCGAATGCCTTAAGCACGTTGTTTCTTTTCATGGAAATTATCATACTATTTAAACCAATTTTTGTTGGTATAAGCAATTTGCTTATAGTAGTTGTAATTTTAGAGAAAAATGTTTTTTCTGAATTATAAATTCTTAAACTTCTTTCTTCCATCATATCAATCCTTTCTTATCTTTAGCTTTATTCTATTTTTTCTTCTATTCCGATATTTTCTTCCACCTCATATATAACTTCTACTTCTATATAATCAGCTTCAGATTTTACATTTACTTGTCTATCTAAGATTTCTTTGTCTTGTAACTCATCTTTTAAGTCCTCTGCAGCCTTATCAATTCCAATCTGCTTAGCCTCTTCATAACTGTGAATAAGAGTTTTTTCCTCATATTCTTTATACGTGTATTCGATAAGTTCTATTGGCAAATAGAAATCTGAAAATAGTTTTAATTTTTTGCTCGTCTCTATTGTATCATATTTTTGAAAATTTGGAATACTTTTATGCAAATTTATTTGAAAATTATTTAACTTTACGGAATATTTAGTTTCCTGATTTCCAGTTTCTACTTTTTGTGTCTCTTTTAAATCCACTCTTTGTGTGCTCGTATACCAAACTTTTGCCTGAATCTCGCCCTGTGCATGCACATATCTTGTTCCAGTATATTTTCCTTCCATCCACCCAGCAACTATTATATCGCCTTTTGTTACAATGTTCCCCTCCTTTACTAGGGGTGTACCATTTTGAGCGCTTATTTTTGTAATCATCCCATCTTTATCTGCTACAATATTACAATATTCATCTTCATTAACCATATCTGGTTTTTCATCAGCTTCTACTATCTGTATAATGGCATTTGTCCCTCTAATTTCAATTCCAACCCATGCCACATCATCTCTTTCTAACCTAATTTTATTAATCACTTGTTTAGTATCAACCTGCCCTTTTAGCTTTCCTATTGATAAACCTTCCTCTGATGCTAATGCCAAAATTTCTTCCTTTGATATATCTGTATTTCCCTGGACCTCAATATTCCATATAAAATTTGACAAAGCAAATATAAAGATTATTATACATAGAAGAAGACCTATGAAAACTTTTCTTTTTCTATACTTTCTCACAAAAAAAGGAAAACCTTTCTTTTTTTCAATTTTCATTTTACATTTAGTCTTCTTACAAATACTCTTAAGCTTTTTAAAATCCTTTACCTCAACACTTGCATGAAGTACAATAGAATTTTCCTTCTTGATATTCCACAAAAGAATATTTTTTGTGTTACAAACATTTATAAATCTTTCTATATAATATCCTTCTATAACTATATCTACATATCCATTCATATATTGCAATACTCTATTTGCATCCATGCTTTTCCTCCTTTTTCGTTTTGGGGACAGGTCTGTGAGCGAACTTTTCTTCGTTTTGGGGACAGGTTTCACGACGAAAAAAGTTTCGTTTTGGGGACAGGCCTTTTCTTACACATTCTCCCTCCCGTGTTTATTTACTAAGCTATTTTTCCTCTTCTTCAGTGGTGCTTTCAAAATCGATACTGTCTATCTTTCCTGTTACCAACAAATCATCTGTAGTCATCTCCTCCAATTGTAAATTAAACCCATTAATATTAATAATTCCAATGTATGTATTAAGCCTTACAAAATATTCTTGATACTCCAAAATTCCTCTGTAATTTTCAATAAGAACTCTCTCAAACCCAACAATAGTAATCTTCGGATTATCTGTGCTCAGTTCAACTGGGATTTCAAGTATTTCATCCAATTTTCTTACTTTTCTTCTCATCTTTTCTCCTTTCTTTGACGCTTAGGGACACTCCTTTTTGTCAATTTTTCTTTACACTTGGGGACACTCCTTTTTGTCAATTTTTTTTTACACTTTATGAGTGTCCCTCTTGTCAACTTTTCTTTACACTTTGGGACACTTCTCATTTTTCAAACTCATCTATACTCCTGAACTCATAACCCATGTTTTTAATTTCTTTTATACAATAATCCAATATATTGCTATTATCTTTTGATGTTGCATGTAATAGCATAACCTCACCATTATGTACATTATCTAATATTTTTTTCTTTCCATAATCCTCTCTTCCTTGTTTGTTTTCATCCCAATCATCATATGCAAATGACCACATTACAGTTTTGTATCCTAAAGTATTTGTATAAGCTATTGTCCTTTCACTATATGTTCCTTCTGGTGGACGAATATATTTCATTTCATATCCAAATTTATCATAAAGTGCTATATGTAATTCCATGACATCCTCTTTTATTTCTTCATTTGACACTTCTGGCATGCAAATATGGTCTGCTGTATGATTTCCTATTATATGTCCATCATCAATCATTCTCTTAACTAAATCAGTAGCTGAATTTAAGTAATGTCCTGTTATGAAAAAGGTAGCCTTTACATCATTTTGTTTCAACACCTCTAATATCTTTTCTGTATATCCTGCCTCATAACCACAATCAAATGTTAAATATACATATGGCTTTTCACTATTTCCCATACTTATCCCATCGTACTTATCTATAATTCGTTTATTCTCACTTCCTAAGTCAGGCTGTTCATGATTATCACCTCTTTTTATTCCCCACTCAATCTTTTTGTCGCTAATAGCCGCAGTAGAACTTGTTTGTACCGCATTCGGATTCTTAGTGTTTATAACCGAAATAGTAAATACACAGGTAAGTATTACTGTAAGACACGTTGTTACTTTTTTTATATCTTTATTTTTCATGCACTCCTCCTGAATAACACTGTTTTATTTAAGTCTATGCTATCAATTTTTTATTTAATACTAATAAATAAATTTTTTTTGACTTTTAAGTCGGTTTTTACAATTTATTTTTTTATTGTAATATAATATTTTTCGACAAATAAATATATTTTTTCTAAAAAAACATATTGACAAGTCAAATTTTTTAGATTATATTATTATTTAGCTGGAAAAAATTGTATTTATGTCGAATTTTAGATTACAATTTTATTTTATTATTGGAGGTTGTAAAATGTTGAATTTTGTATTATGTGATGATAATCCAAGTGCTATTGAAAAATTATCAAAAATGTTAAATTCTATCATTATTTCTAACAATTTAAATGGTCAAATTACTTTTTCTACAAATAACCCTAATGATTTATTAAAATATGTTAAAAGCCACCCAACACATGTATTACTCTTGGATATTGAACTAAAATCATCTATGACTGGAATTGAAATTGCTAAGAAAATACGAGAACTTGATAAAAATATATACATAATTTTCATTACAGGATATTTTGAATTTGGCATGCTAGCATATAAATGTAAAACTTTTGATTTTTTGCAAAAGCCTTTAACTAAAGAACGATTTGAAGAAACAATTCTTAGATTATATTCAGATGTTTTTGGAAATAAGACTAGATACATAAGATTAGATAATGATAAAACTATTATTAAAGAAGATAGCATTCGATTTATTAAGAAGGATGGAATGAAGGTAATATTTCACACTGATACTAGGGATTATGAAACATATAGTTCTTTTAGTAAAATTTCTGATATGTTACCTTATAATTTTGTCAGATGCCATAAATCTTATATAGTGAATATGGATAAAATAACTGATATTGATATGGTTGATAATACTATTTCTTTTACAAAGAATGATAAGTGTTATATCGGCCCTAAATATAAAAATAATTTTATGGAGGTATTTAAAAATGAATATTTTTCAAACAATATGGTCAGCATTGACTGTGCCAAATGATCTAATTGTTAAATTACAAGGAATACCATTATGCTATCTAGATGCTTTTGTATGCATGTTATACTTTACTGCAATTCTGAATATTCAAACAACTAAGAAAAGGAAATTAATCTATGTTTTAGCATATGGAACCGTTGGAAATTTGATTACTTTTTTAGTTCCTAGATCTTATGCTTTATTTATTAATGTAATTATATGGTCACTTATGGTGTTCTTTATCTTAAAAACTACAATTTTAAAAAGTATACTATCAGAAATAATTACAATGATAACTACTTCTACTTTAGATTTTATTTTTGCTAAGATAGCGCAAAATTTATTTAACCTATCTTTAGATATAATTGTTATAACTCCTGCATACAGGTTAATTATTGCTATTTGCATATATACAATTATCTTTATTTTAACGCAATTAATAAAAAACTTTAAACTTAATATTAGTATTTTTGAGAATATGAATCATAAGACCAGAACTTTATTAGTGGTTAATGCTTTATTAATTGTTATAGTTTTAGGCATACAATTTTACTTAATTTATTTTTATAGTAATACTATGCCAACTTATATTATATTATTTAGTACCATAGGTTTAGTTGCATATTTTGTTGTTAGTCTTTATAGCATTATTAACACATCAAAACTAGCTTCTACAACAATAGAATTAGAAAATACTCAAAGCGAACTTCATACATTTAAAATTTTACATGAACAAGTTAGATCTTTTAAACATGATTTTGATAATATGGTAAATAGTATTGGTGGTTATGTAGTTAATGAAGATATAGATGGTTTAAAAACATATTATAAACAACTTTTAGATGAATGCAATAAAACAAATAATCTATATGCATTATCTCCTGAAGTAATTAATCATCCAGCAATTTACCATTTGCTTGCAACTAAGTACTATGAAGCAGATCAGCAAAATGTGCAAATTAATTTACATGTATTTTTAGATTTGAATGAAATAGAAAAACGTATGAAAATATATGAGTTTACAAGAATTCTTGGTATTTTATTAGATAATGCAATTGAAGCAGCCAAAGAATGTGATAAGAAAATTATTAATGTTACTTTTAGAAAGGATAATAACAATATGATTGAAGTTGTCATCCAAAATACATATGCTAATAAAGATGTAGATACAGAAGAAATTTATCAAAAAGGTGAAACTTCTAAAAAAAATCATAGTGGCTTAGGATTATGGAAGGTTAGAGAAATACTTATGCATAATAATAATTTAAATTTATTTACTACAAAGGATAACGAATTCTTTACACAACAATTTGAAATATACAAATAATTTTCACCTAAAAAATAGTCTCATATAGAGGCTATTTTTTAGTTTGTCGAATTTTTTATTTTATTTTTTGGAAATAATTGTTATTTGCTTTTTATTTATCCTTTTTAATTAAAGATGCTGGCATTTTTGGTTGATGAAAAATACTACATATATAGCATGCTGTGTTTGTTGATTTTGCATATTTTTCAGCCATTTTTGCTAAAGTTTTTAACATATATTCTTCCCCCCATTTGTTTGATTATTTATATAATAAAACATTGCCGGCTAATGTTTATTAACTAATTTATTAATTTTATTTTTGTATTTTAAATTTTATGCATTATTTTCTTGTATTGCACTATTGGCTGTTTCTTCTGCATATACTTCATATCCATATTTATTATTTGTAATTTTATATGCTAATCTAGTTATTGATAAAGATTGAATAATTGTTCCTATTATCAATATGTTTGATAACATTCTATCTGGTATAAAAGCTGCTGCAATTAATGTTAATGATAAAGTAAAAAATGATAATATTTTTTTCTTTCTTCTTTCATGTTTGCTTATAATAGGCACATTCTCTGTATCTGCTGGTGCATATATGCTTACCATAAGTATTCCAAATATGTATGTTAACCCTATCAAAATATATTTTTGTATATTGTCTAAATATAGTAAACTGCTGATTATTATATTTCCATAATAGAACAATAGTGTTCCTATTATGCATCCCAGATGTGTTTTTAAGTGAAATCCTCCTGACATTGCTCTATATGGTAGTATTGCAATATAAGCAAATAGCATATACCAGCCTACTCCAAACAGAAATCCAACTGCAAATATCAAAAATAATTTAGGTATTTCTCCGATTATCAGTTGTAGTCCATAAGTAATTATTTCTGATTGTTCTTCATCAATTTCTGGCATTTTTTTCTTCATCTTTTCTAATATGTAACTGCATAATTTATCTATCAATTTGCTCACCTCATTTGAACTGAGATTATAATAATACTTTTTGTGACATATTTTTTATTTCTTATACAAATGAGGTTTTATATTATATAAAAATTTGTTTTTTTCGTTTCGTATAATATTTTTGTATTTTCATAAAATTAACATAAAAAGAAGCTATCTCTAGCTTCTATAATTCTAATCCTTCTAATATTTTCCATGTTCCATTTAATTCTGGTATAGATTTGAACGTCATTTCTTCCTTGGTTATTGGGTGTACAATCTTTAAAGTATACGCCCAAAGTGCAATTTGCTTACCATGTCCTCTTCCTCCATACTTTTGGTCACCATATATGCTATGATCCCTACTCGAAAGTTGTACCCTTATTTGATGATGCCTACCTGTATGTAAATTTATTTTTAAAACTGACAAATTAATCTCTTCATTATATTTCAGCACTTTATAATCAAGTAAAGCATATTTTGCATTTTTTGTACCTTCTTTTACAACTTTGCTCATATTGTTTCTCTCGTTTTTTAGCAGATAATCTTCCAAGCATCCGCTTCTCCTCTTCCATCTTTCCATTCACAACTACTAAATACGTTTTTTGAAATACCTTTTCTCTAACCTGCTCACTTAATCTCGCCGCTGCTTTAGATGTTTTAGCAAACACCATAACTCCACCAACTGGCCTGTCTAACCTATGTATTAAACCTAAGTACACGTTTCCAGGTTTATTGTATTTCTCCTTTAAATAATCTTTTATTATTGTAAGCATATCTATATCACCAGTTTTATCTCCCTGTGATGGGATGTTTACTGGCTTTTCTACTACTATTATGTGATTGTCTTCAAATATTACTTTTAATTTCTGCATTTCTTTCTCCTATTCTAACTATTATATAGCTACAAAAGAAACAAGTATTGCTAGGCAAAATTTAGTGAAAAACCGGAAGCGTACTTGGTGTACGCTGAGGATTTTTCATCTAAATTTTAACAACGCAAGACGCCGTTTATTTTGTAGCTAACTCTCCCATTTGCCATAAATACCACAAGGCAATATCAACTTCGAATCTCTCATAGGAAGTCCTATTTCTCCATGTGAGAATTTTCCATTCTTTTTTATATTTAATCTCAAAATATCTTCTAATACTGTACTAGAAATTCCAGTTGTATATGAATTAATCAAGAAGAATAATGGATTGTCTGACAATACTTTTGTACATACTTCCACTAAATCAGCTATATTCTCCTCAAATTTCCACACTTCTCCATTTGTTCCTCTTCCATAAGAAGGTGGGTCCATTATTATTGCATCATATTTGTTTCCTCTTCGAATTTCTCTATTTACAAATTTCACAACATCATCTACTATAAATCTAATAGGTCTTTTTTCTAAACCAGATGATGCCACATTCTCTTTTGCCCATGTTGTCATTCCCTTTGAGCTATCCACATGACATACTGAAGCACCTGCATAGCTACATGCTACAGTTGCTCCTCCTGTATAAGCAAATAGATTTAAAACTTTTATATCTCTTTTTGCATTTTTTATTTTTGATATCATCCAATCCCAATTAACTGCTTGCTCAGGAAATAAGCCAGTGTGTTTAAATCCCATTGGCTTAATATTAAATGTTAGGTCTTTATATTTTATCTGCCAATTCTCAGGCATCTTTTTATTATACTTCCAGCCTCCTCCACCAGATGAACTTCTGTTATATCTTGCATTTGCGCTTTCCCACTTTTTAGGAAAGCTTTTGCTTTTCCAAATTATCTGTGGGTCTGGTCTTATTAGTATAACATCTCCCCATCTTTCTAATTTCTCTCCATTTGCCATATCTAGTATTTCATAATCTTTCCAATTATTTGCTACTTCCATTTTATTCCTTCCCTTTGTTCGAGTTTTCAAATTCTTCCTAAAACATTTACAAAACTAGTTACAAGATAAATATCAATTGCCATAAATCCTATCGTTGCAAAAGCAACTGTTGTAATAATTTTATGTTTCAATAATTTTCCAAGTGTTCTTGAAATTATACCATTTTTTTGGTTATTTCTCCTCCTATTTCTTGTTCTTCTCCAATCTCTTTTGTTTGCCTCTTGTCCAGCTTTCAAATTCAAGACAATATCTTTTGCATACTCCATAATTGTATCCTCCCCTTTTCCTTGCTTCGTGGAAACTTAGGCCTGTCCCTATTTTCCACTTTTGTGGAATTTGAGACCTGTCCCTATTTTCCATTATATGCAAGGGAGGTGAGTTTTATGACAATTCTTCCTTTATTTTTTTCGCTAATTTTTCATTTATTCCTTTAATCTTAGTTAGTTCTTCTATTTCTGCATTTGCAATTTTTTTGATGCTACCAAATTTTTTAAGCAATGCTTTTTTCTTTACTTCACCTATTCCAGATATTTCATCTAATGCTGATTTGGTTGTTTCTTTTTCTCTTAATTTTTTGTGATATCCTATTGCTGTATCATGTACTGCATCTTGGAATGTTGTTATTAAGTTAAATAGTTCATTTGTAAGTTCTAATTCTTCTCTTTCTTTGTTCATTAATGCTCGTGTTTGATGCTTATCATTTTTTACCATTCCATAGATTGGTATGTCTAAAATACTTGTGTCAAACTCTGCATTTTCCTTTTTATATTTTTCTTTTAATTCTTCGATTGCCTCTATAGCCGCTCTTATCTGAGTTATTCCTCCATCCACAAAAATCACATCTGGCAATCTTCCAAATCCTCCATTTGGATTTTCTATTGAATGTACTAATCTTCTTCCAATTACTTCTTTCATACATCTTGGGTCGTCTTGTCCAAATACTGTTTTTATTCTAAATCTTCTTGACATATTCTTTTTTATAATTCCGTCTTGCAGTACACACATTCCTGCAACCATATTTGTTCCTGATAAATTAGATATATCATAGCATTCTATTTTTCTAGGTAGCTTATCTAATTTTAGTACTTCTTTTAGTTCTTGTAATATTGCATTTTTATCTTTCTCTTTATTTTCCAAAGTAATCTTTGCATTATTCTCTGCCATTTCAACTAGTCTTAGTTTCTCACCTTTTTGCGGAGTTTTTATTTCGAGCTTTCTTCCTGCTTCTTTTGTAAGCCATTCTTGCAATACTTCTTTATCTTCAATTTCTTCCCTTATCATAATTTTATTTGGAAGAACTGGTCTATCTAAATAGTATTGTTTTATGAAGCCTGATATGATTTCTTTTGACTCTTCATCTACTAAATCATTTAAGAAGAAATGCTCTCTTCCTATCATTTTACTTTTTCTTACAAAAAATATCTCGACACATACTTTTGTATCATTTCTAGCTAGTCCTATTACATCAATGTCATTTTCTGAGATGTTTGAAACTTTTTGTCTCTCTGAAATTCTCTCTACTGCTATAAGCTTGTCTCTTAAATATGCTGCTTTCTCGTAATGCATTCCTTTTGATGCCTCTAACATTTCTTGATTTAATTGTTTAACTAATTTATCTGTTTTTCCTTCTAATACATCAATTATCTCATCTATTTGTTTCATGTATTCTTCTCTTGATACATAACCCATACATGGTGCCATACACTTTTTTATATGATAATTTAAACATGGTCTATCTTTATACTTAAAACTTCTGCACTGCCTTATTTTAAACTTAGATTTGATAAACTCAACCATTTCTTTTGCACTTCCAGCACTTGCATATGGTCCAAAGTATTTTGCTCCATCATTTAAAATTCTTCTTGTGATATATACATCTGGAAATTCTGCTTTTACATTAACTTTTATGTATGGATATGTTTTGTCATCTTTTAAAAGCACATTAAATTTAGGCATATTTTTCTTGATTAGATTACATTCAAGTATCAATGCCTCTGCCTCATTGTCTGTAACAATGTATTCAAAATGGTCTATTAAAGCTACCATGTTTTCTATTCTTTTAGTTTTATTCGTTTTTCTAAAATATTGCCTTACCCTATTTCTTAATGAAATAGCTTTACCTACATATATTATTTTGTCATCTTTATCCTGCATAATGTATACGCCAGGTTTATGTGGCAATTTTTTTAACTCTTCTTCTATGTTAAACATTTTCCTCTTTCCTTTATTAGTATTAACATAAATATTATATCATACTTTTTGATTTTAATATATGGTTTTTATCATAATTTTTCACCTTTTATAGCAGATGTATTATAGATTTTGGACGAGTTTTTTTATTGTATTAATGACCGTATCAAGTCTTATGGTAATCTTCATATAGAGCTTGATACGGTCATTTTAGATATAATATTCAATTTATTTTAATCATGTTGTGATGTCTTTCCATGGCTGCAATATTGATGTGTGCTAGATTTGCCATGCGAGCAATTTATACTCGTGATAAATTCTCCTGTACCGTCCACAAGAAGTACAGCTTATGTCAGTAGAATATTCTGCAGTAAAATAAACTCCTCTATAATCCCCTCTTGTATTACATCTCGCACAAATTTTTGTGATAGCACTCGTCTTCCCGCAAACATCACATTTGACTACAACACGCCATTCAGTATCTCCGCTCAACTCTCTCTGACATGACGGACACCTTTTCATTGGTTTAGCTGAACTTCTTGAAGAAGATATACCATAGCCTGTACAATAATGTTTTATCCTACCTGAACCGGTTACACGCAGTGCAATCACGACTAGTTTGGAATGGTCCATTACATGTTAATCCTGTGCCAGGGCAGTATGTTCTTACAGATGATGTACTTCCTTTTTTTGTTTCATATCCATCAGATGCTTCTACATAATAATAATATGTTGTATATTGACTTAATCCTGATGCTGTTAATGTCACTTGTGTACCTGATGCTGCACTTGTACTTGCTTTTTGAGTAAATCCGCTTGAGCTTGATGTGCTTGTGTATAATTTATATGTTATTCTGTCATTATCTGCATCAGTTGCTGTTGCTCTTATCGTTATACTACTTGTCGTTTTAGAACTAAAAGATGTACTTGAAATTACTGGTGCAGTATTATCAAGTAGTGTCTTTTGTGTTATGTTGCTACTAGTTTTTTCGTTACCTGCATTATCTGTTACAACTACTTTTAGAGTATATGTCGTATTATCTGCTAAGCCAGTATATGTATATGAACTACTATTATTGGTTGCTTTTAATGAATTATTTAAATAATATTTATATCTTCCACTTGTTGCTAGTCCACTTTCTCCATCACTTGCTGATACTTGTACTGTTATACTATTTGTAGTTGTATTAGTCGCTGTGAAGCTTGATATTGTTGGTGCTGTACCATCTTTTATTGTTACACTTGCATAGTCTCCTGCATTTGTTCCATCCCATAGTCTTGCATATACTGTATCATTATGGTTTAGTCCTGTTACTTGTCCGCCACTTGAGATTGTCGTCCAGCTTCCTGTTGTACTATTTTTCTGGTATTGTATCTGCATTCCAGCTACTGATGTAGTTAGTGTGATACTTGCTTGTCCATTACTCCATGTTGGGCTACTTGCTACTATATTTCCTTCTGTCAGTCCTCCTGTTGCCCCTCCTACTGTTCCTGTTGTTTGATTTGCTAATATTCCACTTCCTATGTTGTTTGCTTTATCTCCATTTACTTGTACTCTTACTGTGTAATTTGTTCCTTGGGTTAATCCTGTAAATGTGTATGAATTTGTTGTTAGATTGCTTGCATTTTCTGGCGTTGTATAACTACTGTCTGGCTGGCTGCTTTCTTTTATGCTATATGTGTATGTTGGACTTTCTACCATTCCACTTTCTGCATCTGTTGCTGCTACACTTACACTTACACTATTTGATGTAGTTCCTGTGCTTGTTACATTTACGCTTGGTGCTATTTTATCTTCCAAACTTGCGCTTGCATGCTCACTTCCGTTTGTCCCATCAAATATTCTTGCATATACTGTGCTTGGGTATGTTAATCCTTCTACCGTTCCTCCGCTGTCTATGTTTCTCCAACCATTATCCTCTATAGCATTTATTTGATATTGCAACTGATATCCTTCTGCACTATTGTTTATAACTATACTTGCTGTTCCATCTCCTTTCCACTTTGTATCTCCAAATGTTATTGTCCCTTCTGGAACCTCTCCCATTAAAACACTTACTTCCTTTTCTGCATATTCCTCACTTTTTTCTACTCTTACTTTTACATTATATAGTTTTCCTTCTAACAATCCCTCTATCTTGCATGTATTGTTTTTACTTGTATCTGCCTCTTTCCAACTTGTTTCTTCATCTAATTTATATGAATATATATATGTTGCTCCATCTGCATTTCTCGCATCTACATTTATAGTTATACTATTTGTTGTCTTATCTGTTATTTCTATTTTCTTTATTCTTAGTTCATCTACTCTTCCATCATATTCTATCTCTAAATCTTTTACTTCTTCTGGGGTTGGCAATAGAGTTATTATGAATATGTATCCCTCTACCGTTGTTACTTCATATGTTCCATCTCCATTATCTATTACATCTGTGTCTTTGTTTTCTATTATTCCGTCTGCTTCTATTATATCAAAATAGTTATCTGGATCTATGTATCCTTGCCCATCTATTACGGCTGTTCCTTTTGCTATCTCTAATTTTTCTCGTACACTTTCTATTTCCGACATTTCTGCTGCCTGTTGTGTTTTTGTTATTAACCCATTTTCTCCAAGTAGGAAGTTCATTGCTACTGTTGCTAGGATTATAATTATGATTATTGTTAGTACTAGTGCAACCAGAGTTATTCCAGACTTATTATTTCTGTTTTGTTGAATTGTTTCTTGCATCTTATTATGCTTTTTCTTACTTCTAACTTTATCTCTATACAATTTGTTTACGCCTCCATTCTTTTAAAATTTATTCAGCTGCATCTATTGTAAAATTCTTTTCTTTTAAAAATTTCTATCTCATGCATACTTATCCTTTATTTTTATCACATAAAACACGCACAAAAAGGATAGACTCTTTTGAAAAAGTCTTTTTGCTTTTACACAAACTTTTTCTTTTAAGTCTATCCTTTTTAATATTTCTATTTTATTTTTGTCATGACAAATAAAGCCTATTTTTCTAAGACTTGCTCTCTCTCTCTCTCTCTCTCTCTCTCTAGAACTTCAACGTTTTCAAGCTTTGTATTCTTTTTCATTTCGTTTTTTCTCCTTTTTATTTTCGTAATTTATCGCTTACTTTCTTACATAAGAAACTCTAATTCAAATATTTTGTATGATTTTTTTCTCTTGGTCGACATGTTTTTTATTCGAACACAAATGGAATAAAAAACCATATAAACACTAATAGCATATATGTATTGTACACTACTAATGTTTGCTTTTCAACCATTTTAGCAAAATGTAATATATTTGTAATATTTCTGTAACATTCTTGTAATATTTGACACTTAGGGACACTAGATTTTGTCAATATTTTTTGACACTTAGGAGTGTCCCTTTTGTCAAAGTTTCATATTTCTTCCACATACAACTTATCATTCACCGCTACCACTGTATATTTATGCAAGTTTTGGATTGCCTTTATTTCTTCAAACTCGCCATATTCTTCTATTTGCTTTCTTGCCTCTTCTTGTTTTTCTTCTAACTTACTCTCTTCATCTTTCCTTAAATATTTGAACTCTATCATTATTGATTTATATCCTTTATCTCTTTCTTTTGGCATCATTACTATGTCTGGATATTTTCTTTCTACTTCCATCTCTGATTTTACTACATACCCATTTATACTACTTGCTATTGTGTAGAACATTATCTTTATATATTTTTCTTCAAATTTTACATAATCTCTATTTGACAGTCTCTTCAAAAATTCTTCCATTATATTTACTATCTTATCTATCTTTCCCTCTAATGCTATTTCTCTTCTTATTGCTGTATATTCATTTGTTATGTTCATATCTGTTTCTAAGCTTAATAATTTTATAAAATATTCTGAATATAGTTCTCTCATTAATTTATTTGGTACCTTTAATACTGGTGTCCCTATCTCCTCACCTGCTATCGTCAAATATCCTAGGTAAAATAGCATTGATACTAATTCTTTTTCTCCAAATTCTACTGCTGGATTAAATTTCTCTGTTATTTCACTTACTATTCCTTCTCCTACTATTGTATCTTCTATTATTCTTTCCCTTTCATCTCCTCTGCATAGGTCTAGCATGTTCCCTAATTTTTTATAATCACTTGCTATGTTTGTGTCTATCAGTTTCGCTGGTGTTTTTCTTTTCTCCATATATGCATTTAGAAAGTATAAGCACATATTTGAATTATACATTTTTTCTTCTGCATCTATTGCAAACTTATATCCATCATAATTTTCTTTCATGATAGGCAATAACTCTTCTTGCTCTTTTTCTCCTATTCCTATATCTTCCATCATCTTTACTAATTCTTTTGTAGTAAAACCCATCATTTCGTTAAAACTTTCGCTTTGAGTCCTATCTGAGACTATATTAAAACCAGATGTCAAACTATCTAGTGTTATTGGTGCTACTCCTGTTATAAATATTCTATCTACTACACTTTCTGTTCCTTTTTTTAGTATTTCATACCATTTTCTTACTTTACCATTTTTAGATACCAAGCTTTTAAATTGATTTGTGTTAAAACTTAATAACTCATTTGCAAAATGGTCATATTCATCTATTATGACATATATTTTTTCTTCTGGTTTTTGTATATAAAAAGCTTTTATTATATTATCCAATATTCCTTCTGCTTCATCATCTTCGTTTACAAAAAAATCTAATCCATATTTTTGTACAAACACTCCTATTGATGATGCTACTTCTCTTTTAAACCCTTGCATTGTTGTTTCTTCATTAGTTGTATCTATCCCTGAAAAGTTGAATTTTAAAATATAATACGAATTCTTTAATTCTGTTGGATTTTTGCCTATATATGTGTTCCCAAAAAGTCGATCGAACTTATCTGCTTTTTTTATATCATAATAATTTTCTAGTGTACTTGTAAACAAAGTCTTTCCAAACTTTCTTGGACGTAAAAACATTATTCTTTTTTCTGCCAAATTTTCTAACTTTTCTATATACATTGTCTTATCTGCATAGTAGTATCCATCTTCTATTAGCTCTTCATAATTACTTATTCCATATGGCAACTTCAACATAAACATCACTTTCCTTTACTCTCTTTATCTTACACTATTATTTTACTATATATGATTTGATAAATCAATAATTGAAGATGCACTTTCATAATTTACGGGACTGTATTGCCTGCTTAATACCCGACACTTTTTTATAGAGCCGTTTTTATTTTAAAGGAATGTATTATATATCTAAAATAAATTGCAAAAAAAACCTTTTTTGTTAAAATATTGATGTAAAGCTAAAAATCAATATACAAAAGTACTAGAATACGCAATATTCATGCCTTTACTACTTTATTTGGTCTTATGTGCGTTGCACTCCTTTGGCTTACTATATTAGGTGTTGATTATTCTAAGAATAAATCTACTTTTAAGGACTATCTAAAAATTAGATGTTCTAAGAAAAATGGAGTTCGTTTCAAAAAAACATTTTCTCTATTTAATACTGGTTTATTTTATTTCAATTTAGCTTTCTGTTGCTCTAGGTATGCTGTAATCAAATGCAATTTTATTCTGCATGACGTGTTATCTCTTCTCTTTATTCCATATTTTACCATTTGTATTCTATTGATGGTCTTTTTTGTATGCCAAAAATTTTATCATAATCATTTTTGTTGTAAAAAATTAACATCGATTTAAAAAAGTAACATAAAATCTTATTTATTTTTCGATTTTATGCTACTTTTTTTCATATTTTAAATTAGTGTTGGTCGAACTTTTTCGTCGTAAAGCTCTTGCTACTGTAAGCTTTCATCAAAAGTGTCGGGATGGTGTATAATCTGGTGTGTGGAATACAAAAAGTATTTACACATCAGATTATACACTATCGTAGCCGTATGTTCGGGTACCACTACCTTTTTCTTATTCATTTACTTATCCAATT
>CAKNQJ010000002.1 GCA_930990645.1 uncultured Clostridium sp. | reverse complement strand
AAATCCTACATATTTTTTTGTCAAAAAACTACAAAAACTATTGACATTTACACAAGGTTACTGTAGTACAGGAAGGACCACGCGGAAACTGATGCCATTGTAGTTGTGGCCCATAGTGCCGATGAAGCCAAACACACCGGCACTAGATGTACTGATGCAAACGCCTCCGCGGAAGAAGAACGGACCGCTAGAGGAAGGGAAGCCAGAGGAATCACTGTACCAGGATGTTCTTTGTATACCTTCTGTTGATATTTCACTTACAGCATCTCCGTATCTTTCCATATTAGCTTTATAATTCAAATTTGCTTCATCGCTTGTTCCCATATTATATATTTCTTTGTATCTTTGTGATGCATTTAATAATGTGCTTCCATATGTTTGTAAGTTACTATCTTCATTATTTACATATCCTGCTACATATTCATGTGCTCCTCCACTCATGTCATATACTCCTGTTACATTTCCACTTGTACTCGCTTGTGGACCATTTCCTTCATTATATGCATCTGTACTTGTTGTGCTACTTGCACTTGCACTCGTTCCTGCTTGTCCTGTTATATAACTACCGTTTGGATTTATCCACACTTCATCTCCTTTTCCAAATATTTCATTTTTGCTTAAATATGCCACTGCTCCCCATTCACTATTTTTCATCATATGTGGATCTAACATGCTATCACTTGTATTTAGTCCATATGCGTTGCTAGTTTTATTTAATTCTGTACATACTGTATACATATTGCTTATTGTTATATTTCTCCAACTTGTCACTCCTGCCTTAATTTGTACTGTTCTAGTTGTTCCATTATATTGTCCACTTGATGCTGTTGTTGTGCAATCTGTATTACTTGTCTCAAATTTTCCTACCCAAAATCCTCTTAAACTATGCATCCCTATCTCTTCATCTCCATAATCAAATGATGGGTGTAATACAAATTTATCTCCTACTTCTACTGCATCTGGTCTTTCTGTTCCTTCTTGTATTCTTCCACTTGCATCTGTTATTCCGTCACTATTTGAGTAACCTGTTATTGTTTGTCCATCTGCTGCGTAGTATGTTATTTTATATGCATATCTTGGTATCCATACTAACATGCTGTAGTTTGAGTCTTCATCTAGTATTCCATTACTATCAAATAGTTGTTGGTCTCCATTTGCATCTAGTCCACTTTCTGGCTCTAGCACTATGTTCGCCCATTCTTTGTTTCCATAGTTATACCAGTCTGGGTCAGTTGATGTTGTTTTTACCCAGTTACTTCCATTCCATTTTACTGGTGTCATTCCATCACTTAAACTTGGTGTTTCTGGCTCATCTATTATTTGATTATTTTCATTTACAAATAGTACATCTATCTTTCCATTTGTTGCTGCCCTATCTACTTCTACTTTTATATTTTCAATATTTACTTTTAATTCTTCACTTACATTCCCTGCTTGGTCTTTTGCTGTAAATGTATATTCTCCATTTGTTGTTACTGTGTAATCTGCAGTTGCTGTTGCACCTGTTTTTGTTTGTTCTCCATCTGGTGTTGTTATACTAGCTATTCCACTTTCATTGTCTGTTGCTGTTACTGTTATTGTTACACTTTCTGCTCCCTGTGTTTCTGGGTCAATTGTATAAGTTAAAGTTGGTTTTACATCATCTACTATTGTTCTACTTATATATTCACTTCCATTGCTACCATTCCATAATCTTGCAAATACTGTTGCTCCATTTTGTATGTTAGTTATACTTCCATTGTTTGCTATTGTTGTCCAGCTTCCTTCTGCTACATCATTTATTTGGTATTGTATCTGCTCATTTGTTGTTGTACTTACTGGTAAACTTGCTGTTCCATTTCCTTGCCACTGTGTTGTTCCAAATGTTAAACTTCCTTCATCTAGCTCTCCTAAGCGTACATTTATTACTTCTGTGTCCGCTACTTCTCCATCTTTTATTAGTTCTACTCTTAAGTTATAGATTACTAATGTTTCTAAATTGCTAAATGTGTATGTGTTTCCTGCTTGCTCTACATTACCTTGGTAATTGCTGTCGTCTTCATCATTTTTCTTAAACGAATATCTATATGTTGCTCCATCTGCTCTTGCTGTTGTTACTTCCACACTTACCTCTGATAATGTTTTATTTGTCACTTCTACTTTTCTTATTCTTGGTGGCAAGTTTCCTGCCTCTCCTATATATTCTCCTAATTGTGGCACACTTCTATCTAATTCAAATGTGTGTCCATTTAAACTTATCTCTTCTTCAGTTGCTTCTGCTTCTGGCTCTCTTGCATATATGAAATCATCTAAAAAATCATCTTGGTTATATTCTGAGTTTAATTTTTTCTCTACCAATGCATCTACTAATACTGACCCAAGTTTTTCCCTTGTATACTCTATATCATGTAGCAATTTACCTTGTTGCGCTTTTGATATTAGTCCATTTTCTCCAAATGCAAAGTTTATTGCCACTACTGCTAAGATTATTATCAATATAATTGTAATAACTAACGCTAGTAATGTTATTCCGATTATTTTGCTTAGCAATATTCTTTATATTTTGCTCAGCATTTTTTCCTAACTTTTTTGTTCCTTTCATCTACTTTCTCCTTCCAAAGTTTATTTTTTATTATTTTTACCATTTTCTTCGTTTTTTATGCATATTTATCTTTATTTTCTGGTACTTCTATTTGCTTCATCTTTTGTGTTCCTCCTTTTATTTATCTTTTTATATTTGTCTCAAGAAATATTTTCGTAGTATGTCCTAATTTTATACTATCAGCATTATTTTTTCAACACTTTTAGCAAATGTAATATAATTGTAATATTTCTGTAACATTTTTGTAATATTTTTTAGAATTTCATTTGTCTTCTTTACATAAACGCAATAGATGGAATGGTGCTATAACCATTCCATCTTTATTTTACGAAATCATTCCACAATGACACAATAAGTATTATTTGCAAAACTAAAATTACAGGAAAACCTATTGAAAATCTTAGTTTTTTAGTCTTATGCCTAAAAGTATACATTCCTGCAATTGCTCCAATACTACCACCTATTACAGCTAGTATAAACAAAGTTTGCTCAGGTATTCTCCATTTCCCGTATTTTGCTTTTCTTTTATCTATATACATTGCAAGAAATGCTATTAAATTAATTATAATCAAGTAAATTACAAAGTACCAAATCATATTTTTCCTTTCTTAACAACGCCAAAATACAATTATTTTTTAAACTTATTTTAATGGCTCTCTTTCTTCCTTATACAATCCCAACTTCACAAGCACACCATATATTTTTGTACCATAAGGTATCATCAAAATATCTTCTTTTGTAAGTGTTTTTGTAAGTAGTATGAATAGGCAATATGAAATTGCACCTACTATTATTGATAAGATTGTGCTTATTGTGTTTCCTGCAAATGTACTGAATAGCTTATATCCAAAGAATACAACTATTCCCATTCCTATTGCTGATAATACTGGTTTTAATATATGTGTTTTGAATTTTATATGCATGTTTACGCATCTGTTCATTACGTTATAGCATATAAAGAACACTATAACTTGATATACAAATGAGCTTATTGCTGCTCCATATATTCCTATGTTTGGATTGCTTATTAATATCATGTTTAGTATAAATTTAATTACTGCTCCAAGCCCTGCTGCTATTGCTGGTATTTTCGATTGATTTACACCATATAGTCCTCCTGTAAGTGTTTGAGATAGTGCTGTAAGTATCATTGATACTGATGCTATCATAAACACTCCCGCTCCGTCATAGGCTGTTGGGTATAACATTCTTAATATTGGCTCTGCTAAAGCTATAAATCCAAGTGCGCATGGCAAGATAATTATTAATGATGCAAAGAATGAGAATGATAATCTTCTTGATGCTGTTTTCTTATCTTTCTTTGCTAGTGCTTCAGATATTGCTGGTGTTAGTGCTGTTGAGAATGCTAGGTTTATTGCAAGTGGAAAGCTTACTAATGTATCCACTTTAGATAATATTCCTGTTGCTGACATTGCTGCTTGTTCTAGTGCTTCTTTTGTCATTCCCGCATCCTGCAAAGAAATTTGGATACAGTTGCTTACTGTAGCAGTATCTATTACTCCACTAATTACTGATATTAGTGAACTTATTGTAATTGGTATTGATATTCCTAAAATTGTTTTTAACAATTCTTTGTCTGTTTTTTTTCTTTCTGGTGATTCTATTGAATCTTTTGTATTTATTCTGTTGTGTCTATAGTACATTAACAAGTATACAAATGTTATAACTATCGCACATGTTGTAGAAAGGTTTCCAGCTGCTGCCATGATGTATGGGTCTTTTCCTATGCATGCATATACAAATGTTATAGAAAGTACGCAGTTTAAGAATTGTTCAAGCGTTTGAGATACACTTGTAGGTTTCATGTTTTGCTGTCCTGAAAAATATCCTCTATACACAGCAGACATTGCAACAAACACAATTGCAGGTGACAACACTTTCATTACATATGCTACATCTGGCACATTAAGGATGTTTGTAGCGATAAAGTCTGAGCCTAAGAATAATCCTATGGATAAAATTAATCCTATGGTCGTAAAGAACTTAAATGCTACCCTAAATATTCTTTGTGCACCCTTCGTATCTCCAATTGCAACTCTTTCAGATACAAGTTTGGATATAACACTTGGAATACCTATTGATGACAGTGTAAGCAAAAGGGCATAAATCTGATATCCGGCAGAATAATATCCAAGTCCCGTATCTCCAAAGCCCTCGATGTTTGTTATAACTAATTTATATATAAGCCCCAAAACTTTTATAAGTAATTGCGAACAAATTAAAATCACAACATTCCTCATAAAAGAATGAGCCGTTTTCTTTAATCTTTTTCCTTTCAATTTTTTCTCCTATTTTTAGTATATCTTAAATTTTATAACTCAGACCATATATACATGAAAAAAGTAATATTATTCTTTTTTTGCCCATGTAGTTCCACGTGGTAGACCTATTTTTTATTCGAATACCTGGAGAATACAAAATAGGTCTACCAGCAAGATGGAACGGACTTTAAATATCATTTCTTAAAGGTCTGAGTGGAATATTAGTTAGAATTAATGCTATATGTTAAACTTTGGCATCATACCAATCTTATTTGGTGTATGCTCTGGAAGCTGATAAATATCATGTCCAGGGAATTCGTTTCCTTCTACAAATATTGGTCCATCTGGTGTAAAGCATACGTCCCATCCAATGTATCCCATTTGAGGAACTACTTTTGCCGCTTCTTTGCACATCTTTAAAGCTTCTTCCCAATATGGAAATTTAAATCCTTTTATCTTTGATCCAGTTTGAGGATGTGTTTCATATAAGTTTTTCTTCTTATCTATAGCTCTATCAATTACCTCACCTGTCACTTCGTTTACTGGTGCAACCATTCCTCCACTATTGAAATTATCCACGAATTTGCCATTTCCAATTCTAAAATATGCACAAATCACATGTGCTACTCCATCTTTTAGAATTGTAACAACTCTTACAGTATTAATAGCATCTGGATAAATTGCAGAAACTGCTGGATGTTGTTTTATAACTTCCTCTAGTTCAAAGTTATTATTACCTTCCACAAGTTTATTATACACTTCATCTAACGAGCTATATTCGCTAGTATCTATTTTTTCTATTCCATGGCCACAGCCACCATCAATAGGTTTTGCCATAAACACAGGATGTCTCTTCATAAATGCTATTACATCTTCCTTTGGCATATCTTTTACATTTATCCAGTCACGCTTTATGTAATCTTTAAACAATTCATTAAACTCATTTTTGTTTTCAAATAAATGAAAGTATGATTTATTATTATATTTAGCAACTAGTTCATTGTTTCTTCCTCTTGTAATATATGTATCACGCTGTGCTGGTGTTAAGTTATACATTTCAAACAAATCATAATCCATATAGCCTGCACCATATTTTCTTGCACATCTTTGCATATCAAATAAAAGGTATAGTTTAGACTTTCCTGTTTTTTTATGAATAGAATCAATTTTTTCAAACATTGCCTTTTTATCCATTGTTTTCAATCTTTTTAAAATATACTTTATATTTCCCATCTTTATATCATTCCCTTCTTATGTTCAGGACATTTTATATTATATTCTCTAATTGGAAAAGAATTGCTGTTTTGGCTAGGCAAACGAGCTAGAAAACCGGAGGCGTACTTTGTGTACGCTGAGGATTTTCGAAGCGAAGTTTAACAACGCCAAAACACAATTATTTTTCAATTTAAAATTCTATTTTTGACTGTAACCACTGGCTCAACTCCCCAATCTTAACTCTCACTTGCTCCATTGTATCTCTATATCTAATTGTAACGCTCTCATCTTCTAATGTGTCAAAATCTATTGTTACACAGTATGGTGTTCCAATTTCATCTTCTCTTCTATATCTTTTTCCGATGCTTCCAGCTTCATCATAATCGCACATGAACTTTTTAGAAAGTTCTGCATACACTTCTTCAGCTTTATCACTTAATTTTTTAGAAAGTGGTAAAACAGCTACTTTGTATGGCGCTAATGCTGGATGTAAGTGTAATACAGTTCTTACATCTCCCTCTGCAATTTCTTCTTCATCATATGCGTTGCATAAAAATGCAAGTGCTACTCTATCACATCCTAATGATGGCTCAATACAATATGGAATATATTTTTCATTTGTCTCTGGGTCTAAATATGTCATATCCTCTTTAGAATGTTCCATATGTTGTTTTAGGTCATAATCAGTTCTATCTGCAATCCCCCATAATTCGCCCCATCCGAAAGGGAAAGCAAATTCGATGTCTGTTGTTCCATTACTGTAATGTGATAGTTCTTCTGGAGAATGGTCTCTTAATCTAATATTTTCTTTCTTCATACCTAGACTTAATAGCCAATTCTCGCAAAATTCTTTCCAATATTTATGCCATTCCAAATCTGTACCAGGCTTACAGAAAAATTCTAACTCCATTTGTTCAAATTCTCGTGTCCTAAATGTGAAATTTCCAGGAGTAATTTCATTTCTAAAGGCTTTACCAATTTGAGCAATTCCCATTGGTAATTTTCTTCTTGTTGTACGCATTACATTTTTAAAGTTAACAAATATACCTTGTGCAGTTTCTGGTCTTAGATAGATTTCTGATTTACTATCTTCAGTAACACCTTGAAAAGTTTTAAACATTAAATTAAATTTACGAATATCAGTAAAATTCTCTTTTCCACAATTTGGACATGATATATGATTATCTTTAATGAAATTCATTAATTCTTCATCGCTCATTCCATCTGCAATCATATCTTTACCTTGTTCATGAGCCCATTCTTCAATTAATTTATCTGCTCTATGTCTAGTTTTGCACTCTTTACAATCTATTAATGGATCTGAGAAATTGCCAACATGACCTGATGCAACCCAAGTCTCAGGATTCATTAAAATTGCAGCATCTAATCCGACATTATGCTTACTTTCTTGAATAAACTTCTTTCTCCATGCATTTTTTATATTATTCTTTAGCTCTACACCTAGTGGTCCATAATCCCAAGTATTAGCTAAACCTCCATATATTTCTGAGCCAGGATACACATATCCTCTATTCTTGCATAAGCTCACTATTTTATCCATTGTCAAATTTTCCATTTTTTCTAACTTCCTTTCTTTACGCTTAGGGACACTCCTTTTTGTCAATTTCATTTTACACTTTGGGACACTCCTTTTCATCCAAAAACTTGGACGTTTTGGACACTCCTCTTTGTCAAAGAATTTGGACATTTTGGTTTTCCTCTTTCGGTCCCTTATTCTTAAGCGTTGAGATTATATAAATTAATGTATGTTTATAATGTATAAATATAGCTTTAATATATTTACATATAGTGGCACAAATTGCACACGCTAATTTATACATAAAATTTTATTGCTTTCAATTTCTTATGTTATATTTATATATAATTTCATATATAACTAGTCACCATGGTAACTTAGGTATAGCTTATCATCTGGCATATAGCTATCTATGTAATCCTCAAATTGTGATAAAGTCTCTGCTTCTTCTTTGTAGCTATTTTCTATTACTGTTTTCGTTTCTCCCAACATAGTAACTATTCCATTTTGACTAAAAAATATGCAATAAATTATAATGCATATAAGAATTGCTATAACTGTTGCAATAACCAGCAAAGTTAATCTTACTCCTCTTTCTCCCCTCATTTTAAACTAATCACTTTCCTTCCTTGTACAAAAGATACTCTCCTTTTCGTCCAAAAACTGGGACCGTTTTGGACACTCCTCTTTTAGTCACTTTACATTTCTAAATTTTATCAAGATACCATACAAAAGTCAAGGTTTTTGCGTCCAATTTCTCAAAGTTATGGTGACTATTGTCACAAAATTATCCACAGACATTTTTCTACTTTTTTATATCTTTACTTTCCTTTTCATTTCTTTTCCGACATTATGTTACATTATTATTGTAATTTTTTAACATTTCTCTATCCACATATATGTGGATAATGTGGATAACTCTGTGAATAACTATAAATAGCGGATTATTTTTTTCAAGTTTTCCACATTAATATTTGAAACATTTTATGAAAACCATATTTTTATTTAATTTTCTGTTTACTAAAGGTATTATGTAATTTTGTGTCGATGGCTTTTTTTAGGAGTGCAATTTTCTTTGCACTCCTCATATTTTTAACGCTCTTCTCCCTTTTCTGCAGCGCGTATATCTGATATTAATTGATTTCTTTTCCTTAAGTCAAAGTCTGATGAATATGTATGAAGGTATTCTTTAGCAGTCACAAAATCTTTTTGTTGTATAAATTTAGAAATTACAGATTGAACTACTGATGCATTTGGAACTCCTAATTTTGAGGCATTTTCAGTTATTGTCATAGCTCTTTCCAAAGAAAGATTTGTTTTTCTTATAACCCTATCAACCAATGTTCTAGGGATTGTATGTAGTTCTGTTATTTTTTCTTTTATGCTTAAAATACTTTCATCTGTCATCTCCTCAATCAACTTTTGAGATAAACTATCCATTTCTTGTTCTTTCTTCTCATCTCTTGGTTGTGGCTCTATTTTAAGTGATTTCAACATCGCACTTCTTTCACTATCCATTTTTTGTGCTGCTTTTTTGGCAGATACTTCTCTCACCTTTCTATGCTCTGCTTTTATGTTTTGCTTATTTACAAATATAATATTTCTCCAACCATCTACCAAATTAATAGGTATGCCACATTCATCGCTTATTCTTTGGCTAGATATCTTTTTATTATGCAATAAGCTTAAAGTCTCCTCTGTAAGTTTAAGATCACTTAAGTATTCTTCTACTGCTTCTTCTTCACAATTTAATTCTCTAGAGATTTCTTGAAAATTGTATCCTCTCAATCTCATTGTTACTGCTTTTGCTTTTAATAGTGGATCAAGTTCTTTTTCCTTTGTTTTACCATTTTCTTGTAAATTATTTTCCATATACATTTCTCCTTTACTAGTAAAACAATTTTTTTTCACAGATATTATATCACCTTATGTATACTTTTGCAATAACTTTATTGCAAAAAATTTTCCCAAACGCCCAAGTTGTTATTATTTACAGCATATTAGTATCGAGAAGAAGTGTCCCCAAGTGTAAAGAAAAATTGACAAAAAGGAGTGTCCCTTTTGTCAATTTTCGAGTTTTTACCCAAACAAGCTCATTTGGTTGCTTTGGCTCATTCCTTTTAAGCAGCCTACTCTGTCTAAAAGCTCTATTACAGATTTTCCTATTTTTGAACGGATTTTCATGTCGTCGATTGACATGAATTTGCCCTCTTTTTTTGCATCGTCTATTCCTTTTGCTGCAACTGTTCCAAGTCCTGGTATGCTGTTTAGTGGTGGTCGTATTCCGTCTTCTTCTACTAGGAATTTTGTTGCGTGTGATTTGTATAAGTCTATTGGTAAGAAGTTTATTCCTCTTTCATACATTTCTAGTACAAGTTCTAGTATTGCATACATGTTCTTGTCCTTTGTTGTGGCGCTGTTTCCTGCTAAGTCTATTTCTTTCATTTTGTTTATTACTTTTTCTTTTCCATAGCACATGATGTCACTGTCGAATTCGTCTGCTCTAATTGTGAAGTATGCTGCATAATATGCTTTTGGCTCGTGTACTTTAAACCATGCTATTCTAAATGCATTTGTTACATATGCTGCTGCGTGGGCTTTTGGGAACATGTATTTTATTTTTTCACATGATTTTATATACCATTCTGGTACATCGTGTTCTCTCATCATTGCTACATATTCTGCCCATTTTTCTGGGTCTTTTAATGCTTTTCCTTTACGTACTGTTTCCATTATTTTGAATGCATGGTTTGGTGGCAAGCCTTTCTTTATTAGATATATCATAATATCGTCACGGCAACATATTGCCTCATTCAAGGTTACTGTTCCATCTTCAATTAAACTTTGTGCATTTCCAAGCCATACGTCTGTACCATGTGATAATCCAGATATACGTATTAATTCGTCAAATGTTGTTGGTTTTGTATCTACAAGCATTCCTCTTACGAATTTTGTTCCAAATTCTGGTATTCCATAGCTGCCAACTTTGCTTTTTATTTGCTCTGGTGTTACACCTAATGCATCTGTAGAGCTAAAGATTGACATTGTTTCTTTATCATCAAGTGGTACTTTTGTTGGGTCAATTCCTGTTATATCAAATAGCATTCTTATCATTGTTGGGTCATCATGTCCTAGTATATCAAGCTTTAGTAGGTTTTGGTCTATTGAGTGGTAATCAAAATGTGTTGTTATAATGTCTGAATTAGGGTCATCTGCAGGGTGTTGTACTGGGCAGAATTCATATATTTCTCTTCCCTTTGGTACAACTATAATTCCACCAGGGTGCTGTCCTGTTGTCCTTTTTATTCCTGTACATCCTTTTGCAATTCTCAAAACTTCAGCATTATTAATTGGTACTCCTCTTTCTTCGTAATATTTCTTTACATATCCATATGCTGTTTTGTCTGCTACTGTACCAACTGTTCCAGCTTTAAATGTTGTTCCTTTACCAAATATTACTTCTGTATATCTATGTGCTTTTGCTTGATATTCTCCAGAAAAGTTTAAGTCTATATCTGGCTCTTTATCTCCATTAAATCCAAGGAAAGTTTCAAATGGTATATCTATTCCATCTTTTATCATCTTAGTTCCACATTTTGGACAGTCTTTATCTGGAAGATCGTACCCACAAGCATATCCATAATCTGTAAAATCAGAATGTTTACAATTTGGGCATCTGTAGTGTGGTGGAAGAGAGTTGACCTCTGTAATTCCTGTAGCATACGCTGCAAACGATGATCCAACCGAACCTCTTGAGCCAACTATGTATCCATCCTCATTTGACTTCCAAACCAGTTTTTGCGCAATGATGTACATAACTGAGAAACCATTTTTTATAATTGAGTCTAATTCTTTGCTTAATCTCTCCTCAACCAAGTCTGGAAGTGGGTCTCCGTATAGTTCATGTGCTTTGTTATATGCAATATCTTTTATTGTTTGCTCACATCCATCAATATGTGGTGGACATTTTTCTGGAGAGATTGGGCTTATTTTCTCACACATATCTGCTACTTTATTTGTGTTTGTTACAACTACCTCATATGCCTTTTCTTCACCCAAGTACTCAAATTCTTTAAGCATTTCTTCTGTTGTACGAAGATATAACGGTGCTTGCTCATCTGCATCATCATAACCTTGTCCAGCCATTAAGATACGTCTGTAAATTTCATCTTGTGGATCCATAAAATGTACGTCACAAGTTGCAACTACTGGCTTTCCAAGCTTGTCTCCAAGTTCAACTATCTTTTTATTTATATCTTCCAATGCCTTTGTGTCTGGTACAGTACCATTTCTTACCATGAACATGTTATTTCCAATTGGCTGTATCTCTAAATAGTCATAATCTGCTGCAATTGCTTCGATTTCCTCATCAGTCTTACCTGCAACAATTGCTCTATATATTTCTCCCTGTTCACATGCACTTCCAAGAATTAATCCCTCTGAATACTTCTTGTACAAAGATTTTAGAATACGTGGCTTTTTATAGAAATAGTGCAAATGTGAAAAAGAAATTAATTTGTACAAATTCTTTAAACCTACATAATTCTTTGCTAATATAATTGCATGATATGTTGGAAGTCTCTTAAAATCTGTCTTTCCAGCACATATTGTATCAATATCTTCTATTTTTTTAGCACCTTTTTCTTTAAGCATGTCAATCATTACATTAAACACTTTTACTGTTGTATCAACATCATCTAAGGCTCTATGTGCTACTTCCACTTTTATTCCTAAATTTTCAGCAATTATTCCCAATTTGTATTTTTTGTAATCTGGAAACAACTCTTTTGCTAATCTCAAAGTGTCCAAATATGTATTATTCAAAGTATATCCCAATTGTGTCGCATTGTATTTCAAAAATCCTATGTCAAAATCTGCATTATGTGCAACTAGTACACTATCTCCTATAAAATCCATCATTTTAGGAAATACTTTATCAATTGTCTCTGCATCTTTTACCATATCATCTGTAATATTTGTAACTTCTACAACTCTTTGTGGTATTGGCTTTTCAGGATTTACGAAACATGAAAACTCATCTAGTACTTCTCCATTTTTTATTTTCATTATACCAATTTCAGTTATCTTTTCAGTTCTGAAAGAAAAGCCTGTTGTCTCTAAGTCTAGCACACAATATGTTGTATCCAAATCTTGTCCTTTTGGAAAAGATACTACTGGTGTTCTGTCTGGTGCTAAATATGCTTCAACACCATAAATAACTTTTAAATCTGGATTTTTCTCGCAAAAGTGATGTGCCTCTGGAAATGCTTGTACAACTCCATGGTCTGTTATAGCTATTGACTTCATTCCCCATTTTGCAGCTCTTTTTAGCAAATCTGTTGCAGAAGTCATTCCATCCATTTGGCTCATTTGTGTATGCATATGAAGCTCAACTCTTTTTTCTTTTGCATTATCCATTCTAACTTGCTTCTTTAATCCAGTGCTTTCAATAATAACATTTGCAATAACACCAAGTTCTTTTGCAAATGGGTCAAATTGTGCAGTTCCCTCTAGTTTTACACCTTTTGCACCTTTTAGTCTCCCTATTAGTTCCTTTGACTTATCCCCTTCTGAGAATACTTTACAAGTAATAGTACTACTTCCATCAAACAAATCAAACATAACAAGTACTTTTCCACTTTTAAGTTCACGTGAGTCTATATTTAGTATTTCACCATCTAAAACAACTTTTCCACTGTCCACACTTAAATCGATTATCTTTACTAATTGCTCTTTTAGTTTTAGACTTCTTCCATATATTAATGGAGAATTCTCCTCTTCTTTTTCTTGTGGAACTTCTATAGACACACTAACCTCTTGAGGTGCACTTGGAGCCTTGCCCTGTGTAGCACTTTTTGGCGGTTTCTTTTGATTTTGTTGTTGCTCATTTTCTCCTGCAGCATTTCTCTCCTCTTGCGCTAACATTTCAGCATGTTTAATAGCTTCTTGCTCAAGCTGCATAGCATGTTCCATATATTGCTTTATAGCATCTTCTGAAACATTCTCAACAAAAGTTATTTTATATTTTAAACCATATACATCCTCTATAATATTTGATAATATCTCATCAAACTTTTTGGCATCTAAAACCATTTTGCCCTTCATTGCCATATTTACTGTAATCTCTTTTTCGTGTATTTCGATAGTACTATTACGTAAAAAAGCCTTACTTAGTGGATGCTTATGCGCCATGTAACATATAATCAAATTCCATTCTTTTTGCAAGTCAACATCAAGTTCTTTAGTATACTCTACTTTTATACTTGCTTCAAAAATATTAAATCTTTGCTTTAAATATTGCTCAAATTTGTATATATCCTCGATTTTTATAAACTCATCTGCTGTTATAATTAGCTCTAATTTATTTGTCTTTTTGAACAAATTTATAGATTTAATTCTTCCTGCATTTAGTGAAAAACTTTCTGAATTATAATCTTTAAATATTTCTTTTATTGTTTTTTCCATGAGTTCATCTCCTAAGTTTGCATTTATTGTTTTCATGATAAATTATATATCAGGAAATCTTTTTATTCAATATATTATTAGTAATTTTTGTATTTAGAAATCTATTTGTCCAAAAGTTTCTTACCATCTAACTCTTCAATTTTTTTAATTCCTCTACTTTCCTGCAAAATTTCATTTTGTTTTTTCGCTATTTCATTTAGTCTTTCCACTCTTTTGCTTTGTTTTATTCCTTGATTTATCATCTCTGCATTTAGATTTTCCAAATTGATTAATATTACTAATTGAATAATGTTAGCATAATCTCTCATGTTTCCAATCATATTAGAATTTTCCTCTTTCCATTCCTTAGCAGTTTTACCAAATAAAGCAACATTTAACCAACTAGCAAATTCAAAAGCAATGTCTGGATGTGCAAATGTTCCAATACTATATTTCCCGCTACTTGGAATTATACCAATAGCATTAAAGTCTTTCTTCCAACGATTTGGTGTCATTGTAAATCGATTATAACCAACTTCCTCAACTTTAATTCTGTGTGATTCCACGGAATTAAAATTGTCATTATTCAATTCTTCCCAAAGGCTATAAAAATCGAAAGAATTTTTATTTGACATCCAATTTCTTATTACTCCTGATGGATCTTCATTATTTTGATATTTAGCTAAGTCTGTTAATGAGATATAATCAACATTGCCAACTCTCATGACTTTGACCAAATTATCCTTTACTTTTATCTCTGTTTTTATAATGTCTTTTTTCATTTCTATCACTACCTTACATGATTTTATATGATTTTAAAACATTTGTTCGAAAATGTCAAGTAGTTTGTCAATATTTCAAAAAGCTAAATTTTTTACTATTTGTAAACTAAATCTATTTTCAATTATTCTACCCAATTATCCTACCTACGTCATTAAAAGCGACATAAACAGATAGCGTAATCAATGCTAAAAATCCAATCATTTGCAATTTTAGTTCAAAGTTTTCTTTTAAAGGCTTTCTTCTAATTGCTTCTATAAAATATATCAAAATCTTTCCTCCATCAAGTGGTGGGAATGGAAGTAAGTTGGTTACTCCAAGTGACATTGATACAAGTGCCATGATGTAAAGAAAATCAATCACACTACTTGTTTGTGCTACAACTTCAGATATTCCAATTGGTCCCATCAAATCATCTACAGTCACGCCACCTGTAAATATAAGCTTTATGCTCTCCCACATTGCCATAATGAAATTACCAGTAGAACTAACTGCTGTTACAAAATCTCCAGTTACTATTGCCACTAGTACAATATACAAAAGTATTGCAAATATAATGTTTACAAGCCCTCCTGCTGCAACAATAGCAATCCTTTTTGGAATACTTGCCTCGCTAAAAGAGCCTTCTTCTTCAGAACGTTCTTCTTCTCCTAGCATATTCACATAACCACCGAAGTGGAATTAATCTTAGTGAATACTTAGTTTTTTCAGTCTCTTTGCTCCATATAAGAGGGCCAAAACCAATTGCAAATTCATTAACTTTTATCTTGCACAAACGTGCAACCAAAAAGTGCCCTGTCTCATGAATTAAGACTAAGAAACCTAGTATTACTATTATTTTTAAAACTGTAATAATCAAGCTCATTAATCAAACCTCTATATTTATTTAGAGAAAACTATTATATTTTTTATTTTTGTTTTCTCCTCCCAACTGCGTAACAGTCTGTATTACGATTTTTGATAGTCTTCTTTTTAAATAATGCTTAATAAAAAGTATGCAAAAGGCAAAATAAATATTACACTATCTATTCTGTCTAGCAACCCACCATGTCCTGGAATTAAATTGCTAAAATCTTTTATTCCGCAATGTCTTTTTACTGCAGATGCTGCCAAATCACCTATTTGACTTATTACACTTAAGAATATTGATATTCCAAATATGTATAGATAGCTAATATTTACATTCCAAATCGAGTTGCAAACCAAAGTATATGCCATACACATTATTATTGACCCAAATAATCCTGCAACACATCCTTCTATTGATTTATTTGGACTGATTTCTGTAAATTTATGTTTTCCTAACCTTCTTCCTATTGCATAAGCAAATATATCTGTTCCCCATGCAGCAAAGAACACATACCAAATTAATATTTTTCCGTTATTTAAACTGTCTCTGATTAATGGGGCAAACATTAAGAAAAATACTATGTAGCATAGTCCCAATAGTGAAATTGCTATATCAGTTATATTTCTTTTCATTGATGTGACTACAACTTGCGCAAATAGAACTAATACATTTAATAATATAATTAGCGTTATAGATGGCAGTATGTATTCATTAGGTATTAGATGAATAAAACTTATCAATGCTGCTGTTACATAACCTGGCCATTGTATAGGCTTTGCTTTTCCTTTGAATGCTTTGTAAAACTCGTGCAGAGTCATAATAGCCACAATACTTATGAATACATCTACCAAGTATTTATTTCCAAATATTAGTACTATTGCAAAAATCGGAAATAATATAATTCCTGATAATACTCTCTTTATGTTCATTTTTTATTCCTTTCAAGCGTTATAAATTTATTGTTAAATTCTATAATATTGCCGTGTTAATTTTTAAAATATAGTCAACTCACGGCAAAATCATCTTACTATTTTCCTCCAAATTTTCTATTTCTTTTTTCATATGTATAAATTGCCTCTAATAAATCTCTTCTTGAAAAATCTGGCCAATATTTATCAACAAATAAGAACTCTGTATATGCCAATTGCCATAACAAGAAATTGCTTATTCTTACTTCTCCACCAGGTCTTATTAACAAGTCTGGATCTGTTTCTCCTTGAGTATATAAATTATTTGAAATCATATTTTCGTCAATTTCATCAATATTTATCTCGTTATTTTTTACTTTCTCAGAAATTTTTCTTACAGCTCTTGTTATTTCATCTCTTCCTCCATAATTAAATGCGATGTTCAAAGTAAGACCTGTATTATCTTTAGATTTTTCTACTATTCTATATATCCTATCTCTTAAGTTTGGACTAAGCCCCTCTACATCCCCTAACAATCGTATACGTATATTTCTCAAACTTTCTCTGTTTAAAAACTTATCCAAATATATTTCAAGCAACTTCATAAGCGCACCAACTTCTTCTTTGGTCCTCTTCCAATTTTCTGTAGAAAAAGCATATACTGTCATGTACTTTAAGCCTATCTCATTTGCATAAGTGGCTATTCTCTCTAAAGTTTCTGCACCTTCTTTATGCCCAAGTCTTGGATCTAATCCTTTTTCTCTTGCCCATCTTCTATTACCATCCATTATTATAGCAATATGCTGTGGCATTAATTCCTTATCTATATCATTTATTGTTATCATCTATACTCCTCCTCTTTCTTGAGAATTTAGGGACAGTCCCTAAATACTCATTACTTCTTTTTCCTTTTTATCCAATATCTTATCAATTTCGTCAACATATTTATCTGTTAATTTTTGAATTTTATCCTCAGCCACTTTTAGCTCATCTTCTGACATTTCAGAATTCTTTTGCATTGCTTTTGCTTCATCTATCGCATCTCTTCTTATACTTCTGATTGCAACTTTTGCCTCTTCTGCCATTTTTCTAATATCTTTAACTATTTCTTTTCTTCTCTCTTCATTTAATTCAGGGAAAGTTAGTCTTATTACTTTTCCATCATTATTAGGATTAATTCCTATGTCTGATTTTAATATTTCCTTTTCAATTTCTTTTAGAATGCTAGCATCCCATGGTTGAATAACTATCATTCTTGCCTCTGGAACAGAGATTCCTGCAACTTGGTTGATTGGTGTTGGTGTTCCATAATAATCTATTGTAACTTTATTTAATATAGCAGGATTTGCTCTACCAGCTCTTACCTCTGCCAAATTTTCCTCATATACACTAATTGATTTCATCATTTTTTCTTCAAATTTATTATAATCCATATCTTTATTTGTACGAGCTTTGCCCGTACGCTCCTTTCTTAAATTTTTATTTTATAGTTCCATTTACTATGTAGTCTCACGTGTCACATATATTTTTTACTCGAAAACATGCAGAGTACAAAATATATGTGACAGCTTTGATAGAGACGGACTTTAGTTGCTAGATATAAGATGGAACGAATTTCATTGTATTAAAGTGCCTACTTTTTCTCCTTTTACAATCTTAATTATATTATCTGGTTTTGCTATTTCAAACACTATTAGCTTTATATCATTATCTCTGCAAAGTGATATTGCTGTTGAATCCATCACTTTAAGATTATCACTTAAGATATCTAAATATGATATTTCATCAAACTTTTTAGCATTTTCATCTACTTTAGGGTCTGCAGAATAAACTCCGTCTATAGTCTTTCCTACTAAAATAACCTCTGCATCAATCTCTGCTGCTCTTAAAGCAGCTGCTGTATCTGTTGTGAAATAAGGATTACCAGTGCCACAACCAAATATAACCACTCTGCCCTTTTCCAAATGTCTTACTGCCCTTCTTTTAATATATGGCTCAGCAATCTCTCTCATCTCAATAGCCGTTTGTAATCTTGTATACACTCCTTTCTCCTCTAATGCATTTTGAAGTGCTAATCCATTCATCGTAGTAGCAAGCATTCCCATATAGTCTGATGTTGTTCTCTCCATATTCTTATTTGCACCTCTCCAAAAGTTTCCTCCTCCTACAACTATTGCAACTTCTGTTTTCATTTTAATTAATTCCTTAATTTGTTCACAAATCTTATCTACTGTTTCTGCATCAATTCCTACTTTGCCTTCTCCTGCCAACGCTTCTCCGCTTAATTTTAGTAAAATCCTTTTGTACTTATTTTCTGGCACTTCTAACACTCTCCTTACTTCATATTTTAATTGTCATATATTCTATCATATATTTATACATTTTTGCACCATTTTTTAAAAATTTCTTAAGAAATTTGAAAAGAGAGCGCATCACTCTCAACGAAAGAAACACACCTGCTACTTTTTATAGCTAGTGTGTGCTTCTCTTGTTAGTTTTTTCGAACGAATGCTCCGTCCCCTTTGTTCGATTTTATAATATTTTTTATTTTTTTGCAAATAATATTAAATGAATTTATTTTTTATAGGTGGTACTTGTTTATGAATCAAATTATAGATTTTAAAGGTTATAAAAAAGCAAACGAAAATATAAACAATAGTAGCACTTTTAATAATCAAAAATACAAGATATTGTTTATTATATTTTCTGCTACTGCACTTTTGTTTATAATTATTCTTTTTATTAAAGTATATTTTGATAACAAAAATGAAGAAATTGCCAAAAAACTAACTAACTCATATTCTATTTCTACTTTATATTCAACCAATAGTACTTATACACCAGAAGTTCAATCTACAGAGCCATTTGTTATTGGTATAATCAAAATTGACAAAATAAATTTGAATTATTCTATTCTGTCTGTTAGTAATAATGATTTGCTTGATATTTCTGTTTGTAGATTTGCAGGTCCAATGCCTAATGAAGTTGGTAATTTATGTATTGCTGGTCACAACTATGTGGATTATAAATATTTTAGCAGATTAAATGAACTTGAGATTAATGATATAATTACAATTTATGATTTGAATGGAAATTCTATAGATTACTCAATTTATGAAATGTATGAAGCCTCAGCTGATGATACTTCTTGTACTTTTCAAGATACAAATAATACAAAGATAGTTACCTTAATCACTTGCAATAATGTAAATGGCAAAAGATTGGTTGTTCATGCACGTGCTATTTAATACGCTGCCATTGTGGACAGACCCCATTGGCACCAACAGCAATTTTGATCTATTCCCAATTGCTTGTCTAAAGTATCCGCAACAAAAAGCGACCACAAGGTCGCTTTATATTATACAATTTATTATGCTCTATAATCTCTTATTTTTTTATATGCATATATTGCTGCTATTACACAAACTATAATAAAGAACATTACAGTAATATCCTCTGTAACACCTGTTTGAGGAAGATTATTTTCTGAACTTCCTGCTCTGTTTGTACTTGGTTGTACTACTGAATTTCCTGTTGTATTAGTTGTAGTACCAGCATTTGTATTTGTTGTTACATTTAAAGTACTATTTGTTGCTGCTGTGTTTTGCACTGTATTAGTTGTTGTATTTCCAGTAGAGTTTCCATCTGTAATCAAATTTCCTAAATCTATAAGATCAGATGCTTGTACTTGTACTGCAATTCCTATTAACAAAAATAAAATAACTAATAAAACTAATACCTTTCTTAATTTCAACATATCTTTCCTCTCCTTCTTCTTTAGAAATTTCCGTTTCTAATATTATTTATTATTTTCATGATTTTATACATAAAATAATAAAACACCTACAATATAATTGTACTATTATTTAAAAAACTAGTCAAGTATTTTTGCATTTTTTGTTAAAGTTTTTTTATTTTTTTACAAAATTCGATTAAACTTTTATCCTTTAGAAATATATTCTTGGAAAAGAATTGCTGTTTTAGCTAGGCAAACAAGCTAGAAAACCGCAGGTGCGCTTTTTGCACATGGAGGATTTTCGAAGCGAAGTTTAACAACGCTAAAACACAATTATTTTTCATGTACTCACACATTAAATCTAAAAAGCACTATATCTCCCTCTTTCATCACATAGTCCTTGCCCTCTGACCTTACTAGTCCTTTTTCTTTAGCAGCATTCATGCTTCCTTCTCTTACTAAATCATCATAAGAAACAATCTCTGCTCTTATAAATCCTCTTTCTATATCAGTATGTATCTTTCCTGCTGCTGCCGGAGCCTTTGTTCCTTTTTTTATTGTCCATGCCCTTACTTCTGTTTCTCCTGCAGTCAGGAATGACATAAGTCCCAATAAATCATAACTTGCTTTAATAACTTTGTCCAAGCCAGATTCTTCTAGTCCTAATGCTTCTAGCATTTCTTTTTTGTCTTCTCCTTCTATGCTTGCTAGTTCTTCTTCTATTTTTACGCAAAGTGGTATTACTTCTGCATTTTCTGTTTTCGCATATTCTACAACTTGTTTTACATACTCATCTTCGAATGGATTTGATAATTGTTCTTCTGATACATTTGCAATATATAATATTGGTTTCATTGTAAGCAAATATGTATCTTTCATTAATTCTTGTTCATCTTCATTTAAATTTAATGTTCTTGCAGATTTTCCCGCTTCTAACGTGTTCTTTATTTTTTCAAACAATTCTACTTCTGCAGCATATTTTTTATCTGCTTTCAATTTCTTTTTTGCATTATCTATTCTTTTATCAACTGTTTCTATATCTGCAAATATAAGCTCCAAATTTATTGTTTCTATATCTCTTGTAGGATTTATATTTCCATCAACATGTACTATGTTTGGATCTTCAAAGCATCTAACAACTTCTACAATACTGTCAACTTCTCTGATATGTGATAAAAATTTATTTCCTAGCCCCTCTCCTTTGCTTGCACCTTTTACTAATCCAGCAATGTCAACAAATTCAATTATTGCATGTGTTGTTTTTTTAGCATTGTACATGTTTGCTAAAACTTCTAGTCTTTTATCAGGTACAGGAACTACGCCTACATTTGGCTCTATTGTACAGAATGGATAATTTGCACATTCTGCACCTGCATTTGTTATTGCATTAAACATTGTACTTTTTCCCACATTTGGTAAACCTACTATTCCTATTTTCATTTTAACCTCCATTCGAGCGATTGTAGCTATTAGTGTGAAAAACTTGTTTTTTTACACTAGTTCTCCTTTTTGATTAATTTTATTAGTTTTCTATGTTACAAATCACAGCACTATTTACAAAAAAAATAGTAAGCTAGTATGATTTCTAAGTAGTTCCACGTGGTAGATATATATGTTACTATGTAGTCTCACGTGTCACATATATTTTTTATTCGAATACGTGGAGAATACAAAATATATGTGACAGCAAGATGAGACGGACTTTAGATGCTTATATATCTACCAGCAAGTTAGAACGGATTTTTAATAGATTTTTTTAATTTCGAATTGTAACTATAGTTCTGTATTAACGCTGCTTGTACCACTAGCTATAATAGCATTTCCTCCTCCAGCTGTATTTGCATTCGTACTTGGCTTTTTAGTTGCTGTTGTATTTGTATTAGTTGTATTAGTATCAGTTTTGCCAGCAGTAGTATTTGTAGTTGTATTTGTATTCTTATCTGTTGTCGTATTTGTTGTATTTGTATTTTGGTCTGTTGTTGTGTTTGTGGTTGTATTTGTATTCTTGTCTACTGTAGTATTTGTAGTTGTGTTTGTATTCTTATCTGTTGTTGTGTTTGTAGTTGTATTTGTAACTGTATTTTGTTTGTTTTCTTCTTTTTTCTTTTCTTCTTCAGCCTTTTTCTGCTCCTCTTTCTTTTTTTGTTCTAATTCTTTCAAATATTTTGGCCATGGATTTCTGCTATCTGAATCTGTTGGATCCCAACCTCTTACATGGCTTGGTGCATCTGATATTTTCTTAGTAGTTGGCTTTCCTAAAGGTCCAGGATTTGAGCTTGAATAAAATTCTACTTGTGTACCCACTGGGCAATTATTGTAAATCCATTTTGCATCTGCTACTGTTAATCGTACGCATCCCATTGAAACTCTTTGCCCTAGTTGGTCATATGCCCAGTATTCAAGCGAAGATTTATCTCCTGATGTTAAATATGGTACTGAATGGAATAAGATATCTCCACAGATCCAAGTTGAATATTGACCATATACGTCTCCCATTAGAGGCCACCAATTACCTTTACCAAGTGTTCTATATGTTCCTGATGTTGGCGTATACCTTCCTGTTGAACAAACCATTGCTTTTACTGGATTTGTATATTTTCCGTTTGAATCTTTTGTATATACTGTAACAACTTGCGCTCCATAATTTACTTTTATATAGTACTTATCTGCTGCACTTGAAACTTTTTTCTCTTTTTTTAATTTTTCATACTCTTCTTCATTTTTCTTTTGAGTATCTTCTACATCTATTACAGAATTAGTCATGGTATCATTTGTCATTACATTAGCTGGCACATTTTGCATTTTTACATTTACTTGTTGCATGTCACTACTTCCCTCTTGCGCCATATTTATACTTGTATTTACTTCTTTTAAACTAGTATAGTTAATATATTCATACACTCCTATTGTAATTGCAAAAGTAATAATCATTGCTCCTAAAATTGCAAAAGCAGCAGTCTCATCCTTAATTTTCTTGTTTAGCATTTGTTTGAATTTCTCCATTTTCTAACAACTTCCCCCCAAAAAAGCACATCTAAAGCATGCCTTTATAGTTAATTTTCTAATTCTGTAATTAACACTCGTCAATATATATAATTCAATCTGGAGCTTCCAGACGGAATCGAACCGTCGACCCCAGCCTTACCATGGCTGTGCTCTACCTACTGAGCTATAGAAGCATATTTATCTTTATTATAGACCGTTAATGATGTGCATTCGCAAAAGCAAAACGCACATTTTATTTTAGTCTATAGAATTATTAATCTTTTTCTAATCCTTTTATAGCTTTCTTACGTATACGTTGAATTGCATTATCTATTGATTTCACTGTAGTATCTAATTCATCTGCAATTTGAACATAACTTTTACCATTTATGTATTTATTTAATACTTTTTTTTCAAAATCACTAAGAGTTTTATCTATTGTACTCTGTAAATCTTTATAATATTCCTTTTTTGTAATTGTGTCTAAAGGATCTTCAATCATTTCAGAATCAAATATATCCATTAAAGAAGTGTCACTTTCTCCCTCTTCTTCATCATATGCAGATATATTCAACGATAAATATGAGTTAAGAGGCATATGTTTTTGTCTGTTAGAAGTCTTGATCGCTGTAATTAGTTGTCTTTCAATACACATATTAGCAAAACTCTTAAATGAATTCTGCATGTCTGGCTTATAACTCTTTATTGCTTTAAAAAGGCCTATTAATCCCTCTTGTATAATGTCATCTCTTTCTGCTCCAATTATGAAATACTTTCCAACTTTCATATTAACTAATTCTTTATATTTATTAATTAGATAATCAAAAGCTCCTTTATCACCTGATTTAATTATTTCTATTAAATCTTCATCACTTATATTGTCATAATCTTTATTTTCACAGTAAAAAACATTTGCACTTTCCATATTTATAAAGATACCTCCTGAAGTTTCCTATGTTTTTATTATATGCCAGCAAATTCCCTAAGTCAAGAGAAAATTGCGATTTTCTTTAAGTTTCAGTTGTAAACGGTAAAACTTTATGCTAAAATTGTTATAGCAAATCAAAAAGGAGTATACACTATGGCTTACGACGGATTAGTAAATTACACAATTGTATCTGAATTAAAAGAACATATAATAAATGGAAAAATAGATAAAATATATGAGCCTAATTTTTATGAAATCATATTAGGTATTTATTCTAATGGCATAAAATATGCCTTAAACTTAGTGATAAGCCCTGGGTATTATAGAGCAAATTTGACAACAAATGCAAAGCCAAATCCTAATCAAGCGCCTAATTTTTGTATGGCTTTAAGAAAATATTTGGTTGGTAGTCATATTACAAATATATATACCAAAGGCTTAGAAAGAATTATTTTTATTGAGATTGAGGGTTACAACAAGTCTAAAGATTTCTCTAATAAAAAATTGGTTGTTGAGCTTATGGGAAAACATAGCAATATTATTTTATTGGATAATCAAGATGTTATAATTGATAGTTTGAAACATTTCTCAATAAATTCTGGCTCATATAGAGATATTTTTGCTGGAGCTAAATATGTTTTACCTCAATCTGATAAATTGGATTTTATGGATATTAAGGATAAAGAAGAATTTTATAGAGTTTTAGAGAATAATGGTAAAAAAATAAATAGCAACAGCTTGATTAGTATTTTAAGTAATACTTTTACAGGTATTAGTAAATCTTCTGTTAAATCTTTTGAAACAGAACTTAGTATCGATGATGAACTTTGCCAAAGTAGTTCCGATGCTTTATATAAATATATAAATAAGATTATGCATCGTACTAGTCCAGTCATATGCAAAATGTATGGCAAAGATTATGCTTTAGCATTGTTTAATAGTAATTCAACAAAAAAAGAAGACCAACAATTATTAGATTTTGGCTCATCGTCTATAACACGAGAAACTGATAATTTTAAACTATCTGTAAATTTCTTTTTGGATGATTACTACACATCAAAAGAAACAAATGCTACTTTTATTAATTACAGAGATACATTATTGAAATTGATTTTAAATAGATTGAACAAACTAAATTCCAAATTAGATGAAGTAAACGACAAAATTTCTGAATGCAAAGATGCTGAAAAATTCAAGCTATATGGAGAACTTATTACTTCTAACTTGTATAGAATTGATGACTACAATCAAAAATCTATTACATTAGAAAATTATTATGATAACAACTCTCCTTTGACAATTCCTCTTGACGAGAGCGTTTCGCCATCTGCAAATGCAAAGAAATTTTTCAAGAGATATAAAAAGTTAAAAACTGCAAAAGAATTTGTAGATAGTCAAAAAGAATCTTTAGTAAATGATATTGATTACTTTGAGGAAGTTGTTGATGAAATAAATAAATGTCAAAATATCTTTGAATTAGATAAAATTTATGATAAACTAGAAAATAATTCTGTTATATCTAAGAAAAAGAGCAATAGTGGAAAAGCTAGTAATAAACTTAAAATCCAGCATAGCAAAACAAATAAGTCAAGTAGCATATCTTCTTCAAAAAATGCAAATTCAAAATCAGGTTTAGGAGAGCCTTTAAAATTTGAAATCGACGGATTTACTGTCTTAGTTGGAAAAAACAACAAGCAAAATGATTATCTTACAACAAAACTTGCAAATAAAGACGACATATGGTTTCATGTAAAAGAATTTCACGGTAGCCATGTAATACTAAAAACTGACAACAAAACTCCAACTCAAGAAACAATTAACAAATGTGCTACATTGGCTAAAGAACACAGCAAAGCAAATATGTCTTCTAACATTGTAGTAGACTATACTTTTGTAAAATATGTTAGGAAGCCGTCTGGCAGTGCACCTGGAATGGTAATTTATACAAACAACAAAAGCGTAACTGTTAAATAAAATTCGACAAAAGGGACACTCCTAAACGTCCAAGAACTTGGACAAAAGGGACAGGTCTATGTTTTATAATTAATTCTACAAACTTATGAGATGTGTCCCCAAGTGTAAAAAAACTTTTACAAAAAAGAGTGTCCCCAAGTGTAAAAAAGGAGAACCAAGAAATGAACAAATTAAACAAATCAATAAATTTAAGTAAAATTTATGATAACAAAATTGTACAAATTATATTTAATATTTTATTCAGCTTATCAACTGCTTGCTTGACTGCAATATTAATAACTGGAGATTGGTCTAATACTATTTTTGATATTGTTTTACCAATATCTTCGTTTTTAATAATGTTGTTTATTAGCATTAAATTTAGCTTTTTAAAAAATCTCTTCAACCATACAAGTAAAATCACTTTAATAGTAAGTGCCATATTAGGTATATATGCTATATATCTAATATATTTGGTTATGCCAGATTATTCAACAACTTTTAACAATCTTATATTTGCTTTTCCTGCGATACCTGCTGCAATTATAATTTTATATTGGTTTTATTCTAAGTTTTGGCATTACTTTAAATTATTTGTAAAATCACTAGATAAACTAGAAAGAAACTTTTTGATTATATCTATAATCATAATATCAATCGCAATAGTAGTTATATATAACATGACAAATGTTTTTACCAAAGCTCATATTACAGAGCCAAATAGAATTTATAACATAACATATTCAACCAAAAATGATAAAACTCTAATAATAGGTCAGGACTTCGTCAATAATGCATATGACAGAATTAGAGGAGATATAATATTCTCATCTGATACTCAGGTAATTTTAGGTGATGACCTATACAATAATATAAATGGTGGCGAAAATGACTTTAGGCAACCATTTTTTGCAATATTCTCAATGCCTTTTACACTTGTACCTAGAATAATATCTGACTTTACTATTTGGGAAATGTATCCATTTCTACTAGCTATCGTACAAGCATGTCTTGTGCTCATTTCAATAGTATTACTACAGCGATTGATGAAGCTGAAAGGCTGGACAAGATTACTATTTATGATTTTCCTTTTAGTTACATATCCTACTCTACTTTTCTTAATAAATATGGAACAATATGTAATAGCAGTATTTTATTTAATAGCTTTTATTTACATGAGCATAAATGGTTTAAAGAATAAAGATATCGCATTTATCGGTGCAACTGGAACTTTATTAACTTCGGGGATATTTTTCCCATTATTGTGTGAAAATAAAGATTTTAAGAAAAGTATAAAAAATATCTTTTTTACTTTTTTTAAGTTCTTGGTTGTATTAGTAATTTCCGCTAAAATATTATTGCTAGTACCTGATAGAGTTGAAAATTCCATAAGTTTTGTTAAAACTTTTACTGGAGAAAATTCATCTTTCCAAGAGCGTATAAATAGGTACACTCATTTTGCTCTAAACACAATGATTGCGCCTAAAATAGAAATAGAAAATGACAATTTCCTAGATCAAAAATTAGTCGCTGGAATATATACAATAATACTTTCTGCATACAATCCACAACTATCACAAACAGAAAACAATAATATTAATATCGCAGGAATTGCAATTTTGCTATTAGCGTTACTCGCATTCATATTGAACCGCAAAGATACTCTAAGTAGAATTTGCATTTGTTGGATAGCTTTCTCTATAATACTTCTGCCGGTATTAGGGTATGGCGCATATGAAAATGGATTTATACTTTATACATACTATTTCGGATGGTCATTTGCATGCTTACTTTTCAAGTTTTTCGAAAGTGTACTTAAAAAGTGGCCTAAGATAAAAAATACAATATATGCTTTAGCCATTGTAACAATGTGTATAATAAACTTTTATGGAATATATCAAATAATTGAGTTTGGAATGCAACGTTATATATGATAATTAGGATTTGCTATTAATAATATTAATTACCATAGATAGCGCACATTCTAAAACATATTATAAGATAATTTGGAGGTTTTGATGACAAGCTTTGCATTAAAAATAGTCGCCATCATATCAATGTTTTGTGACCACTTTGGCGACGCCCTAATTGGGCATTTTAGTTTTTTTAATTTAATAGGAAGAATTGCCTTCCCTATATTTGCTTTTCAAATAAGTGAAGGGTATTCGCACACCAAGAATTTAAAAAAGTACTTGTTGAGATTAGGCATATTTGCAGTTATATCTCAAATACCTTTCTCCTTGTTCTCATATAAATACCTAGGTGCAAGCCCTCTTTCGCTAAATGTCTTCTTTACTTTGTTTATAGGGCTTCTTGCAATTCATTTGTGGAACGAGCTCTCGAACAAAAGGGACGGAGTATTCGTTCGAAATTTCGAACAAAAGGGACACACCTACTCTAGTACTTTTTATCTTAGTATAATTTTAAGGATAGTTGTTGTTATCTTACTTGCCTACCTTGCTAATGTGCTAAATACAGATTATGGATTTTGGGGAGTAATTGTAATATTCGCATTTTATTTCTTCAAGGACAAAAAAGCAGTAATGCTCACTAGTTTTGTAATACTATGCATAATAAGATATGGCTTAGATATAATAAATTATGGTTTCAACTATGCATATGTGCTATTATGCATATTCACTGCTATTGCTGCTATATTTATTGGATTATATAATGGAAAACAAGGCAAAAAAATAAAGTACTTGTTGTACTTCTTCTACCCTGTACATCTATTGCTACTGTACTTTATCTTCTAAAACTTTGACAAAGGGGACACTCCGTCCCCTTCGTTCGCGTTTTTTATTTCTTATTCCAGTCTGCTTTATTTGTTTGTCTTTCTCTTGCTATTGCTAAAGCATACGCTGGCACATCTTCTGTTATTGTTGAACCAGCTGCTACAAATGTTTCATCTCCTAGTGTTACTGGAGCTACTAAATTTGTATTTGAGCCTATGAAAGAATGATTTCCTATTATTGTTTTGCTCTTATGAAGTCCGTCATAATTGCATGTGATTGTTCCACATCCGATGTTGCAATGCTCTCCTATTTCACAATCTCCCATGTATGATAGATGTGGCACTTTGCTTCCTTCTCCAATTATAGCTTTCTTTATTTCTACAAAGCTTCCTATTTTTACTTTGTTTGCGAGTTTACATCCTTCACGAATATATGCATTTGGTCCAATTTCACAATCTTCACCAATTACTACTCCTGATTTTATTGTTGTGTTTGGATGTATTACTGTATCCATTCCTATTTCTACATCATCGTAAATATATGTATTATTTACATCTTCTATTGTTACACCTTTTTTCATATGTTCTGTATTAATTCTCATTTGCAATACTTTTGTAAGCATTTCAAGTTGTATTCTATCATTTATACCTAATATTTCTGTATTATCTTCTACTATAACAGCTCCTGTTTTTAATCCTTTTTCATTCATTATTTGAACAACATCTGTTAAATAGTATTCCCCTTGTGCATTATTTGGTTTTATTTTTTCCAATGCTGCTAGTAGCTCTTCTATATCAAAACAATATATTCCAGCATTAATTTCTTTAATCTCTTTTTGTTCTTCAGTAGTATCTTTTTCCTCCACTATAGCAGAAATGTTTCCTCCCTCATCTCTTACAATTCTTCCATATCCTGTAGGATTGTCATAAATTGCTGTTAAAAGAGTAACATACTCCTTGTTCTCAACACTCTTTTCTATTAATTTATTCAATGTTTCTGGTCTAATTAATGGAACATCTCCATTTAAAACCAAAACTTTACCTTTTTTTCCTTTCAAAAATTCTTTTGCTTGCATTACAGCATGACCAGTTCCTAGCATTTCATCTTGATTTGCATATTTTACCCTGTCACCTAAAACTGCCATTACTTCTTCTTTCATGTAACCTACAACAGCCACAATGTCTTTGACTCCTGCTTTTTCAGCGTTTTCAACTGCTCTTTTTACAATTTCTTTTCCATAAATCTTTTGTACTAATTTTGATTTTTTAGATTTCATTCTTGTACCTTTTCCTGCCGCCATAACAATTGCCATAATATTTTCTTCCATTAAAATCACAACTCCTTTTAGTTTGTTTTATATATTTTATGCTGTTCTTTTCTAAACGCCTTTATTCTATCACATAAATATTATTTTGGCAAATGTTAATTTTTGGTAGTATTTTTCTATTGTAAATTTGTTACTGCTCAGTGTTTTTATAAAAGTAAACATGTATTTTTTAATTATTTAGTCATATCTTCAAAAATAACTTAATATACATTAAATAAAGTTTAGTACAAACATTTTTAAGGGGGTTAATTAATTAATGGAAGAAAATTTAAAATTATACCAAGATATAGCGAATCGTACTCAAGGAGACATCTATGTAGGTGTTGTAGGTCCTGTAAGAACTGGTAAATCTACTTTTATAAAAAGATTTATGGATTTGCTAGTTATTCCAAACATTGAAAATGAATACAAGAAAGAACGTGCTCGTGATGAGCTTCCACAAAGTGCTGGTGGTAGAACAATAATGACTACTGAGCCAAAATTCATTCCTAATGAAGCTGTAGAAATAACTATAGGAGATAATTTAAAATTAAAAACTCGTATGGTAGACTGTGTTGGCTATTTGGTAAATAACGCAATTGGCTACTTGGAAGATGATATGCCAAGAATGGTAAAAACGCCTTGGTTTGAAGAAGAAATACCTTTCGAACAAGCTGCCGAAATTGGAACGAAAAAAGTTATTGAAGAGCATTCTACTATAGGAATTCTAGTCACAACAGATGGAAGTATTACAGATATTCCAAGAGAGGATTATGTGTCTGCAGAAGAAAGAGTTGTAAAAGAGTTAAAAGAACTTCATAAACCATTTGTTATAGTTCTAAACTCTGATGACCCATTCTCAGATTATACAAAAAACCTTGCAATGGAATTGGAGCAAAAATACCAGACTTCTGTAATTCCTACTGATTGTTCAAGGCTTGATATGGAAGACATTGAAGAAATATTCGGAAAAATACTATATGAATTCCCTATTGAGAAAATGAATATCAATTTTCCAAAATGGGTTGATGGACTATCTGATTCACATTGGCTAAAAGAAGAATTGTATAATGAAATAAAGGATGCTTTTTCAAATATACATATCTTAAAAGAAGTAAATAGCGGTGTGGTAAAATTACAAAGCACACAAATTATTAATAAGACTGTGATTGATGAAATAAAACTCGGAGAAGGTACTATAAATATTTCAATAAATCTATATGATGAATTATTTTATAAAGTACTTACAGAAATATCTGGAGTTGAAATCAACAACGAAGGTGACCTATTCTCTACTATTACTTCTATGGCTGAAATCAAAAAGGAATATGACAAAATCTCAAATGCATTAGAAGAAGTAAAAGCAACTGGATATGGAATTGTAACTCCTTCAATAGATGAATTAATACTAGATGAGCCAGAAATAATTAAACAAGGAACACGTTTTGGAGTAAAACTTCGCGCACGTGCACCATCAATACACTTAATTAGAGCAGAGATCGAAACAGAAGTATCTCCTATTGTAGGAAGTGAAAAACAATCAGAAGAATTAGTAAACTATCTTCTATCTAATTTCGAAGACGACCCAGCAAAAATATGGGAATCAAACATATTTGGAAGAAGCTTGCACGAGCTTGTTAACGAAGGCTTACAAACTAAACTTGCAAAAATGCCAGTAGACGCGCAAGCAAAACTTCAAGAAACACTAGAACGAATTGTAAACGAAGGAAGTGGCGGATTAATCTGCATAATTCTTTAACTCGAACAAAAGGAACGGAGCATTCGTTCGAAAAAACGAACAAAAGGGACACACCTATCTCAAATAAATAAGTGTGTCTATTTCCGCTTCAATCTTAACAAAAGCATTTATATAGGAGTATCCCAATTATCCAGGTTTTTGACCGTAAGGGACACTCTTTTTTATCCAAGTTTTTGGACGTTTAGGAGTGTCCCTTTTGTCCAAGTTCCAATTTGTCCTTAATCCATTCTCCTGTATGAAAATGTATAATTTCCCTCAACTCCCCATAATGCACCTTGTTCTGCTTGAGTAGTTTCTAGTCTTAGTGTAATTGTATTGTTTGCAAAAGTAATTGTTCCATTACCACTAGTTCCCCAATTATCTGTATATGTAAACGTTCCTGTATTATTATCTGGTTGTATTATTATATCCCTTATGCTAGCTTCTCTTTGTGTTGGTGCTGGACTCGTTAGTGTAAAATCAATTTCTATTGTAGTTCCCCTAGCAGCAGGTCTTGCTCTATCAATTTCTAATTCTGCTATGTTAGAATTATCTTCTGCACTTAGCTGAGCTTGAAATTCTTGTTCTGTAATTAATCCATCTTCTCTTCTATCCATTAAATTATCTATTCTTTCTTCTCTTAGATAAGATTCTTCATCAATATACCATGTTCCATAATAATCATGCATATATTCATCTTGTGTTTGCCCAGTTACTGTATTTGTATTAACTTCATTTGTAACAATTTCATTTTGTCCTACAATATTTGTATCATTAATTATGTCGTTAAGCACTGCATTTTCTTGAGTCCCCGCTCCTTGGTCATTTACATTAAAATTTTCTATATTTTGTCCTGCACCATTACTATTAGTAGAGTTGTTTGCATCCCAAATTGCATAACCAAAAATTCCAACAATTACTAAAATCACCACAATAAAAATAATTACATTACTTTTTTTCATAATACCATCCCTTTCCTAGAATTATCCTAATTTGAACTTTATATTTAGCATATTATATTCAAACAGTATAACCCATTTATCTTTTTAAATTCAAAATAGTTTTTGAAAACTCAATCAAATCATTTAAATGATTTTCTATAACAGCTTTTAAAACAGCTTCATCTAAATTTTTATAATCATGAATAGCTATATTTCTAAACCCTATCATATTTTGCATATTTTTACTCATTTTACTATCTATTATATTATGTTCTTCTAGCTTTACAAATGCTTCTTTCTTAGTTTGTGGAACTCCTAACTTTCTAGTTGAAACAATGTACATAGCCATGTCTGTTACCGTTTCACACGCTCTTTGCAAATTTAAAACAATCATGTCCATTTTTCTGTAATCTTCTAAATTTTCAGGATTGCCAGCATATTCTTCATTTATTCTATTTATACATTTTTGAACACTTTCAAATTTATTTATTAGAACCGCTTCATTCTCCATTACTCTTTCACTCCTTCCTATATTTTTATAAATCAGACATCATAACTTAATTGCTTTAGTATAACAATAATACTAAACATCAGCTTTTTATTTGCTTAATTATCTCCTGTCTGCTTTCATTTAACTCCAAATACTCTCTGTACATATCCAATTTATATAAATCAAACTCATACTCATTTTCACTATAAATAGTTTTTCCATTAATTAAAATCTCGTATCTAAAGCCATCATTTTCTACTTGGTTTAAATCTATCAAGTCTACATCTCGTTTAAATATATCTTCTAACAATCTAGCTATTTCAAATATATCTTTAGAAGACAATTTTTTCTTAGTCCTTATAGCAATGTCTACATCACTTTCTGCATTATAATCGCCTCTGTAAAAACTTCCAAACAAAACAATGTCTGTACATTTTGTCTTTTCTATTAGAATTTCTTTAGCCTTTTTCAATTGTTTATCAAACTCTTCCATTTGCTCTCCTTTTTTATTTTTTTAAGTCTTTTCAAAAGTTTGCCCATCTACCTCTATTATAACATAACTTTTTATTTTTACCATAGTTTTTCGAGAAGAAGTATATATTTTTTTATTTTTATTTCCGGCCCCAACTGCATACAAACTGTAGCAACTGCGCTTAACAGTTTGTAAACTTGTCGGTTTCCACCTTAAGCACTCCAATAAAAATAAAAAAATATATACTTCTTCTCGGTATTAATTAACTACCTGTCCCAAATGTCCAAGTTCTTGGACGTTTAGAAGTGTCCCTTTTGTCCAAATTTCAATTTTTTTCAAATTTTATACATATTTTCTTCATTTTAGGAAAATATATACTATTAATAACTTAAATTTTGAACAGGAGGAATTATTTTAGTAATGAAGTTTGCTGATACATTTAAAAAAATTTTCTTCCCTATGGAAAATGAGCCAAATCATCATTTTACTTTACCTAGTACTAATGAGACTTCTTCTAATATAGATAATAGTAGCATTGATGCTGTAGATGATGTTAAGGAAATTTTCCCTAGTTTAGATGTAAATATAGATTATATAAAAGTTAAATACAACACTCTTATTAATAGCGATATTATTTTACGTGAGTTTACTCTAAACGCTAGAAATAAGCAGTATAAAGCTTGTTTGCTTTTTATTGATGGTATGGTGAACATGGATTTAATTAACAACTATGTTTTAAAACCACTAATGTTAAAAAACACTGCTAATTCTTTTGATGGTAATCAAAATCAAGTCATCTCTGAAGCTGTGACAAATAATATTACTGTTAGAAAGGTTAAGAAATTTGACATTAAAGAATATATATTAAACTCTCTTCTTCCTCAAAATGCTGTTAAGACTAAAACTGAGTTCAAAGATATTTTTGCTGGCGTTAATTCTGGTACTTGTGTTCTTTTTGTGGATACACTTAATGTAGCTTTTGATATTGATGTTAAGGGGTTTAAAACTAGAAGTGTTTCAAAGCCAGAAAATGAAGTTGTACTTCGCGGTCCTCAAGAAGCCTTTGTTGAAAATATTCGTACTAATACATCATTAATTAGAAGAATTATTAACAACGAGAATTTAATTATAGAAAATCTTAAGATTGGTAAAGTAAGTCAAACGGTTTGTGCCCTTTGTTATATGAAGAATATTGCAAATGATGATTTGGTGGCTGAAGCAAAATATAGATTGAATAATATAAATATAGATTATTTGATTTCTTCTGGTCAGTTGGAACAACTTATTGAGGATAATAGTAAATACAGTCTTCCTCAGATAATTGCTACAGAAAGACCTGATAAAACAGCGACACATCTTCTTGAAGGAAGAATTGTAGTTTTAGTCAATGGTAGCCCTTATTCATTGGTCGTTCCTGCTACTTTTATAGATTTTCTTGAATCTTCTGAAGACCATAATATAAAGTTTCAATTTGCTAATCTGTTAAAAATTGTAAGAATTGCAGCATTTTTGATAACTTTGCTATTACCTGGTGTATATGTTGCTATAACAAGTTTTCATCAAGAATTCATACCAACAGAATTGTTATTTGCAATAGTTGCATCTCGTGCATCTGTGCCTTTCTCCATAATCTTTGAAATCATTCTAATGGAACTATCTTTTGAGCTTATAAGAGAGGCTGGTTTAAGAGTCCCTACACCCATTGGACCCACACTTGGTATAATCCGGCGCGCTGATTATTGGTCAGGCTGCTGTTGATGCAGGTATTGTTAGCCCTATACTAATTATAATAGTCGCAATAACTGGTATAACATCATTTGCCATTCCTGACTATTATCTGGCATTTCACTGTAGGGTAAGTAGATTTGCATATATAATCTTGGGATATTTTGCCGGCTTACTTGGTATTGCAATAGGAGCTTTTATACATTTACTCATTGCAAATAAAATTCAGTCTTTTGGAGTGTCTTATCTTGACCCATACATCCCATCTAAAGGAAGAATTGCTGAGGGTATTTTTAACGCTCCAATTTGGAAAAGAGAAAAAAGAGCAGATTTTCTTGACACCAAAAGAGAGGAAAGACAGGAGCATATTAGCATGAAATGGAAACGTAGTTGAAGAAGAATTACAATTTTGGCGTTGTCAAACTTCGCTTGAAATTTAATCAACGTACACCAAGTACGCCTCATAAATTTCAAACTCGTTTTCCTAGCCAAAATTTAATTCTTTTTCAACTTAAACTATATACAAGCAATTGGGGACAGTCCCCAATTGCACAAATAATTAACATAATTTAAGATAGGAGGTAATCATGAACTACACAAAGCTAGGTAATTTTGAAGCAATTTGTTTGATTGTTGTATTATTTGTGAATCATATGGTTTTAAATCTACCGCAAATGATACTAGATAACTCAGGAACTGCTGCAGTTTTGAATTGTATCTATATCCTTGTACTTGTACTCATATTTGCATTAATTATAACAAAATTGTTTAAAAATTTCCTTGGTTTAGACATAATTGACATCTCAGAATATCTGGGTGGAAAGCTTTTGAAAATTTTAGTGGGTATATTATGTATAAGTTACTTAATTATAGAAGCAGCATTTTTAACTAGAATGTTTTCTAAAAATTTGTTACTTGTATATTTTAGCAACTATCCTATCTCATTTATAATTTTCTTACTTTTATTTGTGGCAGTAGTAGCAAATATATTTGGTTTTAAGTCCATTATAAAAACTAACACAATCATTGTACCAATAGCTCTATTTAGTATTTTGATCACTTTTATATTTGTTATGGATTTATTTAGAATTGAGCGTCCACTCCCTATTCTAGGAAATGGTGCTGATAAAATTTTTCTCACTGGGGCAAGTAATTTATTTGCTTTTAATGGGTTATTCTTTTTGTTTTTCATTTCTCCTATGTTAAACAAAAAAGAAGATACATCTAAAGTGGCTTTCCTTTCAACCTTAATTTGCGGAATATTTTTAATACTATCTATTGCTACACTTGTCTACGCTTTTTCTGATATATACACAATTAGCAGAATATCGCCAATCTATTTTATTATAGTAAACAGTAGACTTAGCGCTTTTCTAGAAAGACCAGAGATGATATTCATATTTATATGGACTTTGGCACTAATGTCTTTTATAAGTGTTGCTGTAATGTTTTGTTTAAATATATTTAAGAAATTAACTCATATGAAAGAAGCCAAGTCCTTATCAGCCGCTGTATGTGCAATAATTTTTGTTATATCTCTTCTTATAGATAATGTGTTTACTCTTGAAAAATTTGCTAATGCTTTTTATAAATATGGCTCATTGATTTTAATTTTTGGAATATTTACTCTGATACTGATTGGAGCAAATATTAAGAAAAGAATTTCTAACAAAAGTCCTACAACCCAAGAGACTAAATTAAAATAGGAGGTACTCATGAATAATAAAGTTCGAAAAATATTTGCAATTATAATTCTCGCACTTTTACTCGTTATTTCTACCACAAGCTATTATGGAATTAAAGGAATTGACAATCTAGCATATGTAGTAGCTATTGGATTAGATGTAGGAGATCAAGAAAATTTGAGACTTAGTCTTCAAATATCAATTCCCAATAGTTCTGAAGGCAGCTCTAGTTCTTCCCAATCTTCCTCTGTAGTTGTAGACTCAATTGAAAGTCCTTCAATAAATACAGGTATTAACTTATTTAACAGTTACCTGGGTAAAGAAGTGAATCTATCTCATTGCAAAGTTTTAGTAATTTCAGAAGAACTTGCTGCAAAAGGAATAAGCGAATATTTGTATACACTTACAAATGACATACACTTTCGTAATGATTCCAACATTATAATTAGTAAATGTGATGCAAAGTCTTTTTTAGAATACTCTGCACCCGCCCTTGATAAAGTCTCAGCAAGATATTACGAAATTGCTCCAACATCTAGTGAATACACAGGTTACACAGAAAGTACTGTCATTAATGAATTTTTTGCATCACTCACAGACTCTTATTCATCCCCAGTGGCCGTACTTGGTTCTATAAATACAGGTGCATCCCAAGGTTCTGGTACATCTTCTTCATCATACTATACGGCTGGTCAAACACCAATCTCAGGGGAACCAGGAGTTGAAACAATGGGACTTGCTGTATTTAACGAAGATAAACTCGTAGGAGAATTGAATGGATTCGAATCAATTTGTCATTTAATAATATCTAACAAATTAAAAAATGCTCAGATAAGAATTCCAAGCCCGATTGAAGAACTCGATTATATAGATTTGAACATTGAGCTGGATAAAAACACTCAAAGTTCTGTATACCTTGTAAACAGCACACCCTATATAACTTCGAAAATCAAGATAAATGCCAAAATGCAGTCAATGAATGGAAATATTGACTTAAATGATGATGAAGTGACATCCAAGATAGAACAAGTAGCTAGTGATTTTTTAAAAACAAATATATCAAATTATCTATATAAAACTTCCAAAAATCTCCATGCTGATATAGACAGTTTTGGACTATATGCATCAAAATACTTTTCTACCACATCTCAATGGGAAGAATATGATTGGCTAAGTCATTATAAAGACGCATTTTTCGAAGTAAATGTTGAATTTAATTTGCGTTCAAGCTATTCATTAGTTAGCACAGGCGGAATTTAGGGACAGGTCTCAAATTCCACTAAAGCGGAAAATTGGGACAGGTTCCAAATTCTCATTTATGGAAAAATAAGGACAGGTCTGCAGAGGAGTGTCCCCAAGTGTAAAAAAGATTTGACAAAAAGAAGTGTCCCCAAGCGTAAAGGAGGAATAAAAATGGCAATTGTAGTTCTAATTGCATCGATTTATAGTTTTTTAGAAACAGTTATAACTGGTTATTTAGAATACAAAAACAACAATAAGCCAGTTGGCATATTGTTGTTTATTATAGCTGTGTTTTGTTTGATTGTGCCTAATATTATTGTTTAGAAAAAAATATATACTTCTTCTCGGTATTAATCATCTCTGAATTATAACTTTAAACTCTCTCAAAGTCGATTTGCCTTGTTTGCTTATCGGCTCTTATTACTCGTACATGAATCTTATCTCCAATGTGGTACATAGTTTTTGTCTTTTCTCCTAGTAGTGTTTTCATGTTTTCATCATATACAAAGTATTCATCTCCTAATTTGTCAAATCTTATCAATCCTTCTACTGTATTTTCTAGTTGGGCAAATACACCAAATGAAGTAATACTTGATATAATTCCATCGTACTCTTCTCCGATGTGGTCCTCCATGTATTCTGCCATTTTTATATCTACACTTTCACGTTCAACTTTTTGTGCTATCTTTTCTCTTTCAGATGAAGTTTCTGCATATTTCGTCGCTTGCATGCTATATTTTTCTATTTGCTCATCTGATAAGTTATAACCTTGCTTTAAGTATAACGATATAATCCTGTGAATAAATAAATCCGGATATCTTCTAATTGGCGAAGTAAAATGACAATAATACTTACTTGCTATTCCAAAATGTCCTTTATTTTCACTCTCATATCTTGCAACTTTAAGTGTTCTTAAGACAAGATTTGAGATAACCATTTCCTCTGGCTTTCCTTTTATCTTATTTAATACATCTGCAAATGCTGTTGGATGAACTTCTTCTTTGCCACATTTTACTCTGTAACCCAAGTTGAATAAAAACTTATTTAACTCAGTAACCTTTTCCATATCTGGAGCTTCGTGAACTCTGTATATAAAAGGTGCCTCAAGCCAGAAAAACTTTTCTGCCACAGTCTCATTTGCTGTAAGCATAAATTGCTCAATTATTTCATTTGTAAAATATAGCTCATACTTCTTTATATCAACAGCAATGCCATCTTCATTTAGTACTACTTTAGTCTCAGGAATATCTAGATTTAAGCTGCCATCTTTACTTCTTCTGTCTTTTAAAATATGTGCTAATTCTTCCATTCTCTTAAAATGATTTATATATTTCTCATACTTTTTTGTAACTTTATTATCTGAGTTATTCAATATTTTTTGAACATCTGTATACGACATTCTTTCTGTCACATTTATAACACTTTTAAAAATATCAGAAGAAACAACTTGCCCTTTTGGATTTATCTCCATAATACAAGAGATTGCAAATCTATCTTTTCCTGCATTTAAACTACATATACCATTCGAAAGCTCCACAGGAAGCATTGGTATAACCCTATCTAGCATGTACACACTTGTGCCCCTTAAAATGGCCTCTTTGTCCAAGAATGAGCCTTCTTTCACATAATGGCTAACATCTGCAATGTGCACTCCTAAAATGTAATTTCCATTATCCAATTTCTGCACATTTACAGCATCATCTAAGTCCTTCGCATCCTCTCCATCAATCGTAAAAATCTCTTCTGCACGTAAATCTCTCCTATAATTTTCAGTGTTTTCTTTAATACCTTCACCTAGCTGCATGCTTTCTGACTCTGTTTTATTTTCTCTAGTAACTTGCTCATGTTTACTTGGATAGTTTACAGTCTGCCCTATACTTCTAGCCTCTTTAAGTACAGCCTCAGGAAATTCATATGGCAAATCATACTCTTTAACCAAACTTAGCATGTCAACACCAGCCTGGTCAATGTGTCCAATAATCTCTATAATCTTTCCCTCCGCACTTTTATCTTTGCTAGGAAGTTTCGTAATCTCTACAACAACTTTTTGATTAGTCTTCGCTCCCATGTTATCTTTCTTTGATATGAATATATCTGTTCCAAGCTTTTTATCATCAGGCACAACAAAACCAAAATTTCTGCTTTTTTGGTATGTTCCTACTATAGTATTTCTTTCTAGTTCAAATATTTTGCTATCTTCTTTGACTTTTGGTAGTTCTTTATGCTTTCTTAAATCATTTGATTTATTACTAGTTTTGTTTACATCACTATCTCTATTTTTGTTGTTTTTGCCATTGTCTTTATTTGCTTTTTTAGTTATTCTTTCTAAAGCCCTTTTACTAGCCTCAGTAAACTCTACTCCCTCCGGTATGCCTAGCATGATATTATCTATTCTTTTACTTTTTCTTTTAATATCTTTTGACCTTTTCTCTGCATTTTTCTTTTTTCTCTGCATCATTTTGTTAATTTTGTCAAATTGCTTTTTATTAATCTTTTTAGCCAAATCCAAACCTTCTTTCTTAACATCTTTTCATTTATTATTTCGTTTATTTAATTTTTTATGTATTTTAAAAAAAAGAACATATATAACTTAAGCTACATATGTTCTTTTTTGTATCAATTAAATAATTACATTACAAATAATATTGAAAGTGCTACTGCAAGTATAACAAATAAAACTCCTGATATAACAGTATATCTTTTAAGTTTTCCTTCTTTTGTTCTACCTTTATTATTTTCATAAAAATTATTTGCTGCTGCACCTGTAACTGTTTGTGATGCACCATTGTTATCTCTTGCTTGTATTGTAGCTAGTACTATTAAAACTATACAAACTAAAACATATATAACTAAAACTATATTTCTTATTACTTCTATCATTTTTCTCAATTCCTTCCTATTTCTTCTCTTTTCGTAACATTAAATATTGTATCATATATTTTTAGTCATTTCAATAGTTTTTGAGAATTTTAGTCATTATATTTTTAAAAAATATTTTTCACATTCAACTTCGTTTTATCCTGTATATGTTCAAGTATAAATACACATTTGTCTAGTTCTGGCACAACCTCATCATATTTGCCTATCTCACAAAATCCTTTCATTTCCCATATTTGTGTTTCTACCTTTTCTAATTCATCATGCTCTATATAATACGCCAGTTTTTCTTGAAAACTATTCCAATTATCTTCAATATCCTTTATAGTATCTGAAATATTCTTTTTATTTTCATCGTTTATATTTTCATTCAAGCTTTCCTCCTTTAATATATCTAACTTTTGATTCATTAGAGCTACACATTCCTTTGTATAGTTTTGCGTCACTACATTAGTAATTATTATTAACGCGATTATTAATATGCAAATAATTAGTTCTTTTTTCATTTTAAAATTCCTCTTTCTTTATATATTTATTGGTTGGAAAAGAATTGGTATTTTGGCTAGGCAAAACAAGCAAGAAAACCGGAGGCGTACTTTTGTGACGCCAAAGGATTTTCGCAGCGAAGTTTAACAACGCCAAAATCCAATTATTTTTCAACCCTTCCCCATTTTTTCTTGGCAAAACATATTTCCTTTCCCATCAATAGTCACAATCAAAGCCTGTTCGGGTTTTATTCCAAATTTGTTGACTTCCTTTTTTAGCCAATCATAATCTTTCTTTAATATTTTTAAGTTCTCATACATTACTTTTCCATCTAATACTAAGTCATATGCTAGCCCTTCATATTCTGGCTTTAAGCCCAAATCCTCTGCTGTAACATTTTTCTTCTCAGGCTTTTGTATTACTGTTACTTGTCCACTTGTTTCCAAAATTGCATATTCTACATCTCCTATATTTACAACATTATTTCCTCTTAATCTTTCTTCTAATTCATTTACAGTAAATCGTTCTTTTTTTAGCATTTTTTCATCAATCCTTCCCCTATATATTAGTATAGAAGGTTTTCCACAAAGTATCTGTCTTGCTTTTATACTCTTTATATTTAATATAGATATTGTAAGATGCATTACTAGTAATGCTAAAATTGGTATTATTCCATTTGAAATGGGTATTCCCGCATCTGCCATTGGAGTTGAAGCCAAATCTGCAATCATTATCGAAATTGCAAGTTCAAACGGTTGAAGTTGCCCAATTTCACGCTTTCCCATTAGTCTCATAACAACTAGTACAATTATGTATAGCAAAATTGACCTAATAAAAGTAATTAGCATTGTTATCTCCTTTCTCTAATTAGTAGATTATAAAGAAGATTATATATTTTTTCTTTTTATTGAAGTCTTAAGGTGGGGACCGACAAGTTACAGTCTGTGGAAAAATTACTCATGAATAAAAAACTTGTTTTTTATTCATGGTAGAAAGAATGCTCAAGACCTTGTAATTTTTTATACAGACTGTTATGCAGTTGGGGGACGGAAATAAAAATAAAAAATATATAATCTTCTTTAATTCTCTATAATAATATTCCCTTACACTTATCTTTTACAAAATTTTAATTATTATTCATATTTTTTGTATAAAAAATTTTTTTCTGAGAATAATAAGAATATAAATATCAAAGATTATTTTTTAATTTAATATTTTTTAAGTAGACTATATTTTGCATATTTTAAAAAGAGATTTATTTTTTTACTTTTCCTTATTTTTATTAAGTTTTTCTTTATTCTTTTGTTTTAATGTGTGTATATATTATATACAAATAAACCAAGGTAACAAACCTTGCTCCTCAAAATAATCTTTGATATTTATCAATATAAACTAGCATTTGATTTTTACATTTTATCTGTTTAAATAGATTTTAGGAGGTTAGTGTGAAAAACAAGTTTTCACACTAATGCTACAATCGCTTTCGCCCTCAAAATTCTAAAGAATTTTGAGATGGCTAATAAAAACCTCTTTCATTCTCGCAATATAGAGGTTTTTAATTAAAATTTTGTTAGAGCATAAATTGCTCGAATGGAGGTTTTTATGGAAGAAAATCAAGTTCAATCTAGAAGTAATACTTCTACAGTATGGCAAGTTGTTGGAAGGCTTATCACAGCTGCAATAGTTCTTGCAATTACAGCATTTTTCACACCAGGATTTCAAATCAACAATATTTGGACTTTAGCTGCTGCTGCAATAGTTCTAACTGTTATAGATTTTTTAATTACTAAATTCACTGGTTTACATGCAAGTGCCTTTGGTAAAGGTTTCGTAGGATTTGTATTAGCTGCAGTAGTTTTATATGTTACACAATATTTCGTTGCAGGATATACAATTTCTTGGATGGCTGCAATAGTAGGAGCTTTAGTTTATGGTGTTGTTGACTACTTCTTACCAGGAGAAGCCTAAAAAAGCAATTGGGGTCTATCCCCAATTGCTTTTTTAGTATACATAATTTTTTAAATCTACTCTTCTTCTTCATCGAATTGTGAATTATACAATTCGTAATAAAATCCGCCTTCTCCTTTTGCAAGAAGTTCTTCATGTGTTCCTTGCTCTACTATATCTCCTTGATTCATAACTAAAATCAAATCAGAATTCTTTATTGTTGATAATCTATGCGCTATTACAAAGCTTGTTCTTCCTTTCATTAGATTGTCCATCGCTGCTTGTATTTGTATCTCTGTTCTTGTGTCTATTGAGCTTGTTGCTTCATCTAGTATTAGTATCTTTGGATCTGCTAAGATTACTCTTGCAATTGTAAGCAATTGTTTTTGTCCTGCAGATATGTTTGAAGATTCTTCATTTATCATTGAGTTATATCCATTTGGCAATGTTTTTATATAATGATGTACATGTGCAGCTTTTGCAGCTTGGATTACTTCGTCATCTGTTGCATCTTCTTTACTGTATTTGATATTGTCCTTTACAGTTCCTCCAAATAGCCATGTGTCTTGAAGTACCATTCCAAACATCTTACGAAGTTTTCCTCTTTCGAAGTCTTTTACATTGTGTCCGTCTACTAATATTGCCCCATCTGTAACATCATAAAATCTCATAAGTAGTTTTACCATTGTTGTTTTTCCAGCTCCTGTTGGTCCAACAATTGCAATTTTTTGTCCTTCTTTAACTTTTGCACTAAAGTCTTTTATGATTATCTTATCAGGATTGTATCCAAATTTAACATGGTCAAATTCTACATTTCCTTGTAATTTACTTGTATCTATATTTCCTTTTGCTGTATCTACTTCTTCTGGCTCTTCTAGGAATTCAAATACTCTTTCTGCTGCTGCTACCATTGATTGTAACATAGATGAAATTTGCGCAATTTGGTTAATTGGTTGTGTGAATTGTTTGTTGTATTGTATAAAACTTTGTATGTTACCAACAGTAATTGTTCCATTTATTGCTAAATATCCACCTGCTACAGCAACTCCGACATATCCTATATTAGATATAAAGTTCATTACTGGATGCATTAAACCAGATAAGAATTGTGATTTCCATGCTGATTTATATAGTTCATCATTTGCTTTGTCAAATGTATTTGTAACTTTTCCTTCTGCATTAAATGCTTTTACAACTGTAAGTCCACCATATATTTCTTCAACTTGACCATTTACATGTCCTAAATATTCTTGTTGTCTATTGAAATATTTTTGTGACCTTCCTACAATTATTCTTACTATGATTGCTGCAACTGGTAATATTACTAATGAAATTAGTGTCATTTGCCAACTTATAGAGAACATCATAATAAGTATTCCTATAATTGTACAAACAGATGTTATAATTTGAGTTATACTTTGGTTTAAGTTCATACTTAGGGTATCAATATCATTTGTAATAATTGATAGAACTTCTCCATTTGTTCTTTTATCAAAATAGTTCATCGGAAGTTTATTTATTTTTGCAGCTATATCATTACGCATCTTATATGTTATTTTTTGTGCTATTCCTGTCATTGTAAATCCCTGAACGAAGGAAAATACTGCACTTAGTAAATAAAGTCCTAAAAGTGTAATTGCAATTTGCGCTATTTTGCCAAAATCTATTCCGCTTCCACCAGATAATTTACTCATTATTCCATTAAATATTTCTGTAGTAGCATTTCCTAGTATCTTTGGTCCAACTATTGTAAATATTGTACTTCCCACAGCGAATATCAAAACTATGATTAGTGGGATTTTATATTTTGCTAAATACGAATTTATTAGCTTTTTTGTAGTCTTTTTAAAATCTTTTGGCTTTTCTGTAGTTTGACCTCTTCTCATAGGTCCTCCCATTGGTCCTGGCATCTATTTTCCTCCTTTCCCATTTAATTCTTCTTCAGATAATTGTGATAATGCAATTTGTTTATATGTTTCATTATTTTCCATTAATTCTTCGTGTGTACCTTGACCCACTATCTTTCCTTCTTCTAATACAATTATCTTATCTGCGTTTAATATTGTGCTAATTCTTTGAGCAACAATAATAACTGTTTTGTTTTCTGTTTTTTCTGCCAAAGCTTCACGTAACTTACTATCTGTTTTGAAATCCAATGCAGAAAAACTGTCATCAAATATAAATATTTCTGGGTCTTTTGCAATAGCTCTTGCTATTGATAAACGTTGTTTTTGTCCACCAGATACATTTCCTCCACCTTGTGCAATTGGGTCTTGGTATTTTGCTGGTTTACCCTCAATAAACTCTGTAGCTTGTGCAATTTCTGCTGCTTTCTTCATTTGCTCATCAGAAATATTCTCATCTGCATATTTAATGTTTGATTCAATAGTTCCAGAGAATAATATTCCTTTTTGAGGTACAAATCCTATGATGTCTCTTAAATCTTTTTGTGCAACATCTTTTACATTTACACCATCTACTAAAAGTTCTCCCTCTGTTACATCATAAAATCTTGGTATCAAATTTACCACAGTAGATTTACCGCTACCTGTGCTACCTATTAAAGCTGTAGTCTTTCCTGGCTCTGCAGTAAAGTTAATATCTTCTAGTATTTCTGTATCTGCATCTGGATATCTAAATGAAACATTTTTAAACTCAACTAATCCTTTTTTGTCAGGATTAAATTTCTTTGTTTCTTCTTTATCCTTTATACTTGGCTCTGTGTCTACAACTTCATTAATACGTCTTGCAGACACAGCTGCTCTTGGAAGCATAATTGATATCATAGATATCATTAAGAATGCCATTACAATTTGCATTGTATATTGAATAAATGCCATCATATCTCCAACTTGTAATGTTCCAGCGTCTACATTATGTGCTCCTACCCATACTATAAGCACTGTTATAGAGCTCATAACAAACATTAGAAGTGGCATCATCATTGACATTGATCTGTTTACAAATACATTTGTCTTCATTAAGTCTTTGTTAGAGTCATCAAATCTTGCTTCTTCTTTCTTTTCTTTATTGAAAGCTCTTATAACTGGAAGTCCTGTTAGGATTTCTCTTGAAACTTGGTTTAATTTATCAATTAAATCTTGCAATTTTCTAAATTTAGGCATTGCAACTGCGAACAATGTTCCTACTATAAATAGTATTGCAACTATTGCCACACCAATAATCCATGCCATAGAATAGTCACTTGATGTTAGCACTTTTACAAATCCACCTATACCAATAATTGGCGCATACACTACAACTCTAAATAGAATTGCAATTAATTGTTGAATTTGTTGAATATCATTTGTGCTACGTGTTATAAGAGAGGCTGTTGAAAACTCTCTAAGCTCAGCTGTTGAAAAGCTTAGAACTTTTTTAAACACTTTATCCCTTAATGTCTTTCCAAGTCTAGCTGCAACCCTAGATGATAATAGCATAATCGTAACTGCTGATATCATACTTACTAACGCTACACCAAGCATTTGGAGCCCCGACATTAAGATATAATCATTTTGTAACTTATCTGTATCTACACCTGCATCAGTATAAACTTGCTTAACAGCACTAATTGCAGCTTGTTCTTTAATTGAATCTGACATTTGAGATATATAGTTAGTAAACTCTTCTAAAACTGTATCCCTTTGAGATGCTGGCATTAACTCTAAAATGCTCATAATATCTAAGTTTGAAAGAGCGGCTTTATTCTCCTCGCTCATTGTTTGCATAATGCTCTCTTTTATTTGATTTGCAGTTTCTTCACTTGTAATAGAAGAATACTCAATAAGTGGATTTGTTATAACGTTAGTTAATTCGTTTAACTCCTCTTCACTTAAATCTTTAAGAACATAAACACTATTGTTAGAAATATCAAAATCATCTCCAAGATATTTCTCAATAGTTTTTTCTTGGCTATCTGTAGCCTCATTTCTTACCAAATCATAACCATCTAAAATCTCACTATCCTCCTCAGTAAGCACAAGTAAATCTTGCATTGTACTGCTAGATATAACTTCTGGTATTTTCTCTTCAATACCACCATACTGTATACCAACATTAACAATCTTAGATGTATAATCAGGTAAAGCTAAGTCTGCAGCAGCTTGCACGCATAATAGAATAACTATAACTAATACAGCTGCCCATGAATTTTTAAGATTTTTTAATACTTTTAGCATAACTCCTCCTTTTTCTCTTTGACAAAAGGGACACTCCTTTTTGTCAATTTTTTTTGACACTTTGGGACACACCTCCTGTGCAATTTGGTACAGACCCCAATTGCACACTTTGCTCTATTCCCTTTTTTCTGGTGCCAATGGGGTCTGTACCCAATGGCACTAAACTTAATAAATAACAGATATATATTATAATTCTTTTTTTATGTGTTGTCAATTAGTTTGTATCCGAACTTTTGTGAATTTTGTGTGAACTGTAAATTGCAACTATGAATTTGTACCTAATATTCAAGTTTTAGAAAATCAATTACCTCTTCAATACTTTCTCTTGGTGTTGAAGCACCTGCCATGATGCCTATTTTATTTGAAGTTTTAATCTTTTCTAAGAATTTTTTATTAACATCTTTGCCATTATTATTTTCCTGTATATTATTCGTTACGTTCAAACTTTCCTCTTCGAACTCTTTATATGTTTCAATTATAACTGTACTTTCACAATTCTTCTTTGCAATATCATACAACTTTCTTGTATTTGAACTATTTTTTCCTCCAATTATTATCATACAATCAACTTGTTTAGAAATTTTTTCTGTTTCTTCTTGCCTAATCCTTGTTGCATTGCAAATCGTGTTTCTTACTTCTAATTCTATCTTACTTATATTTTGTTCTTTTTTGGACTGACCTGCTTTATCGTCGTCTAATTTATATAAAGAAATACTTATATTTGTGTCTTGTTCTTCAAATTTCCTATCTTGTTTTATTACTTGCTCATTAAAGTTATTAATTTTATCCTCTATTTTTTGTACATACTTTTCAAATTTTTCCAAACTAAATGTAGTTTGTGATACAACAAATATTTTATTCATATTTTTTTGAATTAGCTCATTAAATGCTAAGTCTATATCATCTTCATTCTCTATAACTGTACATTTTCCATCACAAAAGCCATACGTACCAATTATTTCTGGATGGTCTTTTTGTCCTATTAAAAAAACATAATATCCTTTTAATATATGCTCCTCCACTAATTTATGGATTGCAAGTACATTTGGGCAAGTTAAATCTAAGATTTCTAGATTATTTTGTTTAAGTTTCTCATATGTTGATTTTGGCTCGCCGTGTGCACGTATGATTACTGCAGCATTATTTTCTCTATTACTTTTTAACATATTTGCATTTTTTTCTGTTTCGGATGCATCATCTGCTTTGCTTAGCTCAGATAAATTATTTATAAAAGCAAGTCCCTCGTTTTCTAGCTTACTTGTTACCTGCTTATTATGCACAAGTTCACCCAAGCAATATACCTTTTTATCCTTGTTATTTTTCACAAATTCCTCTGCCTTTGTTACAGCATTATTTACTCCATAACAAAATCCAGAAGTTTTTCCTACTATTATTTCCAATTTAAAAATCCTCCTCTCATACGTGAATTCTATCATAATATTTAATGATTAACAACTAATTTTAAGAATTTCATTGACGTACGTTAAAGCGTATGTTATAATACTGTATAGAGGTGATAATAGTGACAAATATTAATATTACTAATTTTAGAAAAGATATTTATGAATTATTGGAAAAAACTATAAAATATAATGAAACAATTAACATTTCTACGAAAAATGGTAATGCAATCGTACTATCAGAAGAGGATTATAATGGTCTTATGGAAACTGTTAATTTGTTAAATGTTCCTGGTATGAAAGATAAATTGATTAAAGGTAAAGAAACTCCTTTAGAAGATTGTATTGCTGAAGACGAGGTGAAATGGTAATTGTATAGAATTGTATATACTAAACAAGTTTTAAAAGATATTCCTAAACTTAAATCTACTAATTTAGATAAAAAAGCTCTCACATTAATTGATATCATAAAAAATAATCCATATCAAAATCCTCCTCCTTATGAGAAATTAGTAGGAGATTTGCAAAGTTTATTTTCTAGAAGAATTAATATTAAACATAGATTAGTTTATCAAGTATATGAAAATGAACAGATTATAAAAATAGTTAGTTTGTGGACACATTATGAAAATATATAAAAAGAAGGAATTTTATTTTAAATGCAAAAAATAATTGTAGATAACAAATTTGATAATAAAAAAATAAGTGATGTACTATATTTTTATTTTAATGGTCTCACTAAAAATACTTTATATAAAGCTTTTCGAAAGAAAGATATCCGTATTAATAATGTAAGAATTAATGCAGATGCTATTGTGCATGCAGATGATGAGATTACCATTTATCTTGTTGATGATTTATTGTATAAAAACATTAATATTCCAAAAGTATATGAAGACGAAAATATTTTGGTTGTAAACAAGCCTGCAGATATTGAAGTTGTTGGCAATAATTCTCTTACTACTTTGTTGGAAAAAGAATACGGCTATATTAAGCCATGCCATAGACTAGACAGAAATACTACTGGTTTAGTTCTATTTGCAAAAAATAAAGTAGCTCTAGACATATTATTAGATAAATTTAAGAAACATGAAATTGAGAAACACTATTTAGCTAGAGTTTATGGTATCCCTAATTTTACCCGATTAAGAAGCACTGCAAATAGCTCTTATAATAATTTAAACCCAAATGCGAACACAAAATTTTCTAGGGCAAAACACAAAATATCAGATAGAATTGCCCTTCGACTACCCAAAACTATTTCAGAAGAAATAAAACTTACTGCCTATTTATTTAAAGACAATAAAAAATCTATGGTGTATATTTCCGATATTCCTAAAAAGGGATATGTGAAAATCGAAACTTCTTTTACTCTACTTGAAAAAAACGTGAAAGAAAATTATAGTATTTTAGATGTACAGCTACATACTGGCAAAACTCATCAGATTAGGGCTCACCTTGCTCATTTAGGATTTCCTATAATAGGTGATGGAAAATATGGTATTAATGAAGTAAACAAAATGTTTGGTTGTAAAACTCAGCAGTTATGTAGTTATATGCTAAAATTTAATTTTAAAACTGATGCTGGAATTCTAAATTATTTAAATGGAAAAGAAATACAATATTTATTTACTTTCTAATCTTTTTAATCCTGTCGGAAAAAATGTAGAAGCAATTACTAGCTTACTTATTTATTTGATTTCTAATCATTTTAATCCCCCTAACTCGAAAGTTAGGGGGATCCTGGTATCAGATGGAACTAAGTCTGATACTATGACTTAGCGAGATGTCAGTCTCACTACTGGTAAATATCCAGTTTCGTATTGTACCGCAAATCCAAGATTTTCAGTCACAAACCGTACAGGAACCATTGTTCTGCCATTGCTTATCATTGGAGCTATGTCAGAGGTGTATTGTACACCATTTACCATAAATTCCTTTTGTCCAACAGCCATGTTGATTGTCGTTCCGTTTTTCGATATTGTCACCGTTCGAGTTGCTTGATTCCAAAGTACCTGTGCCCCTACTTCTTCAGTGATGAAACGTACAGGAACCATTGTCCGGTCCCTCTGGATGAATGCTTGTTGATCGGGTAAATATGTTTCTTCCCCATTGACAAACACCTTTACAGGTGCATTGCCATTGTTGTTCAAGTATACATCATTACCTGAAGTTTTCAAAACATACCCATAATGGTTTGCCAACCTCTGTAAGCTGGTCTGACCTTCAATGAAGGCTCCCTGTGCCTCTGTAAATATCAGTCTGACATCTTTTTCAGAAGCATATGCAACACCGTTCTCCAGGGTAACTTTTTGCGTTGCTATCCGCAAATCGTTTGCGAATACATTTGCTTTCTGAGAATCTTCATTGCTGTTGCCATCGTCGATCAAGTCTCCGATATCAATATCCCCGGAATAAATATAAATAGCATTATTCCGGAACGTATAGCTGTACCCATCAAGGTACAGTACATATGTTGACACGCGATACCAATCTTCCGTATTAATTCGGAAGTTGCCATCCTCTAGTTCTGGCAGGATTGTATAAAGAGCTTCCTTGCTCTCAACATACACCTCTCCGTCAGCATCAACTTTTGCATCAACGTTGACGCGTTCGCTATCAACATATACCGCGCCATCGCCGGTAAAGTTGGTAGAAGTTGCTGCTGCTGTAGTGATAGCCAAAACTACCATCAAAACAAGTGCAACGATAATCCGTACTTTTTTCATGTTCAATTTCCTCCTTCTTAATGAAGCCATAGAATATATATATGTAAACACAAATGAGGAATGAGCGTGCACCTTAAATTGCGCCACGTCACTTAGTTCCACCTCAGATGTGGGAGTAGTTAATAATGTATTCACATCAAAAACTAAAAAATAACCTATATATATTATAGCAAATATTAAACCCGAAGTCAATTTATGTAAAGTTTACTTGCATAAGTTCACTGTTTCTATATTTCCCAAATTCTATTCTTTAATTTTTATATTTCAAAGTTGAACAAAGCTACAAAAGTCGCTCTTTGTTCTTGTCGATTTAAGCTTTCAAAAAAGGAAGGAAATCTCAAAGGCAATTTAGATTTCAGTTATTTTTTAAGTTATTGAAAATATTTTCTACAATAAAAAAAATCGACTATAACAGGTCGATTTTTTTATTGTAAGCATATGAATGATGCTACGATTACGTTTTTTGGTGCCTCGAACGGGAATCGAACCAGTGACACAGGGATTTTCAGTCCCTT
>CAKNQJ010000001.1 GCA_930990645.1 uncultured Clostridium sp. | reverse complement strand
GGTTATGAGCCGGTTGCTCTGACCAACTGAGCTAAGGGCGCATCTCAAACGCAATTTAAAGTATAAACTATTTTTAGGCATTTGTCAATACTTTTTGCTAAAAAATTTATATTCCAATTTTTGTAAATTAGTTAAATTTTTTAAATTCTTCGTATAGTTTTTGCTTTTTTGAGTAGACTAGTATTGATAGCAATAATGAAAGGAATGATTTTACATGAAAATTATCGATAAAATAGCATTAGCATTAGTTATTATAGGTGCTATCAACTGGGGACTTATTGGTATATTTAACTTTAATTTAGTTGATACTATATTTGGTGCTATGTCTATAATTAGTAGAATTATCTATATACTAGTTGGTATCTCTGGATTATGGGCTATAAGATTATTATTTGTTGAACATGACTAATTCAAATACGAAGCAAAAATATGAAAATTTATTTTTATAAATACTTAAATAGCTCAAGGTTTTAAAAGTCTGATAACTATTTTATAATAATTATCAGACTTTTAGTTTATAAACAAAATATGAGGTAGCATTTTTAATATTTTCTACCCTCATATCTGATATAATTTATTCTTCTCCTCTACCCTCTGGTAAAGCATTTGGAACTTGTACAACAACTTTAATCTTCATTATATATTTAATAGCTTTTACTACTTTGCTATTTTTAATACGTTGCCATAATGAAGGTTTTACCTCTACTCTTGTTTGTTCCATATATTCTTGATTTTCTGCAGTTTGCTCTACAGTTGGCTGTGCCACTATTTGAGATACTTCTTGAACAAGTTCTTCTTTAACTTCTTCTACAACTGGCTCTTCTGGTGTAGGTATTAATTTTAACGCATCTGCTACTTCAATTCCTATATAGCTTAATGCTTTTGACCTATCTTCTATTCTTTCCATATCTATTTCTATATGTAAGTTTGTCTCCAAGTTACCAATTCTAGCATTTATTAATTTAACTGCATCTTGGCAATTCTGAGATGTAGAAGATTTGCTTCTTCCTATTACACCTAGAGTTTCTATTATATCCTCAGAAAAATCTCCTGATATATTTTTTACTGTCTCTTTCCAATCATCTGCTTTGTTTTCTACTGCATCTAAAGCTTCTTTCAAACTGGCTGCTAAAGAAATATTTTTCTCTCTTTGTCTAATCAATTCCTCAATTCTTTTTGTATTCTCTTCAAATTGATTTGTTGCATATTCAACTAGTCCATAAGCTGCTTTATATACGCTTGCTGGAAAGTTTTTCTTCTTTGGATATTCTATTAAATATGTTTTTATTGATTCTATTAAATCTTTAAAATATGCATCATCATCTAATTGAATGATTTGCTTTTTACTATTTGGATTAATTAGTTTTTGTACTTTATCAATATTTGATAAAATCTTCTCTTCCGTGATTACCATTCTCACGTTTACTATGCCAGATTTAGACATTGTAAACCTTACCTCCTTTTATCCTATGTAATGCTTATTTCCGTAAGTCTTTTCCAACTTTATAGGATTGTGTTTTCAAATTTCATTATAATTTTATTACAACTTTTCACTTAAGTCAAGAGTTTTTTTGTAATTATTTGTCTTTTTTTCTTACGGAAATATAACTTTCCTATTTTTTCCTTATTTCTTCATGTCTCTTAATTTTCATTGTAGTTGTCTTAACAAATTCATCATGTTTTATTTCTAATTTTTTGATAGCCTTGTATGATGTAAGTTGCTTATTTACTTCTTTTATTTTATCCCAAATTATTTTGTATACAGCATCTTCATCTAAATCTTTTCCGTATTTTTCTTCTATTTCTTCATAGTTTGGTATTACTCTAGCAGTAATAACTAGTTCTTTTTCACCTTCTACTTCCTTACCATAAACCATACATTCCTTTATTTCAGTATGCTTTGAGAGTAATAATTCAATTTCTTCTGGATAAATATTTTTTCCGTTTTGAGTTACTATAACATTCTTGCTTCTACCTGTAATGTACAAGAAACCATCTTTGTCCATATATCCAACATCACCAGAACGAAACCATCTCTTGCCATCTTCTTCAAAAATAGCCTCTTTTGTAGCTTCTTCATCTTCATAATAGCCAATCATTAAAGTTTTGCTTGAGATTAATACTTCTCCCTCTCCGTTTTCATTTGGATTATCTATTCTAAGTTCTGCTCCTACTACTGCTTTTCCTGCTGATCCAACTCTTGTATCAAAATCAGGTGTCAAAGCTGCAATAGGTGCTGTCTCAGTAAGTCCATATCCTTGCAAGAATAAAATACCAATGTCTTCAACCCATTTTCCAATTTTAGCATCAATTGGAGCAGCTGCTGAAACTATAATTCTTATTCTTCCACCTAGATTTTCATATATCTCGTTAAATACTTTCCTTTTAATATCCACTCCAACAACCTTTAGCGCATTAGTAACATGTATCATAGAATTTACTAATCCTTCTTTTTTGCTTTTTTTAATATTAGCATTGATTTTTCTATATAAACTTTCAACAAGAAGTGGTACAGTCAAAAGTGCTGTTGGCTTAGTTTCTTGCAAATCGGAAACTATATGTTTTAAACCTTGGCATACACTTATAGATGCTCCAATTCCAAATGGCAATAAGAAACCAATTGAAGATTCATAAGTATGATGTAATGGAAGTATTGACATCAATCTATCATCTGGAGTAAGCTTTACATATGCAGTTGCAGCATTAACATTTTCTGCAAGATTTCTATAACTTAGCATAACTCCCTTTGCGTTAGATGTTGTTCCTGATGTGAATATTAAAACCTTAAAATCATCTGGATTAACATCTATTCCCATAAAGCTATTATCCCCACCATTTACTAGTGCTTTTCCTTCTTCTATTAAATAATCCATTCCCACAAATCTTCCATCAATTTCATGGTCAGAATTCATTTGTATAAAGTATTTTACATTAGGCAAATTCTCTGCTACTTTTTTTATTACATCAGCTTTTTTAGTAGAAAATATAACAGCTGAAGCCTTAGCTCTTTTTATAACATTTTCTATTTCATTTTCTGGCAATTCTTTATCAACTGGAACTGCAATTCCAGCTCCACAAAGCATTGTCATATATGATACATACCAATGATGAGTATTTTCACCAATTATGATAATTCTTGTATCTTTTAAATCCAATTTTCTTGTTAGTGCTGTTCCAAATCCTATTACTTCATTTTTGAATTGATTATATGTAATTTCTGTCCATTCCCCTTTTGGATTAAACTTTTCTAGCAAGAAAGTTCTATCGGCATACTCTTTTGACGAATTTATGAATATCTGTTTAACAGTTGAAAAATGTGTTCCTTCATAATTTTTCTTATCTTTTTTCTTTTGATTTTCCTCTGCCTTTTTTATTTTTTCGAGATCAACCTTTACCTCATCAATTTCTGAAACTTCATTCATATTAAATCTTGGAAATTTGAAATCAGGTATTTTAAAATCTTTTAATATCCTCATTTTATCCTCCATTCGAGCATTTTTTGCCCTACTCAAATTTATTTATATTTACGCACATTGTAAAAGTTAGGAAATTGTATTTTTATAAGTACTATTTCACTTTGGATGTTATTGTATTTTATATTTACTTCCATTTTTTACAGTCATGCACGTAAATTTTTCAAAAATGTACTATCTATTTGCTTAAATAAATCTTGAACATTTACTTTTTCATGCTTCATTTTATATATATAGCTAGAACATGTAAAACCAAATATTCCTGATGCAATAACATTTGCGTCTTTATCTACTATTTCTCCTTTTTTTATTCCATCTTTAACTATTTTTTCAATTATCTGTATATATTCAAATAAATATTTCTTACATAATTTATTTCTTTCATCATTTCCCCATATTTGGCTAAGTATGATTGTCATAAAGTTTTCATATTTAAACAATAATTTAATTTGAATTAGTACAACCGCTCTTAACTTATCCAATGAATTGCTCATTTTATCGGTTTTGATACTAATACTATTTTTTAGTAATTTCATGCCCTCATCAACTAAAAAATTAAAGATTTCCTCTTTACTAGAAAAATGATAATATAAAGTGCCTTTAGCTACTCCCACGGTAGCAGTTATCTCCTCAATGCTAGTTGCATCATACCCTTTCTCTGCAAACAGTTTCATAGAGGCTTCAAATATCTTTCTTTTTGTTTTATTCATATACTTCACCCTTGAATTTATGGGACACTCCTTTTCGTCCAAGTTTTTGGACATTTGGGACACTCCTCATTTTTAATACTTTCATCGCATTTCTCATAAAACTCATACTTATTATATAATTTATTTATAAAATATGCAAGTACTTGCATAAGTTTTTGACCAATTAGGTTAAAACACTTCAAATAAAGAAAATTGGGCATTTATTCGATGTTCTCCATATTTTAATAAAGACTATTGATAAGTAAAAAGACACATCTAATAAAGATTCAAAACATTATCAGTTGTGTCCCTTTCTCTAAATTTTCTTGAATGTAGGAAGGAGTGTCCCAAATATCCAAGAACTTGGACAAAAAGGAGTGTCCCCTTTGTTCGAGCTTATCTTCTTCTATCTAATGTATCTAAATTATCTAACGCTTTCCCTGTTCCTAGAGCCACACAAGAAATTGGTTCTTGTGCTATCATTACATTTATTCCTGTTTTTGATTGCAATAGTTTATCTAATCCATCAATTAGGCATCCTCCACCTGTCATGTATATTCCCCTGTCGCTTATGTCTGCTGCAAGCTCTGGTGGTGTTTTTTCTAACACTGAATGCACACTATCTACTATCATCATCGCTGGCTCTATTAAAGCTTCAAGCATCTCGCTTGAATGAATTGTTATATTTTTTGGAAGTCCTGTAGTCAAGTCTCTACCACGTATCTCCATTTCTGTGTCTTGTATTTTTGGAAATACACATCCAACATTTATTTTTAAATCCTCTGCCGTACGCTCTCCAATCATGATATTATGCTTTCTCTTTATGTATTTTACAATTGCTTCATCAAATTTGTCTCCAGCAACTTTAAGAGATTCGCTTACAACAGATCCTCCCAAAGAAATTACAGCAATATCTGTTGTTCCACCGCCTATGTCTACAACCATATTTCCGCATGGTTTTGAGATATCTATTCCAGCACCAATTGCAGCAGCTATTGGCTCTTCTATTAAGAACACTTTTCTAGCTCCTGCTTGTGATGCGGCATCTATAACTGCCTTTTTTTCAACTTCTGTTACTTGTGATGGTATACATATCATTATTCGTGGAGAAAAAATAAATTTACCACATATTTTGTTTATAAAATACTTTAGCATCTTTTCTGTAACAGTATAATTGGAAATAACTCCATCCCTCAAAGGTCTTGTTGCTACAATATTTCCTGGTGTTCTACCAAGCATTCTCCTAGCTTCTTTTCCAACAGCAAGAACTTCTCCTGTATTATTATCAACAGCAACCACAGATGGCTCTCTTAATACTATTCCTTTTCCTTTTACATATGCAATAACTGTTGCAGTTCCTAAATCTATCCCTATATCTTGTCCCCACTTAAACATTTCTATTATCTTCCTTTCTGCATTCTAATCTATGAAATATTTCAGAAATATTTCATTTATGTTACAATTATGTTACAATTATATTACATTTATTGCAAAATAGCAAATACTTTTTGTAAATTTGTACTAATTTTACTATATTTTCTTTGCTATGTGCCAGCAAGATGAAACACTCTTATGCATTACGTAATAAATAAAATACCTCTCTATATATTTATATTATACAAAAAGGTATTTTATTTATACATTTTTCATAAAATTATTCTTTAGTATCAGTAACAGTTACATAAAATCTATCTACATTATCTACTTTAAATTTTAGTTCATACGTTTTTGTTTGTCCAACAGATATTGTTCCTATATCGATATATTCCCTCGAAATAACTTCATTATTTTCATTGCATAGTAAAAACAATAGATATCTATCAGTTATATCTTCTTCTCCTTCATTTTTAACTTCCCCTCTTACATATCCATTAACATTAGTAGCCTTTGCTTCTGATACTGTGACAGTAGGATTACTTGCATCTATTTCATATGATTGTATATCATGATACATTGCTTTAACAGTCATATATGTACCTACACCCACAAAAACAAAGATTATAATGAAGTATATAAGATATCTTTTCAAATTGTTGGTTTGTACTCTAGTCTCTACAAACCAAAAGTCTTCATAGCTCATTGTAATCCTCCTAAATAATCCAAATAACATAACTCACTTATTTTAAGTCTTTTGTTTTTACATTCTATTTTCTCATTTGAATTATATCTTTCTAATTACTCCTATTACTCTACCTAGAATTTGGCAATCTGGTACTATGATTGGATCCATTGTGCTGTTTTCTGGTTGTAGCCTAATATGGTCTTTCTCTTTATAAAATGTTTTTACTGTAGCTTCATCTTCAATTAATGCAACAACCATTTGTCCATTTTCTGCTACATTTTGCCTTCTAACTATTATATAGTCTCCATCCAAAATACCAGCCTCTATCATACTCTCTCCTTTAACCACAAGTATAAATGTCTGACTATTTCCTGCCATTTCCAAAGGTAATGGAAAAGTATCTGTTACATTTTCTACTGCAAGTATAGGTTGTCCAGCTGTAACTTTTCCTATTACAGGCACATCAACCAATTCCTTTTTATTATGAAATACTGTCCAAGGGTCAGTTCTTTCTGCTTTTTTTCTTGTTGAGTATGTATCATCTTCAGTCTTTAGCACTCTTAAAGTTCTACCCTTTTGGCTTTCTTTCTTTATATATCCAAGTTTTTCCAACTTATTTAAATAAGTATGAACTGTTGCAGTAGAACTTAGTCCTACAGCTGATCCAATTTCTCTTACAGATGGTGCATAACCATTTTTGTTTATTTCTTGCGTAATATATCTCATAATTTGCTTTTCTCTTACAGTTAATGGTTTTCTTTTAGCCATTCTTTTAGCATCTCTTTTCTCTTTTTCTTCTCCTACAGGTCTCATAAATCAATACCTCCAAATTTCATTTTACAATATATTATCATACAAACAAAAGAATGTCAAACATTTTTTTGGTATTTTTATAACTTTTTTGTTAAAGCTTGGATAATAATTGTTATTTTGGCTAGGCAAACGAACGAGAAAACCGGAGGCGTACTTGGTGTACGCTGAGGATTTTCGACGTGAAGTTTAACAACGCCAAAATGCAATTATTTTTCAAGATTACTCTTCCCACTCTAGTTCATACTCATCAATCTTAACAATATCGCCTTCCTTTATCCCCATTGCCTTTAATTTTTCATTTACTCCTAACGCATCAAGACTTTTTTGGAAATAGTATAAAGATTCGTTGTCTGCAATATTTACTCTTCTCATTACTCTTTCTACCGCTTCTCCACGTATTACAAACATTCCATCTTCTTTAGTAATTGTGTATTCATCTTTATCTTCTAATGTATATACTTTTCTGTCTTCTATCTCTATCAAATCTTCTTTTGGCAATGTTTTTAATACACTTGCTACATGTTTTATTAAATCAGATACACCTTCACCTGTTGCTGCAGATATTTTGAATATTTCCATATCATTTTCTTTTGCTACCTTTTCTAATTCCTTGTACAGATTTTCATCTTGCATTGCATCTATTTTATTTGCAACAACTATTTGCTTTCTCTTGCTTAATTTTTCACTATATTTTTTCAATTCTTCATTTATTGTATAGAAATCTTGTACTGGATTTCTGCCTTCTGATCCAGATACATCTATTACATGAAGTAATAATCTTGTTCTCTCTATGTGACGTAAGAACTGAAGTCCAAGTCCTGTTCCTTCACTTGCTCCTTCTATAATTCCTGGAATATCTGCTATTACAAAGCCATCTCCATATTCTGTTTTTACAACACCTAAGTTTGGCTCCAATGTAGTAAAATGATAATCTGCAATTTTAGGTGTTGCAGAAGTTGTCATTGAAAGGAATGTAGATTTTCCAACATTAGGAAATCCTATTAATCCCACATCTGCTAATAACTTTAGTTCTAGTATTAATTCTTTTTCTTCTCCTTTTTCTCCATCTTGAGCAAATCGTGGAGCTTGTCTTGTTGATGTGGCAAAGTGTGAATTTCCTTTTCCACCTCTTCCACCTTTTAATATTAGCTCCTTTTGTCCTTTTTCAGAAAGGTCAGCTATAACTCTGTTTGTCGCTGCATCTCTTACAATCGTACCAATTGGCACTTTAATGTAAAGATCCTCTCCGCTCTTACCATACTTGTGAGCACCTTCTCCATTCTTCCCATTTTCAGCTTTAAACTTCTTGTTATATCTAAAATCAATTAAAGTATTGCTATCAGGGTCGACCTCAAAATATATGTCTCCACCTTTGCCACCGTCTCCACCATCAGGTCCACCTGCAGCTACATATTTTTCTCTTCTAAAAGAAATGGCACCATTTCCACCATTTCCTGCTTTTGCAATTATTTTTACGTAATCTGTAAACATCGTTTCCTCCAACTTTAAACTATAGTTTGAAAAAGAATTGTTATTTTGGCTAGGCAAAGTAACAAAGCAACGTAGTTGGCTTTGTTCGTGCCGATTTGAGTTTCCGACTATACGGAGGAAACTCAAAGGCTTTAGCGATTTCAGCTCTTTTGTTACAAAGACATTTTATATCTTTGTAACAAAGAAAACCGGAGGCGTACTTGGTGTACGTCGAGGATTTTCGCATTCGAAGTTTAACAACGCCAAAATGCAATTATTTTTCAAACTTCAAAATAATCTAATCTCATAGCATGTCTTACTTTTCTCATTGTCTCTTTTGCATCTTTTCTACCTTTTTCTGTACCTTCTATCAACAATTTATCAACTAGTTCTGGTCTATCTTCATAATATTTTCGTTTTTTCCTCATAGGAGCTAAATAGTCTATTATATTTTGTGCAAGTTGTTTCTTACAAGCTACACAACCTCTTTTACCAGCCTTGCACTCTTCGCAAACTGCTTTGCACTCTTCTTTGCTTGAGAATAAATTGTGATAATATGAAACCATACATACATCAGGATTTCCTTTATCATCTTTTCTTATTCTATTAGGGTCTGTTACTGCACTCATAACTTTTTTTGTTATCTCCTCTGGAGTATCTGAAAGATATATAGCATTTCCTAAAGATTTACCCATCTTTTCATTACCATCAAGCCCTTTTATTCTTTTTGCTTTAGATAATACCGCTTCTGGCTCAACCAAAACTTCTCCATAAATGCTATTAAACTTTCTTACAATTTCTCTACATTGTTCTATTAATGGGAGTTGATCCTCTCCCACTGGCACATACTTTCCTTGGAATGCAGTTATATCAGCTGCCTGGCTTACTGGATAACCTAAAAATCCATATGTGACACTTTCTCCAAATAACTCTTTCTTTTGTGCAATTTCTGTCTTTACAGTTGGGTTTCTTTCTAGTCTGGCTATAGTAACTAGGTTAGAATAAAATACTGTAAGCTCTGCTATTTCTGGTATCATCGATTGAATGACAATTGTTGTCTTTTCCGGATCAATGCCTACTGATAAATAATCTAACATAACCTCTCTCACATTTTTTCTTACCTTTTCTGGATTATTAAAATTGTCTGTTAATGCTTGCACATCAGCAATTAAAATATGTGGGTCATATTCTCCTGAATTTTGCATTTCAATTCTATTTACCAATGAGCCAAAATAATGACCTATATGTAACCTTCCTGTTGGTCTATCTCCTGTTAAAATTTTCTTTTTTTCCATACGAATTCCTCCTAATCTTTACTTTCCCTTTACTTTTCCTTTCACATCTAAAGTAATAAAATAAATTGCTCCTGAAATAATTACTATCATTGGTCCTGTTGGTATATTAAAGTAATATGATAATATTAGTCCTGCTATTCCTGAAAATAACGAGAATATCACTGCATACAAGTGATACCATCGCATATTTTTTGCAATATTTCTACTTGATGCTGCTGGCAATATTAGTAATGAGTTTATTAATAATATTCCTATCCACCTAATAGATATCATTACTACAACTGCGATTAATACTGCAAAAATATTATCTATCTTCTTTGTCTTTATTCCTTTGCTTTTTGCAAGTGTTGTATTAATACTTGTTAAGTGTAACTTGTTGAATGTAAAGTACCAAAATACTAATACGACAATTGCTATTAAAAATACATATAGTATTTCTGAATCTGTTATACTTAATATATCTCCAACAAGATAACTTGAATATTGATTAAAGCTACCTGTTTGTGCTAATATTGCAAGTCCTAATGCTATTGCGATAGATGAGAATACACTTATTATAGTATCTGCCCCATATGTAGTCTTGTTTTTTACATAGTTTAAAAGTAGTGCAAATCCTATTGCAAATATTATCATTCCTATATTTAGATTACTTATTCCTATTAAACTTCCGAAGTGCTATACCTGTCAACGCTGAATGTCCTAATGCATCTGAGAAAAATGCCATTTTATTGTTTACTATCATTGTTCCCAGTATTGCAAATATTGGTGTGATTAATAAAATTGCAAGTAGTGCATTCTTCATGAATTCATAATTCATAAATTCAAACGGAAGTATTATTTCTAGTATGTTATCTATTAGTTCCATTCTAGTACATTTCCTCCCTTAATTACTAGTGTTATTAGAGTAAAAAGAATTACTGTTTTGGCTAGGCAAACGAGCAAGAAAACCGGAGGCGTGCTTTTTGCACGTTGAGGATTTTCGCAGCGAAGTTTAACAACGCCAAAACGTGATTATTTTTACTCTAACCCAACTCTCCAAACCTATTCTTAAACTCAAGACTCCTAAACACATCCTCTGGTTTTCCTTCTTTTATTACCTCTTTATCTAGTAAAATCACTTTATCTGCATATTTTTTCGCTAAATCCAAATCATGAGATACTAGTATTATTGACATATCATATTCAGACTTTAGCTTGCTTATAATATTGTAAAATTCTTTTATACCTTTTCTATCAATTCCTGATACTGGCTCATCTAAGATAAGTAGATTTGGCGTTGGCTTTGTCGCTATTGCTATTAATACACGTTGTAATTCTCCTCCTGATAAATCTCCAATGCTTTTGTCTATTAGATTCTCAGCACCAAATATTTTTAAATGCTCTTTAATTTCGTCATATATTTTTTTATCTTTTCTCAAGAATACTGGTATATGCGTAATGCAAGATGCAAAAAGATCATAAACTGTAGTTGGCATGTGTTTCTCTACGTTTATACTTTGTGGCACATACCCAATCTTTATTTTCTTGGTCACATTATCCTTTTTATCCATAAAAGTAATGTCTCCAGTGTGTTCAATTTCTCCTAAAATAGCTTTAAGTAATGTACTCTTTCCAGCCCCATTGCGGCCAATTATTACTGTCAACTCTCCGCAATGAATGTGAATACTTACATCTTTTAAAATCACTTCATTCCCTATTTTAACTCCAATATTATTGATTTTTGTGCAGTGTAATCCACATGCTTTCTCCATTTCTTCCTCCTTTTCGTTTTAGGGACAGGTCTGTGAACGAACTTTTTTTCGTTTTAGGGACACATCTAGATATGTCCCTAAAACGAATTTTTATTCGCTGAGAGACCTGTCCCCAAAACGAACTAAGTTCTCTTCCATAGCATTAACATATGAATCCTTATCCATGCTTCCTGTCAAACCTGAATTAAGCTCATATATTGCTGCGCCTGTTTCATTTGCAATAGTTTCGGCATTCGCTTTATTGTCATTCTTATCAATGATTATCATGTCAATGTTTTCTGCTTTTGCTTCATCTATTATGCTTCTTAACATTTCTGCTGACATTGTGCTTTCTTCATGGTCTGTTTCTACTGTTGTCATTTCTAGACCTAATTCTTGTCCCATATATTCAAATGCTTCATTTAAGCATATTGCTTTCTTTCCCTTTAATCCTTCTAATTCACTTAAATATCTTTCTCTTAATTGTTTCAATTCTTCTATGTACTGATTAGCATTTTTCTCATAGATTTCTGCATTTTCAGGATTATTTGCCTTTAATCCCTCTGCAACATTTTCTACTTGAGTAATATATTTTTCAATGCTTGTCCAAAGATGTGCATTTATCTCATCTTCATCAGATATTAAATTTTGAATATTTGTACTTGAGTCAATTATTTGCATTTCTTGATTAGAACTTAATGCCTTGTCTATAAAACTTTCCATTCCAAGTCCATTTATGATAAATATATCTGCATTTTCTAACTTTTTCATATCTTCTGTTGTAAGAGTGTAATCATGTAAACACCCAACATTTACATCTGCCATATTTTCTAGCTCTACATTTTCTGCTCCATCAGTTATATTTTCCGCAATTATATACATTGGATAAAATGATGTTACTATTTTTGTTGTATTATCATTTTGAGTTTCTGACTTGTTAAGATTTTTCCACACAATCAAACTTACAATACCTATTATGCAAATTATGATTATTAATATTATAACTAGTTTTTTTCTTTCCAATTTTCTCTCCTATTCTTTATTTCCGTAATATTTGACGTAATAAATTACTACATTAATATGATACCATTTTTTCACAAATGTTGCAAGCTTTTTCAGACGATGTACTTTTTAAATTTTATACTAGTCTATCAATTGTAACACATTTCATTATTCTAGGCATTTTTTTATCTCCTCAATATTGTTTTGAACTGCCTCATATCCGCACTTAAAACACTTTTCTATTTTATCTGTTTCTAGTAATCCAACTTTGTCTGTATGAACATTTAATACATAGTCGCTTTTTTCAAGCTCATTTTCTATTATCTTATTCCCCATTATATCTATTGTTTTCATTACTATATCCATTATATTGCTATCTTTTTCAAGTTGGTCTCCATCAAATTTAACTGCTAGTACCTTATCTGCCCCTTGTTTTCGCACTTCTTCAACTGGCACATTATCTAAAGCTCCTCCATCCATAAAAACATGTTCTTGCATTGTACACAAATTAAAAACTGCTGGGAAACTACTACTAGCTCTTACAGCTTTTCCAATATTTATATCTGTTATATACTTTCCCTCTGCATTGTCTTCTGGTATTTGATTAGTGAATACATATTCTCTTTCACTCAAAATATCAACAGTTGGAATTACAATAGGCATTTTTACATTACTTATTTTATTTATATTCTTATTTTGCGCAAGCATATCAAATACTTCTTCAATACTCTCTCCTTTTCTAAATCCTCTTAACACAGTTTTTTTATCAATCAAATTTCTAATGCCATTAAATATATGAAACCTACTTTCTCCAATTATCTTATTGTAATTTGATTTAAACAAATTATATATCTCATCTGGCTTATACCCAACAGCATATAAGCTAGCCACCATACTACCAGCACTCGTTCCACCAATTATATCTATTTTTATATCATTTTCCTCTAATGCCTTTATAACTCCTGCATGAGCAATTCCTCTAATTCCTCCACCAGACAAAGCTAATCCTATCTTCATACAACAATAATTCTCCTTTTATATTATTGTATATATTATTAGCTTTTTGGGTGAATTTTAAACAGCAAAATGAAACAAAGGGGACGGAGCATTTGTTTCATTTTTCCAACAAAAGGGACACACCTTAATTTAAATGTCATAAAAACATTATTAGGTGTGTCCCCTTTGGTTTCATTTTATTCAGCTGTATATGGTAATACTGCTATTTGTCTTGCTCTTTTTACTGCTAATGTTATATCTCTTTGATGTTTTGCACATGCTCCTGTTGCTCTTCTTGGAAGTATTTTTCCTTTATCATTAACAAATTTTCTTATTTGGTCAGCATTTTTGTAATCTAATACTAAATCCTTATCTGCACATAAAGGACATACTTTCTTTCTCATTTTTCTAAATTTTGGATTGTAATCATTATCAGCATTGTTGTTTCTATTATTTCTTTTATTCTTTTTGTTATCAGCCATTTTAATTTCACTCCTTACCTTTCATAATTTGTAAGGTCATTTTGCTATAGCTTACCTAGAATGGTAAATCATCTCCAGAAGAAATTTCAAAATCTGAATTTGCTCCTCCAGCTGTTGGCATTGCTCCAAATGTTGCATCAAAGTTTGATGAAGTGCTTTCTCCATCTCTTTTGCTATCTGCAAAATATGCTTCCTCTGCTACAACTTCTGTAACATAATGCTTTTGTCCTTGGTCATCATCCCAAGTTCTTGTTTGAATTCTTCCTGTTATAGCTACTTGTTGACCTTTTTTATAGTATTTACTACAGAATTCTCCTAATTTTCCCCAAGCTACTACGTTTATAAAATCAGCTTGTCTTTCTTCTCCTTGTCTTACAAATCTTCTATTAACTGCTAAAGTAAATGTAGCAACTAATGTATTATTTGTTTGTGTGTATCTTACTTCTGGGTCTCTTGTTAGTCTACCCATTAAAATTACTTTGTTCATATTTTTCACCTTTTACCTTTCTTTTATAAAGGCCCCTTTTAGTTGGGTTATAGCAATTATTACTATTTTTTAACTACTATAAATTTAATTACGTCATCTGTTATTCTGTAATTTCTTTCAAGTTCTGCAATTAGATTTGGGTTAGCTTCGAAATCATATACAACATAGTATCCTTCTTTGTTTTTCTTAACTTCATAAGCTAATTTCTTTTTACCTAATTCATTAACTTTTTCTACTTTTCCGTCAGTATTAATTAATGTCTCAAATCTCTCGATTAATGCTTTTAAAGCTGTTTCTTCGACATTAGGATTAATAATGACAACACTTTCGTATTTGTTCATTACCGTTCACCTCCTCTTGGATATATAACCTATGAACTAGTCATAAGTAAGGAAAAAATAGCATTGCTATTTTCTAACAGTATTATTTTAGCATAGTTTCGAAGTTTACGCAAGAGAATTTGGAAGATTTTTTACAAAGTCGTCACTTTTTCCGTATAACTCTTGACTTTACGGCTTATACTGTTGTAAAATATAGACTGGATTAAAATTATATTTTAACCTCTATCAATTTTAGTTAATTCAGTAGAGGTTATTTAATATTTTTTTGCTATGAACAAACTCACTCAAATGGAGGTCAAAATAATGACAAGTTTTAGAACTCACACATGTGGAGAATTAAGTTTAAATGATGTTGGAAAAGAAGTAAAGATATGTGGTTTTGTAGAGACAATTAGAGACTTGGGGGGTCTTGTATTTCTAGATATTAGAGATATGTACGGAATAACACAAGTTGTTACATCTGGAAAGGAAGATATAGTTGATTTTTCTTCAAGAATTCCTATTGAGTCTAGTGTATGTATAGAAGGAACTGTAAGAAAAAGAGACCCAGAAACATACAACCCAAATATTGCAACTGGTGAAGTTGAAATTGTAATAAAAAATGTTAATGTTCTTGGTAAAAGAACAAAAATGCTTCCTTTTGAAGTAAATAAAGACCAAGATGTACGTGAAGATTTAAGATTGAAATATAGATTTTTGGATCTACGTTCTACTAAACTACAACAAAATTTAATATTAAGAGCTAAAGTACTTCAATTTTTAAGAAGTCAAATGATAGAACAAGGATTTTTAGAGGTACAAACTCCAGTACTTACTAGTTCATCACCAGAAGGTGCAAGAGATTATTTAGTACCAAGTAGATTACATCCAGGTAAGTTTTATGCATTACCACAAGCTCCTCAACAATTCAAACAACTACTTATGGTATCTGGAATAGATAAATATTTCCAAATAGCACCATGCTTTAGAGATGAAGATGCAAGAGCAGACCGTGCTCCTGGAGAGTTTTATCAGTTAGATATGGAAATGGCATATGCTTCTCAAGAGGATGTTTTTGCAGCAATCGAGCCAGTAATTTATAACACATTTACACAATTCTCAGATAAAAAAGTAGCTGAATATCCATTCCCAAGAATTCCATATAAAGAATCAATGGTTAAGTATGGAACTGACAAACCAGATTTAAGAAATCCTTTAATAATTATTGATTTATCTGATTTCTTTAAAAAATGTACATTTAAACCATTTATAGATAGAACTGTTAGAGCTATAAAAGTAAAAGGACATATGTCAAAAGGATTCCATGAAAAAATGCTTTCTTTTGCAATGTCTATTGGAATGGGTGGACTTGGTTACTTAGAAGTACAAGAAGATATGTCTTACAAAGGACCTATTGACAAATTCATTCCAGCTGAATTAAAACCAGAATTACTTAAACTAGCAGATTTGGAAAAAGGAGACACAATATTCTTTATAGCAGATAACGAAAAAAGAGCAACAGAGCTTGCCGGACAAATAAGAACAGAACTTGCAAACAGATTGAATTTAATAGATGAAAGTATGTTCAAATTCTGCTGGATAGTTGACTTTCCAATGTATGAATTAGATGAACATGACAACTTAACATTCTGCCATAATCCATTTTCAATGCCACAAGGTGGATTAGAAGCATTGAATGCGCAAAATCCACTAGATATTGTAGCTTATCAATATGATATAGTATGTAATGGAATTGAACTTTCATCTGGAGCTGTAAGAAATCATGACCCAGAGATTATGATAAAAGCATTTAAAATAGCAGGATATGATAAAGAAGAAATAGAAAAAAGATTTTCTGCATTATTCAATGCATTCCAATTTGGAGCTCCACCACATGCAGGTATAGCGCCTGGAATAGATAGAATGCTAATGCTTCTAACAAATAGCGATACAATCCGTGATGTTATAGCATTCCCTATGAACAGTAAAGCAGAAGACTTGCTAATGGGAGCACCAGGAGAAGTAACAAGAGAGCAATTAAGAGATGTGCATATTAGAATAGAAAATTAAAAAATTGGGGTTTCCCCCAATTTTTTAATTTCCATAATAGCTGTCTATCAAAATTTGTTTTAGTTCGCTTACTAGCGGTACTCTTGGATTTGCTGTTGTACATTGGTCTTCAAATGCTCTATCTGCAAGCATATCTACTTTTGCCATGAATTCATTCTCGTCTATTCCTGCGTCTTTGAAGCATTTTTCTATTCCTAAGTCTTCGTTTAATTTCTTTATTTCCTCTATTAATGAATTTACACCTTCTTCATTTGTATCTGCTTTAAAGTGCATTCTTCTAGCTAAGTCTGCATATTTTTGGTCTGCTATGAAGTATTCGTATTTTGGGAATGATACAAATTTTGTAGGTCTACTGCTGTTGTATTTTATAACATATGGTAATAAGATTGCATTTATTCTACCATGTGCCATGTGGAATTCTGCTCCTATTTTGTGTGCCAAAGAGTGGTTTATTCCCAAGAATGCATTTGTGAATGCCATTCCTGCTATAGTACTTGCATTATGCATATGTTCCCTTGCTTCTTTGTTGTCTCCATGGTTATATGCTTCTCTTAAATTTTTGAATACAAGTTCTACTGCTTTTTCAGCTAATCCATCTGTATAATCAGATGCCATATTTGATACATATGCTTCTATTGCATGTGTCAATACATCCATTCCTGTATCTGCTGTAATTCTTTTTGGTAAGCTCATTACTAAGTCTGGGTCAACTATTGCAACATCTGGTGTTAACTCATAGTCTGCTAATGGATATTTCTTATTTATTTTCTTGTCTGTTAAAACTGCAAATGATGTAACTTCTGAGCCTGTTCCTGAAGTTGTTGGTATTGCTACAAATTTTGCTTTTTCTCCTAGTTTTGGGAATTTGTATGTACGTTTTCTAATATCCATAAATTTAAGTTTTAATCCTTCTACATCTGCATCTGGATGTTCATAGAATAGCCACATTCCTTTTGCAGCATCTATTGGGCTTCCTCCACCTACTGAGATAATTACATCAGGCTTGAATTCATTCATCATTTGAACTCCTCTATTTATTGTGTCAAATGATGGGTCTGATTCTACATCTGAGAATATCTCAGAATGTACGTAACTCTGTCTTTTTCTTAAGTGATATAATATTTTGTCTATGTACCCTAATTGTACCATTGATGGGTCTGTTACTATAAATGCTCTTGTTATTTCTGGCATTTTCTCTAAATATCCTATTGAGCCAGCTTCAAAATATATCTTTTCTGGAACTTTAAACCATTGCATATTAACCCTCCTATCTGCAACTCTTTTTATATTTATTAAGTTTACGCTTGATACATTTGCTGTTGTTGAGTTTCCACCAAATGTACCACATCCAAGTGTGAGTGATGGCATATTTGTATTGTATATATCACCAATTGCACCATGAGTTGATGGAGAATTAACGATTATTCTTCCTACTTTAACTTTTTCTGAGAATTTTAGTATTGTTTCTTTGTCCTCTGAATGAATTACTGCTGAATGACCAAGTCCTCCAAATTCAATTAGCTTTTCTGCTAAATCTATTCCCTCATCTGAATTTTCTACCACATAATATGCTAGAACTGGGCTTAGCTTTTCCTTAGAAAATGGATACTCAATTCCAACACCATTTTCTTTTAATACTAATACTTTTGTATCTTCTGGAACTTCTATTCCAGCTTGTGATGCTATCTTGTATGGACTTTGACCTACTATCGCAGAATTTAAAGCTCCATCCTTTTCTTTAATAAACATTGTGTCTCTTAATTTTTGCGTCTCATCATCAGATAAGAAATAACATCCTGCCTCTTTCATCAATCTTTCAAATTCATCTTTTATATCTTTATCAACAATAACTGATTGCTCTGATGCACAAATCATACCATTATCAAATGATTTTGACATTACTAAATCATTTACTGAAGTTTTTAATTTTGCTGTTTTATCTATATAACATGGAACATTTCCAGGACCTACTCCTAATGCTGGTTTACCACATGAATATGCAGCCTTGACCATTCCAGTTCCTCCTGTAGCCAAAATCAAATTAACATCTGGATGATGCATAAGCATATTTGTTGCAGTTACTGATGGCTCTTCTATCCATAAAATACAATTTTCTGGTGCACCTGCAGCAATTGCAGCATCTCTAACTATTTTTGCTGCCTCTACACTACACTTTTGTGCAGATGGATGGAATCCAAAAATTATAACATTTCTTGTTTTAGCTGCAATCATAGACTTAAACATAGTAGTAGAAGTTGGATTTGTAACTGGTGTAACACCTGCAATAATACCAATAGGCTCTGCAATTTCTACATACCCTTCTTCCTCATTTTCAGAAATAATTCCTACAGTTTTATCATACTTAATGCTATGATAAACATACTCTGTAGCAAACATATTCTTAGTTATTTTGTCTTCGTAAATACCTCTTCCAGTCTCCTCTACTGCCATTTTAGCAAGCTGCATGTGATGCTCTAATCCAGCCATAGACATAGCCTTTACTATTCTGTCTACATCCTCTTGAGTTAATTTCAAGTACTCCTCAGATGCCTTTTTAGCTTTCTCAATAAGTCCATCAATCATGCCCTTTATTTTCTCTTGCTCCTCTGTGCTAATTTCTTTACCCATAACTTACCTCCTTGTCACTTTAGGGACAGGCCTTTTGGCGACACTTTTGTCTTTAAGCACTTAGGTTATAACACTACTTTTGTCATTTATCAGTCAAACCTTGAATAAATCGTCTTTTATCTAAAATTCTTTAATGCTGTTACTTAAGTAATTTAAAGTTTGTCCGCTATAGCAAGTCCCTAATATATTTTTCTTTCAGCCTTTATCATATATAAATTTTGCCTTAATGTCAAGCTGAAATTTTTTATAAATATTCACGAGAAGGAGGTCTTAAATTTGCCTAGTATTTTTGAAAGTTATCGGATACAAAATATATGAATAATGTTAAATTCTATTGTTAAGATTGTAATTTTTTTACATAAAAGTAGCGCCACAATGTGACGCTATGTAAAATCCTACCCTCATTTTTTCTTTTTACGACACACTTTGGTCGCAAGTAGGATCAGAAGGTATTTCCCATCAGCCTCATGCATTGTCAGGCTGACAAGTTTTACTGCAAACTTTTTGCCAAATCTCTCTTCCAAGCGATCTTCTGTATCACAGATAATCTCTTGTAAGAACTGAATGTCCTTGATGCTCTTGACTACAGTAAGTTTTTCAGGCACCCACCTCTTCTTTGAAAAAGGTAGCTTAATATGGTGAATTGTTTCGCCAAGAAATTCAACTACCATCTTTCCATCAGCAGATATAGGTCTTTCCTCAATCGTCAGATTGATGTTACGATTCTTGCGAGTCTTAGCAATAAATAGCTTTATTGCTCGCTCTACCTGATGGGAACTCTTCACCGGAATGGTCTTAACCACCCGAGTCTCTTCAGATTTTTTCTTCAAAGTTACACCTTCCTTATAATAATTATTACAACTTTATTATACCACATTTTAAGTCAAATTCCAATGCTTTAATAGATCGTTTTATTATTTTTCTCATATTCTTCGAATAAATTTATGCATTCTTCTCTATCGATTTGTTTTAGATTTATTAAATCTCTATTCTTTCCTTCCAAATATTCATAAATCACATCATCTCTAAAGCCAATCTTTCCGGCATCATCTTTTGTACATGCATAATATACTTCTTTAATATTTGACCAAATTATTGCAGATAAGCACATTGGACATGGCTCACATGATGTATATAGAATATATCCTGATAGGTCATATGTTCCTAATTTTTCACAAACCTTTCTTATAACTGTTACCTCTGCATGTGCAGTTGGGTCATTTTTTACAAGTACCATGTTATTTCCTTTTGCAATAATGTTTCCGTCTTTGTCAGTTATAACTGCGCCAAATGGCCCCCCCTCGTTATAACTTACTCCATGTTTAGCACATTCTTTTGCTATTTTCATGTATTCGTTCATGCTAATCTCTCCTTTCGATTTTTTACTAATATCATAAACTATTCCTAGCATCCATCACCGTTTTTAGAACTTTTTCATAATAGTTATAGCAAAATTTGTAAACATAGTCAACTATATGTTACTACATTTTATTTCTCATAACAAGGTAAATCAACCTTGTTCGTTACGATTTAAGTTTCCGACTGTAAGAAGAAAATTTTAATTTTGCCATTTTTTATACGAATTGCAAAAAATATAGTATTATTAACTAATACTATATTTTTATAATCTTATTTTCTATCTAACCTCATAAATTGAAAAAGTTCCATCATTATACATATTTTTATAATCAATATTTCTTTGCAGATAAATATCTAATTGTGAATTTGTCACTGTTATTATGTGTGTGACATCATATTTTTTGAAAACATCTTCATACCATACTTGTAATGAGCTTGCTTGCATGTAGTCTAAAAACACATCATCTTCTTTTCCATTAAATACTGGGTCGTAAACATCTGCCCTTCCATCAATGAATACAGGAATATCCTCAAACAACAAATAGCTTCCATAATTAAAGTCGTTAAAAAGTCTCATTTCCTTTACATTGACATTGTCCTTTAGCCATTTCACTGCAGATACTGGATACGAATTAGTATCAATATATGGTTGCACTACGATATTTTTAATATGTATATATTAAGCCGTCATGCCATGAGAATGGCTCTATTCTGTCTTGTATTACTTGCATTCCATTTTCACATATGTATTCTCCCACTTTTATCATATAGAATGTGTCTTCTTGAAATGTTTTTGGAATTGTTGCTATTGCTAGCAAAACGATAGCTATACTAATTACTATATTAAATTTTCGTTTAGTTTTCTTGTCCATCTTTTACCTCAACTTCATTTATTGAATTCTTTCCTTCTTCTGGAAAAGTCTCTTGACTAATAACCATAAAACTTTGTCCGTCTATTATCATGTGATACTCCCCAGTCTCTGCATTGATTTCTAAACTTTCTAGCCCCTCAATATTGTTTATGGCATCTTCTAATTTCATTCCATTTGAAGATGTAAAAATTTTAATTGCTTCATCTAGTTTTTCTTGTGCGGTTCCTGCTTTTACAGAATCAGATAATCCTCCCTGTGCACTTATTAATTGAATAATCCATAGAATTAGTAGTATTAATACTGCTAATTCTAAAATGATTTTTATTATATCTTTTTTATTCTTTTTCATTATTGCTCCTTTTTATTGAATACCTTTATATACATACCAGTATTCACCGCTTTTTCCGTTTGTTGGATATTCTGTACTTGATGTACTAGTAGCATCTTCATACTGTATTGTTCCTTTAGAGTCTACAGAAGAGGATAATTCAGATGTTGCTCTGTATATTTTATAACATTTAAATATACTTCCATAGCTATTCTGAGAGCCTAAATAACAATAATATAATGCTCCATTTTGTTGAGCAGAACTACCCTTTCCATATACATAAGTACTACCTATCTGTCCAAAGCATGTAAATCGAGAACCTTGCGAATAACTTCCTGTTGTATTATTAAAAATAGTTCTATATAGAAAAGAAGTGCCCGTATTAGCAAATACTCTATAATTTGTGCTCACAATACTTCCCACTGCTTGCTTATATATTTTAGTAGCTATCACATTCCATCTTTCCCAAGTATACATTTGAGTTCTCGCTGTTACTGTTTGTTTTGTTTCGTTTCCAAGTCTATCAGTTGCAATAACATAGCATTTTACTTCTCCCATATCTTCGCCTGTCTCTGTATATGATGCTATGTCTTCATTTGTTTCGATAGTTTCTTTTAATTCATCATTTACATAGAACTTGTAACTAGTAACTTGTGTTTCATTATCACTTGCTGTCGCACTTAGTGTAAATGAGTTTTCAGATACTGGAGTTGATGTTAATGTAGTTACGGGTCCAGTATTATCAAAATTAAATGCTTCACTTCTGTTGATATTTGTCTTTCCACTCTCTGTCTCAACCAATGCCCATAAATACCATGTTCCTGTTAATCTATTTTCTTTATTGTGTCATTATTATTACAACTTTCTTGAAAACTATCTGCCGATGGCTCTACCACTGTTTGTAGCCATTGATATTTTATGTTTTTTATTTTATCCATACTTTCTTCTGCAGATAATTGAACTGAATACTCTTTCTTATATTCTGTACTTCCATTTGGTGTGAAATTTACTGTTGTAACAATTCCTTCTACTTTTACATATTGCGACATATTCGTATTAGAATATACTTTCACATTATATGTCCCTACACTTTTTACAGTATATGTTTCTGTTATTTCTTCTTTTACATTATCATATGTATAAGTTTGAATAACCTCACCTGCCTGTATAATTTCTATCTTGCTTATTCCATTTTCTTCTTCTTTTGCCTTTATAGCTATATTAGCTGATTTAAAATCATCCGCCAAAACTACTTCTGTAGATATCGTAGGAAATGTTAAATCTTCAAATTTTCCCAAATATCTTCCTATTTGTGGTATACTTCTATCAATTTCAAAACTGTAGCCATTTACAGTTACAATATCTCCTAATATTTCAACTTTTTCTATTCTTTGTTTTATAAATTCATCTAAAAATTCATTTTGGTTATATTCTTTGTTGACAATCTTTTCTGCAAAAGCATCTGCTAATACCGTTCCTAATTCTTCTCTTGCCCTTTCCTTCTCTGTTTCTTCTTTTGCTGTTTTTGCGCTTGTTACTAAGCCATTTTCTCCGAATGTTGCATTTATCGCTATTACTGACAGTATAATGATTATCACTATACTTATTGCCATTGCTAAGAGCGTAATTCCTTTGTATTCTTTAAAATACTTCTCCATTTCGTTATTCCCCCTAATTAATTTATTCGTTTGTTTTTACTACAACAATATTATCAAACATGACGTTTAATGTTAATATATTTTTTGTATTAATTATGGGATAATTTAAATATAGTAATATTTTTCAAATAATTTTCTATAATAACTACTATAAAGGACTGATTATATGATTAAAGAGAAAAGGAAAGAAAAACATTATACACAAGAACAGATGGCTAACCTTTTAGGTATTAGCCTAAGGCAATATGTTCGTATTGACCAAGAAGAAGATTTACCTAGAAGAGATGTTTTAAAAAAACTCTCTAAAACTATGGAATTTTTCCCCATTTTGTGGTATAGTAATAACATCGTTACATTAAATTTTCTTATGTAATCATTCATTTAATGTAATGTACTCATAGAAATTGATTGCAAATTTACAAAATAAGGACTGATGATATGTCATATAACTTTAATGAAATCGAGAAAAAATGGCAAGACTATTGGGATGAAAACGAAACATTTAAAACTGATGTATGGGATTTTTCTAAACCTAAGTATTATGCCTTAGATATGTTTCCTTACCCATCTGGACAAGGTCTTCATGTTGGACATCCAGAGGGATATACAGCAACAGACATAATGTCTAGAATGAGAAGAATGCAAGGTTACAATGTACTTCATCCAATGGGATGGGATGCTTTTGGACTTCCTGCTGAGCAATATGCTATAAAAACAGGAAATCATCCTGCTGGTTTTACTGCTAAAAATATAGAGACATTTAAAAAGCAACTAAAAATGCTTGGTCTTTCATTTGATTGGAGCAAAGAAATTTCTACATGTGACCCTAGTTACTACAAATGGACACAATGGATTTTTAAACAATTATATAATGATGGATTAGCTAAGCTTGTAGAAATGCCTGTAAACTGGTGTGAGGGATTAGGCTGTGTTCTTTCAAATGATGAGGTTATAAATGGAAAGAGTGAAAGAGGAGGTTTCCCTGTTGTTCGTAAAAATATGAAACAATGGGTTATGGATATTCCTAAATATGCAGAAATTCTTCTTTCTGGTTTGGATGAAATTGATTGGCCTGAGTCTACAAAAGAAATTCAAAGAAATTGGATTGGTAAATCAGTTGGTGCTGAGGTTAGATTTAAAGTAGCAAATACAGATAAAGAGTTTACTGTATTTACAACTAGAGCAGATACATTATTTGGTGCTACATATTGTGTTCTTTCACCTGAACATGCATTAGTAGATGAAATTACAACGTCTGAGCAAAAAGATGCTGTAAAAGAATACAAAGCACAGGCTGCTGCTAAGTCTGACTTAGAAAGAACTGAATTGAATAAAGAGAAAACAGGATGCTTTACAGGTGCTTATGCCATAAATCCTGTAAATGGAAAAGAAATTCCAATTTGGATTTCTGACTATGTTTTAGCAACATATGGTACAGGTGCTATTATGGCAGTACCTGCACATGATGAAAGAGATTATGAATTTGCAAAGAAATTTGGAATTGAGATTATTCCTGTTCTTGAAGGTGGAGACATCTCTAAAGAAGCATTTACAGGAGATGGTGTTCACATTAATTCTGATTTCTTAAATGGACTTGGAAAGCAAGAAGCAATAGATAAGATGATTTCATGGCTTGAAGATAAAGGCATAGGAGACAAAAAAGTAAATTACAAACTACGTGAATGGATATTTGCAAGACAACGTTATTGGGGCGAGCCAATTCCAATTGTATTTACAGAAGGAAATGAAATCCATGTTTTGGCAGATGAAGATTTACCTCTAGTTTTACCAGAACTAGAAGACTATGCTCCATCTAAAACAGGAGCTTCTCCACTTGATAAAGCAACAGATTGGGTAAACACTACTTTTGAAGGAAAACCTGCTAAGCGCGAGACAAGCACAATGCCAGGTAGTGCTGGCTCTAGCTGGTATTTCTTAAGATATATTGACCCACATAATGAAACCGAAATTGCAGACCCAGAACTTCTTAAACATTGGATGCCTGTTGACCTTTATGTTGGTGGACCAGAACATGCAGTAGGACATTTGCTATATTCAAGATTTTGGAACAATTATCTATACAACAAAGGAATTGCTCCTACAAAAGAGCCATTTGCAAAACTACGTCATCAAGGTATGATACTTGGCTCAAATGGAGAAAAAATGAGTAAATCTAAGGGAAATGTAATCAATCCTGATGATATGGTAAAAGAATATGGTGCAGACGCTCTAAGAGTATATGAAATGTTTATGGGACCTATAGATGCAGCTAAGCCTTGGGACCCAAACGGTATAGATGGCTCAAAGAAATTCTTGGATAGAGTTTGGAGATTATTTGTAGAATCTGGCAAAGTTCAAGATACTGCTTCACTAGAAAGTCAAAATGATGAAAAAATCCAAGCATCTATAAAAGCACTTGAAAAAGTATACAACTATACTGTAAAGAAAGTTACAAACGACTATGAAAACATGTTCTTTAACACAGCAATTTCTCAAATGATGATATTTGTAAATGCTGCAACTAAGGAAGATATACTTCCAAAAGAATATGCAGAAGGATTTGTAAAATTACTAAGTCCAGTAGCACCACACATTGCAGAAGAACTATGGAATAGACTTGGACATAATGATACAATCACTTATGAAGCTTGGCCTACATATGATGAAGCCAAATTAGTAGAAGATACTATAGAAATTCCTGTTCAAGTAAATGGCAAAGTTAGAGCCACCGTTCAGATTGCAGTAGATGCCAGCGAAGAAGAAGTAAAAAATATTGTTCATGAAAATGCTAATGTTAAAACTCAACTTGAAGGAAAAACCGTTGTTAAAGAAATCTATGTAAAGAATAAGATTTATAACATTGTACTTGGACATTAGGGACACTCCTTTTTGTCCAAGAACTTGGACGTTTGGGACACTCCTAAAAATAGTCAAACAAAATCACACCTTTTCACTAATGAATTGGTGTGATTTTATTTTTAAGCATTATACATTTTATATTGTTAACGAATTATACACTACAGTGAATAACTTGCTACAAATGCTCCGTCATTTTTTCAATTCAACTGATGCTGATAAAATTTCTTTAATTCTTCTAAAAAATCTAGCTATTCTAGATGTGCTTACAACAGTCAAACTTGTATTATTCATTATACTTTCATATTTATTATCTAAATCCATCATTTTGTTGATATAAAAATCATTAAAGTCAGAATAACTATCAGATATTCCTATATAATTTTTGTAATTATATAATCTTACTCTATACTCGTCAATATCGGCTGTTGTAGTTATTTTAGCAAATTGTGTATTAAAGTATGAAGTATAAATCAAGTTTTGCGTTTGGAAAAATAAGTCCTTTATTTTTTCCTTGCATTTTTCTATTTTCTTAGCAACTTTTTGAGCCTTCATTCCCTCGCATTTGTCACTCATTAATTTATTATCAAGCTTAATTGCTTTTTCTTCAATCTCTAAAATCTTATCTAAATTAGATTGGACTTTTAATAAATTGTCAAGCCCACATAATTCAGAAAATATTCTCTTAAAAGTATCCGTTCCATAAAGCGTACTATCATATAAAGCATCTTTTCCAGTAACGTATGCCATTTGATTAACCAAATTACAAAGTAGTGGATAGTATGATGGACTATTTGTAGGAAGTGATATGCCATAATACTTTACAATCTCTTCTTGAGATCCAATAGCTTTTGAAGCCATTAATTGTACTGCTCCTTCATTTAACCCCATTCCATAAACTTTTATATCGTCATAGTCACAAAGACCTAGCCTAACTAAACGTCCTTTTTTGTCTTTTATCTCTTGCAAATAGTGTATAAACTCATGTACTGCAAATTTTTCCATCTCGTCTACACTCAATCCCTGTCTAAAATACATTGATGAGTTTTTATAAAAATATGTTGCTTCTGCAAATCCCTTTGGTATATCTGCAATATACATTGGTATACGAGATAAAGCTATAAACAAATTTTGAAATATAAAATTTTGCTCAGGAAATGCCTTGCATAACCTATCAGCAGTATCTCTTGCTATTGTATTTATGCTTAGTGTATCTAAAGGTCCAATAACTGTTATTCCATCTTTTCTTAAATCTGACTCAATACTCATACGTATTTCTCCTTAGTTTCTTACATATATCAATATTATACTACAAAAAATGCAAAAGTAATATTACAATTATATTACATTTATGTTACAAGATTGTTACAAAATTGACAAAGAGGTCACTCTTTTTTTATAAAAGTTTTTTATACTTTAGAAGTGTCCCTTTTGTCAAAGTTTTTTTACACTTTAGAAGTGTCCCCAAGTGTAAAGAAAGATTGACAAAAAGAAGTGTCCCCTTTGTCAATGCTCCGTCATTATCGTTCGAGCTACGTCTCTTCCTGCTCTTGCTGCCCATGCAACAGTAGACTTATCTCCTGCCAAATCTCCTCCTGCAAATACTTTTTTATTTGATGTTCTATGATTTTCATCTACTTGTATATATCCCCATTTGTTTAGCTCTATGCCTGATTGTTCTAATTTCTCTAGTAGTTCTTTTTCTGGACTTGAACCTACTGCCATTACCACATAATCCATGTCCATTTCGTAATTGCTACCTTCTATATTTATTGGTACTTCTCTTGTTTCTCCCTCTTTCTTTACAAGCTTTGTCCTTATACATTCTATTTTTTCTACTCTGTCTGTTGCCTCTACATTTTTTTCTATTTCTGCCTTTTCTGCATCTCCTTTTTTAACTATATCTTTCTTTCCAATTATTCTTACAATATTGTTTTGGAATAAAAATTCTATTCCTTCTTCTTTTGCCTCTGCTATTTCTTTTACTTCTGCTGGCATTTGCTTTTCTGCTCTTCTGTATATTACATATACTTTATCTGCACCCAAACGCTTAATCGTCCTGCAACAATCCATAGCCACATTTCCCCCACCTATCACAGCTACTTTTTTGCCTTTATATGATGGATGGTTTCCATATTCTAGTAAACTATTTCCGCCATATACTCCTTCTAAATCTTCTCCTTCGATATTCATTTTTGAAGGAATATTCGCTCCAAAACTTAAGAATATGGCATCATATTCATTTTCTAGTTCTTTTAAATCCAAGTTTTTACCTAATTCTCTATTATACTCTACTTTTATTCCTATACTTAAAATAGCCTCAATGGTCTTTTCTAAAATATCTTTTTCTAGTCTAAATTCTGGTATTCCGTGTTCTAGTATTCCTCCAAGCTTTTCATACTTTTCGTATATAGTAACATCTGCTCCGCTTCTCGCTAAAAAGCTACTACATGTAAGGCCCGCAGGTCCACCACCTACTACGGCCACCTTTTTGCCTTTTAGCTCATCTGTTTTTTCTATGTTTTTATACCAACCATTTTTTAAAGCTTCATCAAATATATATGCTTCTAAATTTCCTATTTGAACAGACTCTCCTTTAATTCCTCTTACGCAACTTCCTTGACACTGTTTCATATGTGGGCATATTCTTCCACAAATACTACCTAATACAGTGGTTCTCGACAAAATTTTAAATGCTTCTTCTATATTTCCTTCTTTAACTTGTTTTATAAATGCTGGTATATCGTTGTTTAAAGGACACCCCTTTTGACTACATGGTTTCATTGGGCAGTTCAAACAATACTCCGCATATTTTTGTATCTCTTCGTTCATTTTTCTAGTTCCTTTCATACATAAAATAATGAAGCAAAGCCACAGTCTCAGTCGAAGTAATTATCTCATTTTTCTTTAACATCTCTCTTACTTCTTCAATTGGTACTTTGACTACTTCTATGTCTTCTGTTTCATCTAAATGCCTGTGTGTATATTTTAAATCTTTAGCTAAAAATATTGTTATTTTTTCATCAGAATATCCTATTTCAGTATATACTTCAAGCATCTTTTTTATATATTCTGCTTTATATCCTGTTTCTTCCTCTAATTCTCTTAATGCCGCCACTTCTGGAGTTTCACCTTTTTCTATCATTCCTGCGGGAAATGCTAAAACTTTTAATCTTATAGGTGTACGTGGCTCCCTAATCATAATAAAGTTCCCATCATCTGTAACAGGCACTATTATAGCTGCATTTCCTGCCAAAACATGCTCTCTATATATCATCTGGTCAGTTCTTGGATTTCTAAAATATAATTCATTAACTGTAACTCTTTTTCCACGATATGCTACTCTTTTATTTAACAATTCATAATCTATTTTTTCATAATATTTACTATTCATTTTTTATCACATTCCTTGTATCTATATTAATTATTTTCTATCTCCTTGTACTTTCTTACAACTTCCTTAAGATCCTTCCAAAACTCTATCTTTTTGTTTTCATCTCTTAAAAGTGCTGCAGGATGCCATGTTGGCATATACAGTATTCCTTTCTTTTCTATCCATTTACCTCTTGCCGATGTTATGCCATATTCTTTACCACAGATATTTTTTAGTGCTGTGCTTCCCAGTAGTACAATTATTTTTGGTTTAACTAAAATCACTTGATTACGTAAATAATCTAAGCATGATGCTGCTTCATCATCTTCTGGTACTCTGTTCCCAGGCGGTCTACATTTTACTATATTTGCAATATATACGTTATTTCTTTCTATTCCCAAGCCTTCAAAAGCCTTGTCCATAAGTTGTCCTGCTCTTCCAACAAAAGGAAAACCTTGCCTATCCTCATCTGCTCCTGGACCTTCACCAATTAGCATAATATCTGCATTTCTATTTCCTACTCCAAAGACAATATTTTGTCTAGTCTTACATAATTTACATTTATTACATTTTTCTATTGATTCTTCTAGTTCTTCCCAATTATTGTACATTTCTTTTCCTTTCTCATTGGACAAAAAATATTCTCAATTTTCCAGCTTTCGAAAAATTAGGTTTTCACTCTTTCAGTCTTTTAAATTAAAAGGTGTGTCCATCTTATTCGAAATGTCGAACGAATGCTCCGTTTCCTTCGTTCGAGCCTCATTAAGCCATAAAATTCTCTATTATCTCTATTTTTACCTTTTTACTAGTATCAATTCTAGCTTTTCCTCCAACTGGTATTACAGTTTTCTTTTCTGTGTGTCCAAAATTATTTGACTTTATTATTGGAAATTTATATTCTCCTTCTAAAACATCTAACAATATTTTTTCTAATGCCACACTGCCATCATAATTTCCTACCCATATACCTCTTAGCTTATCAAATACACCATTTTGCTTCATATGGTATAAATAATTTGACACAAGTTCTGGCGGTGATTCTAAGCAAAATTCTTCTATAAATAATATTTTATCTGTAAAGTCTATACTATAATTTCCACATGACATTTCATTTACTAAGCTTAAGTTTCCACCAACTAGTACTCCTTCTGCTATTCCTTCTTGCACAGTTATGTATTCATCATCATCTTGTCCAAGTGTCATTTCACCTTTTATAAATCTTTTTATCACTTCTTCATATGCATATGGAGTCGCCCATGATGTCAAAGCTTTAAAAGTAGGTCCGTTAAAGGCAATCACTCCTGTTTTAGAATATATTACATTTTCCAAAGATGTGCTATCACTAAATCCACATAATGGCTTTGGATTTTGTTTTATTAACTCATAATCTAAATACTCAAAAACTGTATTTGAATTAAATCCCCCACTTACACAAAAAATCATTTTTACTTCTTTATCTGCAAACATCTCATTTATATCTTCTGCCTTTTCCTTAGGTGTTGCTCCATATCCTAATGTGTTTTTAAAAGCATTTTTTCCAAACTTAATTTTAAGTCCAGTGCTTTCCATTAAAAGTACAGAATTATTTATAACTTCTAAATCGTCTTTATCTATCTTCGATGATGGTGCAATTACACCTATCGTATCACCTTTCTTTATTTTTTCAAACATTTTTTTACTCTCCTTTTTTATAACTGCCCTTCTATCTTACCACTTTTTTAACGAATTTTCAATTGCTTTCGCAGAAAAGTTACTTTAAATGTCACTATTTGGTTTCTGTTCAGTATGATATGCTTTAAAGAATTACTTTACCTAATTTCTATGCTTTGTAGTTCCACGTGGTAGATATATATTTTGTTCGAATGCGTGGAGAACACAATATATATCTACCAGCAAGATGGAACGGACTTTTAATAGATTATTTTTATCTGTGAATTGTAATAATCATTGGAAATGATTGTAAATTTTATCTATAAGTTTATTGACATAAGTACATATTCATAGTATAATAATTTATGTAGGTCATTAGCATAGTTCCATACAATTAAATGGAACGCCGGATGAAAGGAGACATTATGCATAGTTATGCAGTGTATCTGGCGGCATGTTCTCCTGCAGTTCTCGACAACCGGAGTTTTGTAACTGGTTGTCTACTTCCAAATCTGTTAAAAGCAAAATACAAATCAGACGGATTCGAAGCTGCAAGAGATTTTTATCTTTCGTGTCAAACGGAAGACATGCCTAACTTTGAGGAAGCATTTGCCTCACGTGTTCGTCAGAAGGAGCGTTTTTCTCATACTTCTGGCATGCACTTTGGAAGGGAAACCTTCCCTCATGTCAACGTGTTCTGGGGAGAACTAGACCCTTCTGAAAAGAATAATCCTTTCTGGAAGGGCTACCTATGGCATCTAATCACTGATGCTATAGTAAACTTTCGTCTGGGCATTGAGGAAAAACTCAAGAAGTGCTTAGATAATCAGTTTGTGTTAACAAGTAGCAGTTATGAAGTTTTGCAACTTCAAACCAGATTGTTAAGCGAAGATTGGAACAAAGTAGATTGTAAATTACGTCTTCTTTTTCCTTACATTGAAGAAGTGCCTGTGGCTAAGGACTTGAACTTATTCCAGACTTCAAGTATTGAGCGAGAGTTGATGTTCTTAGATTGGGATGTTATGGAAAATACTCTTACGTATCTTCGTTCATTCAATCCGTTTGCCGGACATGTAGGAGGCATGATTGAAGAGATCATGACCGAAATCCGTTAATTTTTTTTAGGAGACCGCTTTTGCGGTCTCCGGTTTATTTATTATTGTATAGAAAAAATCGAAGTTTCTTATTAGTCATCTAGCATTAGCTTTGTTTTCTTATCTTTTAATCTTTTAAATTGTTCTTTTTCAACTTGTTTGATACTTTTTTCTGTGTTATTAATTTTATTTCTAGTTTACTACATCATTCCTATAAAAGCACCATTTCTTCCTGATTTTTCTTTGTCTGCTCTGTATGAATGAAATAAACTTGAATTGCATACTGTACAAAGTTCACTATCTATAATGTTTTCTTTTAATAAGCCCGCTTCTTCTAGTATGATTTTATTTATCAAAGTGGTATCTATATTGTATTTTTGAACATTCTCTATTACCCTACCTTTTTCTATTATTTCATCAATTCTTCCAGTATATTCAAACTCATTTTTAAATAGTTTCATTACATCTTCATCTACTTCAAAATGACATTTTCGTATGCATGGTCCTATACAGCATATAATGTCTTTTGGATTACAATTATATTCTTTGATCATTTTCTCTACTGCTTTTCTACCTATTTGCTTTAAAGTTCCTTTCCACCCAGAGTGGATATCTGCAATAACTTTTTTGTTATCATCATAAAATAATAAAGATGTGCAATCTGCAGAAGTAGTGCAAAGAAAAATATTTTGTCTATCAGTAATTAGCCCATCAACTTCTTCAAATTCTTCATTAGAATTATTTACATTTTCTATTCTATCAGTATGAGTTTGATGTGGTTTTACTATATTTCTATAATCAAAATCTAATGCCTTAGCTACTTTTTTATAGCTTTCGATCAAATCTTGTTCATTATGTTTTGCATAAACATTAATGCCATTTTTTCTTAAAGTATAGCAGTGTTTTAGATTTGGAAACTCAAGCAATCTCTTGAATTGCAAAATTTCGGTTCCATCACTATCCTTCTTTAGCACTATTTCATTATTAAACATTTTTTCTCATTCCTTCCCTTAAAATCAAATTATTTTAGAAAAAAATTATATTAGTTATAATTCAAATAGATAATATATTTCGTAGTAGTAACTATATTTCTGCATTATTTTTCAACTTTTTCTTTCTTTTACTTTTTATATATTACATAGTATAATTATATTATCATTATTTGAATTCGATATCAAGAAAATTTTGCTCTTGATACTGAATTTAAATACTAACCAATTATTACCTGTATTTTTATTCTTAGATTGCAAATATTATGAGTAGGTGATTTTATATGGATTATAATTTTAATTTTCAAGATAACATTCCAAGTTATAGTTTTAATAACACTGCTGAGAATGTTTTAAATTGGATAAAAGAAAACAGAGATGCTTTTGATTGGGCAAAAGACCCAAATGCTTACGAAATGACAAATTTGTTTTTATTTGGTGCAAAGTATGCCCACGAGGGACATCCTGTAAATGTCGATACTCTTTCACAAATGTGGGATATACGTTCAAAAGATTTTGAAAGGTGTAATATTTCTACAAATAACTTTGTATATCACATATGCCAAGATGCATATAATTCCATTTTATCTGGTAAACCTCTATTAAACGATGAAAATTCACACCATGCATTAAGGAAAATGGCTGGAATAGGATTATACCTTAAGCAAATGCAAAGAGACAAAGGAACAATCTCATACAATAATCCTGCTGAATTGCTACAATTGCTAGAATGTTCAAGTTCGCTAAAGACTTTTCATCCGGATTTGTTTGATAGATATTCTTTTGGTTCAAACCTAAAAGTATTATGTGATTTGCAACTACAAAATGAATTACCTGAAGAATTAACTAATTCTATTAATTCACTATTAGAAAAAATTAATTCTCCTAGGTCAATTTCTACTAAGCAAAATCAACCTGTAGCTGAGAAAGACTTTTCATTATGATTTTTACTGTAAAAGTAAAGAACGTTATTAAATTATAAAAAGTCCCGAAAACAATTAAAAAATTATTAGAATATGAAATGTAATTTGAAACTTGACCAACATATTCAAAATTTTTTTTTAATGTTCTTTGAGACTTTTTAAATTTTAGCTACAAATTTCTATCGCTAACCGCCTATTTCTTCTAGCACAGCATCCTTACTCTCATTACCAATATAATTATACTGCTTTTTGCAGATGCCAGTATTAAAATTGCATACAGATTTGTATTTACAGTAACTGCATGGTGTTTGACCATTCTTGATCTTGTAATATGGTTTTACATTAATATCCCCTGACATAATTTCATTTGAGATTTGCTTGATTATTTTGTTCGTATATTTCTGCAAATTTTCAAACTGCTCTCTTGTTATTGTACTAGATTTATTAGATAAATTGCCATCCTTATCTATATATGCAGGAATTATGTTAGAATTTCCCTTTTCTAATTTTGTGTCCATCTTTTTTACTATATCCACATCTGCTAGAATAAGCCCCTTCATTTTAAATTGTTTTCTTATCTCATCTTGCAACTTTTCTTCGCTAATCTTGCTTTCCTCTTTTATGCTAGGGTCAATTAGGTTAAAATATAGCACTCCTGCTGGCATTACATCTTCGATATTGCAAACCGCATCTAAATATGTAAGTAGTTGCAATTGCAGTCCTGCAACAACTTCATTTAAGTTAATATCTTTTGTAGATGATTTGTAATCTATTATCCTTATATAGTTTCCTTCTGGAGTTTTGGCTATGTCTATCCTATCAATCTTCCCTGTTATTTCTACCTTTTTGCCATTTTCTAATTCCATTTGTATTGCTTGATATTGTTTGCCATTCTTAAATTCTAGCTCATGCCCCATTACTTCAAAGTCACTATATTTTAAACTGTCTACAATGTATATCATGGACTTCTTTATTACTTTTCTTAGCCTATTTGCTAAAACCCTATATTTCGGAATACTTGTGAAAATATAGTTTTTCTTTAATTGTAACTTTTCTTCAATAATTTCGTCTACTATTTCCTCAATTTGCTCTTGTTCTATGCTTTTTAACCCAATACCTTTTTCTTGTACTTTGTCGAAAAAGCTATCTATTACATCATGCATAAATGTTCCTGTGTCTATTGCTTGTATTTTGAATTCTTCTCTTTCTGAAAGACTTAATCCATATTTCAAATAGTATGAAAATGGGCATGACTTGTATTGTTCCAATCTCGATACACTGGTTTTTAATGTGTCTCCATATAACTTTTGGACAATATTTTTATCTATTTTATCTGGTTCAATGTTAAAGTTTAGAGCCTTTAAACTATTTTCTAATTTTTCCTTCCATTCATCACTATTTGCATAATAATTATATACTTCAAACCACTTTTCTTCTATATCTTTTCCATCTCTAAATTCACTTAATTTATGCAAAAGTGTCTCGAAAGTACTCATCTTTGTTATTATTTCACTTTGCTTTTCTACAACATCACTTTGCTCCTCTAGTTTAGGAAATATCTTTTTTATTCTGTTAATTAATATAGATGGTCTAAGTGATTTTCCTTCCAAATCAGATGAAGCATATGATAAGTATAGCTTTTCTTCCGAAGTAGAAAACGCTTTATATATATTAAAATTATCATCATAAAGTTTCTCTGTTGTCCCCTTTGCAAGTTCTGCACCTACACCTTTTAAAACTTCTCTATCATTATCATTAAAATAGCCCTCGTTCTTATTCACACTAGGGAACATTCCATCATTTAAACCTATAATAAATACAGCTTTTACCTTGTGCGACCTAGACCTATCCACATCTCCCACAATAACTTGGTCTTGTGTACCAGGTATTTTTCCAAGTCCACTATTTCCTAATCCTATTTTTAGCATTTCTGCATATTTATCAAAACTTACTTTTTTATCGTCAAAGAGCATTACCATCTCATCTAGTAAGTCCATAATTAGTTTGTAGCTTGTCTCATATTCTTTTGCTTTTTCAACCTCGCCCATTTCCTCTAATTCTTCGATTTTCTTCTCTAAGTTCGCATTAATTCCATTGTTAATCAAAAATTCATATAATTTAGTTGTAATCGTTCTTACATCTTTACTACCAGATAATTCATTTTTTAATTTTAGCAAAGGGCTTGCTATTTTCTCTCTAATATGCAAAATTTTTTCTTGGATTTCTTCAGTTTCGTTATAGAAATTCCACTCTCCATTATACCATTTAGAGCCTTTTATTCCCCATCTTAATACATAATTTTCTATTGTCCATATATCGTCATCATCTATGTCGTTTACAAGCCCTGTTTTCAAATATTCAAAAATACTTGATGCAGACCAATTCTTAGCGAAAATATTTATCACAGATAGCAAATATTTTACTAAAATATTTTGACTCAAATCCTTTTTCTCATCTATGAACACTGGTATATCATATTCATTAAATATAGCCTTACATAGGCTTGAATATCCCTCCAAATCCTTAGTAATAACTGATATATCATTGTATCTGTAATTATTATCTCGTACAAGTTTTACGATTTTCTCTGCCACATGCTCTATCTCAGAATATTGATTTTTAGCCAAAAATAGCTCTATATCTTTCACATTTCTATCATATTTTTTATATGGAAATGCATATATATTTTCTTCCAAATGCTTTAACTCATCACTTTTAAACCTATATAATGTGTCTAAGCATATAGGCTTTTCTATTTTTACACCTTCTTGTTTGGCTATGTAATATACTTTATCCAAAGTTGTTTTATTTGCACAAAATACATCTGTATCTTGGTTTTCGCTTAAATTCGTATCATCTGTGCATACAGTAATATTTACTTCATTCGCCTTAGTTAAAAGTTTCCTTATTATCTCATATTCTTGGTGAGTAAAGCCCACAAACTCATCTATGTATATATCTGTATTATCGAAATCATGTACATAGTCTAACTTTTCTGCAAGTATCGTCAAACTATCATTTTCATCTATATAATCATTTGAAATCTCTTCTGTATACTTTTCATACACACTTAGCATATCATTAATCTTTGCCTTCAAATACTTATCCTCTGTATTCTCCATGACATTCTTCAAATTTTCTGCTGTAATACCATGTTTCTTAAACTCAGTTATTTGAGTGCCAATCATCTCTATATTTTCAGAAGACTTTCCAATAAACTTTAGATTGTTTTTCTGCTCAGACAAAATGTCAAAAATAAGCATTGACTTGCCTGTTGAAGATAAGTTATTTATGTTGGCATTTCCAAGCTCTTTCATAACTCTATATGCCATACGATTAAAAGTCAAAACCTCAGCAGAAATCACAGAAGGAGCATCAATTGAATCTAGTAGCTTCTTCTCCGCAGTAAAAGAAAACTGCTCAGGCGTTATAATATATATTTTTCTATTGCTTTGCTTTATTTTGTCTGCTATTTCATTAAATATGTATGTACTCTTCCCAGTACCAGACTTACCATAGATAATTCTTAAGCTCATAACTATCTCCTTTTTCGTTTTAGGGACAGGTCTCCCAGCGAAAAAATTTTCGTTTTGGGGACAGGTCTCCGGACGCAATTTTTTTCGTTTTCAGACCTGTCCCCAGACTGAAAAATTTTTCGTTTCGGGGACAGACCTCAAATTCTCACTATGCCGTATCCCTCTTCCAATAAAATAAGTATTGCTGTGCTATTCCCTCTAAATTGCCGTACTTTTCTTTTGCTAACTTTTCTATATCTTTTTTATTTACTTTTGTTTCATCTTCATTTTTTATGTATAATTCATTCATTACTCGTCTTACCCATACATCTATAGGGAAAACATCAAATCTTTTTAAAGTAGAGAAAAGTAGTATGCAATCTGCAACTTTTGGTCCAACTCCATCTAAAGTAAGCAATGTGTCTCTTACCTTTTGTGTATCCACCTCTTGATGAAGCTTTTCTAAATCCACTTGTTTTTCTAGTATTTTATGAGTTGTATTATATACACGTATATCTCTAAAGCCTAATCCTAAACTTCTTAAATCTTCTACTGTGGCTTTAGCTAAATTTTCTACTGTAGGAAAAGTGTAGTACTTTTTTCCTTTCCATTCAATTTCAGTTCCATACTTTTGCGATATTCTATTTATTATTCCCTTTATTCTAGGTATATTATTATTTGCTGAAATTATAAATGAGATAATTGTCTCCCATAAATCTTGATTTAATATTCTAATTCCGCTTCCATACTTTATGCTATTTGCTAAGTATTCATCTATTTTAGAAAGCTCATCTTTTATTTTCTCATAATCTCTATTTAAGTCGAAATAGTCTATAACTAATTCTTCTAAATTATCTGCACCTAGACTCTCAAAAGCAATGGAGTTATCCACTTTTTTCACATTTATCACATTGCTTTTTACTATTCCTGTATAGCTTCCATCTTGCTCTTCGTCCCATCTAAAACATTGTCCACACTCAAATATGTGCTTTGGCTCAAATGATGTAGCATTTTCTAGTATGTATTTTTGTTCTTGCATTTCTATTTCCTCCGTACCTATATTTTCTCACTATTATTATACAATTCATCTGGACAAATATCTGCTCCATTAATCCATTCTATAGAAAGCCCAGCTATCTTAACAGTCTTAAATATAGTTGGATTTTTTAATTCTTCAAATTGTTTATATTTTAAATATGGAGTCACATCAAAAATTTTCTTTTCATTATTACTAAAAGTTATTAGTAATTTATAATCTTGTAATGGTTTTACATCTATAGCTCTAGGTCTCATCTAAATCACTCCAATCCTTTTATTTTTATAATTTCTCCATCTTCATTATAAGAATACCATGCTGCTTTTAATTCTTCCTCATGAATTGCTATCCATGCATCTACTAGTTTCTTTTGCTTATTAGGAATATATCCATCTAAAACTTTGCCAGATAAGGACAAAGACATTTCAAATTCATTATACTTTATATGTATATGAGGCTCATTATGATGTCCTCCAATTTCTTTATAAATATATATGAGTATACCATAAAACTGTGAAATAAGCGGCAAATTATCACCTCCATTATATCATAATTATTTAATTCTTTAAACATTTTGGAAGTTTAATTTAGAAAAAATGTCTTTAGAATAAAAATTAATTGAAAAAAAGACCTAGATGCTATATATTTTATATAACATCTAAGTTCGTAAATGTCAAGCTTTTTGGTAAAATTTGGTTGTTTTTCTACTTAAACCCTTTTCCCCAAGCCTCTCTTGCACTTGAGATTACTATAAATGCCTTTGGATCTATTTCTTCCGCTATTTGTTTTATTTTAGCCACTTCTCCCCTCGATGCAACACACCAAAGCATCATTTTCTTTTCTCTTGTATACATTCCTTTTGCATAAATTGCCGTACTTCCCCTGTCCAACTTCTCTCCTATTTCTTGAGCAATCTCCTTATATTTATTCGAAACTATAAACATTGTTTTTGTAAAATATATACCTTCGAATACAATATCTATCATTTTTCCACTTAAATAAATCGCTATTGCTGAATATAAGCCGATTTCAACTTCTTTGAAAAATAATACGTTTAATAATACTATCGCTGTGTCTACTATTACAATAAGGTTACTTGCTCTGTATGTTGGTTTATATGAGCGCACAATGTAGGTTAATAAATCTGTTCCCCCTGTTGATGCATTTGCTTTTAGTACAATTGCAGTTCCTAGTCCTACCAATATTCCACCATATATGCATGCAAGAAATCTATCCTCTGTTAATGGATCAAAGTTTTCTAAAATATCTATAAATACTGATAGTGCTATTGTTCCTATCAATCCTTTTATTGCAGTTTCTCTTCCTACTCTAATAATAGTTAAAATAAATAGCGGTATATTTAAAATAAGCATTGTAGTTCCAAGAGGCAATCCAAAAAGATAATAAATAATTGTCGCTATACCTGCAAATCCACCTGATGACAATTGATTTGGTAGCAAAAATAGCGATGTTCCTGCTGCCATTAGCAACGAGCCTATTATTATCTCTATAAATTCTTTAAAATATTTCCTTACCAATATCTGCTTTCGAGTTAATTTTCTCATAAAAAAATCACCTACTATTGGTATTATTTCCAATAGTAGGTGATTTTATACCATTATTCATATGATTCCAAAATCTCTATTTCAAATTTTCCGTGGTTTTATTTTATCGCTTTTTTCGATTACCACATCAACATCATATACATCTCTAAGCTTTGTTATATTCTCTTTTTTGTGTCCTATAATATTGTTTATATTTATATCATTTGCTATGATCTTTACTTTTTTAACTTTTGCATTAACTTTTTTTATCTTATTTACTATACTATCGTACCACATGCTAGATTCAACAAGTTGCCTAAATGCTGGATGATATGGTCCTGCCACTACGCTGCTTTTTTCTGAATTAGGATCTGAAATCTCTTCTGTATTTTGGAGTCCTATTCTTATTACATTTATCTTACTTCTATTAAACAAATCAACAATATCTTTGCATCTTTCCACAGCTTGACCTACTGTAAGAGGTGTATATGTTCCATTTTCATACTCATCTTCAAGCTCCGTGTCTTTTATTACAAGTACTGGATAAATTCTTACTATTTTAGGTTTTAGTTTTATCAGTTCCTTTGCCGTGTTTATTTCATCTTGTTTTGTACTTTCTGGTAGTCCTACCATCATTTGGTGGCCTAATATAAATCCATGCATACGAATTAATTTTGAGGCTTTTTTTACATCTTCTCCTGTATGCCCTCTCTTGCATCTTTCTAGAATATAATTATTTGTAGACTGTACTCCAAGCTCGATTGTTTTTACATGATATTTTTTCATTCTCTTAAGAACTTCTTTATCTATACAATCTGGTCTGGTAGAAACTCTAATGCTATTGACTAATTTTGCTTGTATATATTTTTGAGCAGCTTCTAACAACTCTATTTGCTTTTCTGCTTCAATTGCAGTAAAGCTACCACCAAAAAATGCAACTTCAACATATTTATGGTCATCTTTAAAATTCTTTAGATAATATTCTATTGTATCTTGTACATCTTTTGCAGTTACCATTTTAGTTTGCCCACTAATCCTTTTTTGATTACAAAATGTACAATTATTCGGACAACCTAAATGTGGAACAAAAATTGGAATTATGTACTCTTTTTTCATCAGCCTACCTCCTCTCTTTACGCTTTGGGACACTCTTTTTTGTCAATCTTTTTTTACACTTCGGGACACTCTTTTTTGTCAAACTTTTTTACACTCCGGGACACTTCTCTTATACAAATTCTCCACACAATTATTGTTAGTATAAGACATATGTTGTAATCCATTACGTAGCCTCTCTATTAGTACAAGTTTCAAATGCATTTATGATACAGTTCTGCATACATCTATGGTCAGTATAAGACCTGTCCCTTTTGTCAAATTTTTTTGACAAAAAGGAGTGTCCCTAATGTCCAAGTTCTTGGATGTTTAGGTGTGTCCCTTTTGTTTCAGTTTTCCAGAGCCTTTCTTGCAGCATCCATCTCTGCATGTTTTTTTGTTTTTCCTTCTCCTGTTGCGAGTTCTCTTCCATTCACTTCAACTTTAACAGTAAATGTTTTGTCATGGTCAGGTCCTGTTTCTTTTATAACTGTGTATTTTATATTAACATCTCCGTTTTCTTGCAATTTTTCCTGTAATACAGTTTTAAAGTCTTTCATTCCTACATGCTTTGTAGAATTTTCTATTGCATCCTTTAAATTAGAAATTATAAATCTCTCTGCCTCATCTAACCCTCCATCAAAGTATATTGCAGCTATTGTCGCTTCTATACTGTCGGCAAGAATTGCTGGCTTATGGTTTCCGTTATTATTTGCTTCACTTTTTCCTATTAAGATAAAATCACTAAAATTATGTGCTTTAGCTACTTTGTACAAGCTAGTTTCACACACTACCTCTGCTCTAACTTTAGTCATTTCACCTTCTTTAAGTTTTTTGTAATTATTATAAATGTATTTACTCGAAATAAATTCTAATATACTATCTCCTAAGAATTCTAATTTTTCATTACTCTCAACATTGTGCTCATATGCATATGACGTATGTGTTAACGCTTTTTTTAGCAGTCCTTTTTCTTTAAAGGTATATCCTATACTTTTTTCTATTTTTTCAAAATCCATTACACTCCTCCTTTTCATTTATACTTTTACATTATACACCTTTTTTTACTAAAAAGAAAGCTTTTAAGTCAAAGTTTTTACTAAAAGTTCCTCTATACTTTATACAAATTTGGAATTGTATTCCCAATTTGTATATGCATTTTTTGCACAAAAAAACAAAGTAATCAAAAGATTTCTTTGTTTTTTTGTCTTATGCTAAATGGTCTTTTATATAATCTACAACATCTCCTACAGAAACAACCTTTTCTGCATCAGCATCTGGTATTTCTATATCGAATTCTTCTTCTAAGGCCATTATTAATTCAACTATATCAAGTGAATCAGCTCCTAAGTCATCTATAAAAGATGCTTCCATTGTAACTGCTGTTTCAGCTACTCCTAGTTGTTCAACTATTATTCCTTTTACTTTTTCGAAAACTTCTTCTGAACTCATTGTATAAGTTCACCTCCTTAAACATTGGTTAGTTACTTTATCTAACAATAATACATATTAAATTAATTGTCAATATATTTTTAAAAAAATCTTTAAATTGTAAAATCATTCTTTTAAATTTAGGCTATGAATAGTAACAAATCTTTTGTTACTATTCAGTGTAAGACTAGATATGCAAAGTCCGTTCCATCTTGCTGGTAGATATATATAGCATCTAAATTCCGCCTCATCTTACTGTCACATATATTTTGTACTCTCCATGTTTTCGAGTAAAAAATATATGTGACACGTGAGGCTGTATTGTAAAAAAATTTACCACGTGGAACTACTTAGCATAAAAATAAGTTTATTAATTATTTAAAGTACATCATACTAAACAGTAATAACCTATTATTTTTTATACTATGTAGTCAATTTCTTAATTGTTTTCTTTTTCAATTTTTTGTCCTTCAAAAGACTCAATCATTTTGTCAACTGCCTTGTTTTCTACAAATTGTTCTGCTTGTTTAATTGTAAATTCAAATAATTTTTCATCACTACTGCCATGTGCTTTTACAACTGGTTTTTTTACTCCTAGGAATAAAGCTCCACCATATTCTTTGTAATCTACTGTCTTAGAAAATTTCTTTATTGCTGGAAGACTTGGTATTGCAGCGATTTTAGCTAGTAAATTATGTGTTAAGCTTTCTGTTAAGCTCTTTTTCACGAATTTTCCCAAACCTTCAACAGATTTTAAGAATACATTACCTGTAAATCCATCTGTTACAATTACATCCACTTTTCCAGAAAAGGCATCTCTTCCCTCAACATTTCCAATAAAGTTTATATCTAGTTTTTCAGCATTTTCTTTTAATAGTTGGTATGACTCTTTTGTAAGTTCATTTCCCTTGGTTTCTTCAGTTCCAATATTTAACAAACCTACTGCTGGTGCTTCCATTCCAAATGTATTTTTTAAATATATACTTGACATTTGTGCAAATTGAAGTAAATTAATTGGCTTGCAATTCGTATTTGAGCCACAATCCATTAATAGCAATCTGCTTTTGTATGCTGGGAGTATTCCTGCCAAAGCTGGTCTATCAATTCCTTTAATTCTTCCTACCAAAAGTGTTGCTCCTGTAAGAAGTGCACCTGAATTTCCTGCTGAAATGAACACATCACCTTCTCCAGATTTAAGCATGTTAAATCCTACAACCATTGAAGAATCCTTTTTGTGCTTTATCGCTTGGGTTGGTATATCCTCCATTTCTATTGTCTCTGTTGCGTTTTTTATGCTTAATCTAGGAGAGATATCATTTATATCGTCTTTTCCATATAATTCTTTAATACGGCTTTTTATTACTTCCTCTTTACCTATCAAAACTACTTTTGCCTGTATTTGACTTATTGCAGCCACTGCACCTTTTATATTGGCATCTGGTGCATTATCTCCACCCATTGCATCTAGTAAAATTATCATATTGTTTCCTCCAATAATTGTATATTTTTATATAATATATTTGCTTTATTTGTTATTAGAACTGGTTTCGCTCTAATATTCATTATTTTTACAGTTTCTATTTTATAACTTCTACCTTGTAAAGTCAATTATATTTTGCAAATTTGAACGAATAGTTGAAGCAGAAAATTAGCAGAAAGCCTTATAGCCTTCTGCATTTTTCTAATTATACAAATAGTTTTGTGGGTTTACCACACTTCCATTAACTCTTACCTCAAAATGTAAATGGTTACCTGTTGAGTTACCTGTCGAACCAACTGCTGCAATTACTTCTCCTGCCTCAACCTTTTCACCTGTAGATACATACAATCTGCTACAGTGTCCATAATATGTTTGTACTCCATTTCCGTTATCTAGCTTTACAACATATCCATATCCTCCACTGTAACCTGCAAATGTAACTGTACCGCTTGCTGCGGCTTTGATTGGTGTTCCAGCAGGTGCTGCAATATCTAGTCCTGTATGTCCACTTGTTCTTATACTTTCTCTATTTCCAAATCTGGATGTAATTATTCCAGATACTGGAGTTGCCTCTAAGTAAACTCCTTGTACAGTATGAGATTCAATCTCTCTTTGCTCTGCCTCTTCAGCTTCTTTTTCTTCTACTGCATTTTCTATAGAAGAGTTTACTCTTGATTTTGCTAGTTTTACTGAGTTTTGTATTGTCTTGTCTGTCGTAATTTTTTCTGTGATACCTATATCTAATTCTATTTCGTCTTCATATTTTTCTGTCATTTCATCAACTATTTTTTCAGCTTCATCTAAGCTTGCTATAATGGCTTTTTCTTCACCATCTATTGTCACGGCATATAATTTATAGGTAGTTTCAGCCTTTGCCTCTAATTGTCCTAATATAACATCTTCATTTGTTTGCTCTGATTTATCAACAAGTTTTAAGTGATATTCAGGCATATCTTCAATAGTTGTATATAATTTTGATTCTTCTTCTTTATTTAATATTTCATTTACTTTGCTTTCAAACTCATCCTTGTTTGCTACATAACCTACAGTTTCTCCTGCTATTGTAACTTCACAAAGCATATTGAATTTGAAAAATATTATTATCATCATTATAAACAGTGCAATTGCTACTATATTTATAAGCCTAAAAATTTCTTTTGTGTAGTATTTAATTTTCCTGTTTAAAATATAATTTCACACTCCTTTTTTTGACGTGACACAAAGTTAATTATACTATATATTCTATTCAATTTCAAATTATATATTCTATTTTTTTTCAAATTTGTCATTTTTAAGACATTCCGTGCATTTTACAAATCAAATTATTGTATACATTGCTCGTTTTTTCTTGCTTTTTCTCCGTTTTTCTCACTTTTTCGTATATTGACAAATGGAAAAACTTACCCTTTTTCCGAATTTTATCTCATTTAATTTCTTTTGTGCCTCTATAATAACAATTGGAAGTATTGAAATTCCGATTGTATATAACCATTGCGTACCATTTAGTGGTACTAGCTTAAATACATTTGCAAATACTGGTACCATTACAACAACTACTTGTAATAGTGTGCCTAGTACAAATGCTCCTATTAAGTATTTATTTTCAAATAGTCCAACTTTAAATATCGATTCATCACTTTTGGCATTAAAACTATGTACTAATTCAAGCATTCCTAATGCTACAAATGCCATACTTCTTCCTACTTCTAAGCCATAGAGATTGTTTCCTATGCTAAATATAAGTAGTGTGAGCATTCCAAGCATTGTTCCCTCTACAAATATTTTGCCCCATAATCCATCTGCAAAAATACTTTTCTTAGCGTCACGAGGTTTTCTACTCATGATGTCCTTATCAGGTGGCTCTAACCCAATCGCTATTGCTGGTAGAGAGTCTGTAACTAAATTAACCCACAAAAGTTGTATCGCCAAAAGTGGTGCTTTCATTCCTAAAAGTAGTCCTACAAATATAGTTACAATTTCTCCAATATTCGTAGCAATTAAAAAGTGAACTGCTTTTTTTATGTTTTCGAAAATATTTCTTCCTTGTTTTACAGCCTCAACAATTGTAACAAAATTATCATCTGTTAAAATCATATCAGAAGCATTTTTTGCAACATCTGTACCATTTTTCCCCATTGCAATTCCTATATCAGCTTTTTTTAGTGCAGGTGCGTCATTTACACCATCTCCTGTCATCGCAACTACTGCACCATTTTTTTGAAATGCTTCAACTATTCTTACTTTGTGTTCAGGTGAAACTCTTGCAAAAACAGAATATTTCGAGATATTCTTTTCTAATTCTTTTTGCGGTATTTCATCAAGTTCTTTACCTGTTATCGCCAAATCATTTTTCTTCAGTATTCCCAAATCTTTTGCTATTGCCTTAGCTGTTGCAATATGGTCTCCTGTTATCATTACTGTTTTTATTCCAGCTTTTCTGCATGTCGCAACAGCACTTTCCACACCTTCACGTGGTGGGTCTATCATTCCTATCAATCCTACAAATGTAAGGTTATTTTCGATTGTTTCACTATCTATATTAGTTGGAAGCCTTGGCATCTGGGCATATGCTACTGCAATTACTCTTAAAGCATCATCTGCCATTTTACTATTTATTTTTTCTATTTTTTCCATTACTGACCTATCTAGAGAATGTATTTCTCCATTCAAGAAATATTTCGTACAATGTTTTAGAAGTACATCTGGTGCACCTTTGGTTATTGTTATGTATTGACTATCCTTAAAAATCTGACCTATTGAACTACTATCTTCTGTATTATTAAAATTTCGTGCACTATAATTATTTTCTGCTAATAACTGTTTACCTTCTTTTGTATTTACAAACATATGCCCATCTATATTTCCTACTCTTTCATTAGTATATGAATTTATCGTATTTTCATTCTCTCCCCTATGTATTGTACTCATCATTTTTCTTTCTGAGTCAAATGGTATGTCATTAATCCTATTGAACTTTTGATACAGTCGTTCTTTAAACTTTCCTTGTTCTTTTGCCGCATTTACAATCGCAAGTTCTGTCGCTTCTCCAACATCTTCTTCAACATCTGTACACATTGTTCCAAGTTCTAATATGAAGTCTCTCTGAAAATTAAGGCATTCTCCTTTTACATCCATCACTTTTGTTACTTGCATTTTATTTTGTGTTAATGTTCCTGTCTTGTCCGAACAAATCACACTACTGCTTCCTAATGTTTCTACTGCTGGCAGTTTTCTTATTATAGTATTCTTTCTTGCCATTCTAGTAACACCTATTGAAAGCATTATTGTTACTATTGCTGGTAATCCTTCTGGAATAGCAGCTACTGCTAGTCCTACTGATGTCATGAACATTTCTATTGGCTCTATCTTTTTTAATACTCCTATTACAAATATGATAGCACAAATTATTAAGCAACCCATTCCCAATGTCTTTCCAACCTCTCCAAGCTTCTTCTGTATCGGTGTCTCTGGCGACTCATTTGTAATAATCATTTTTGCTATTTTTCCTACTTTTGTATTCATTCCTATATCTGTAACAATTGCTTCTGCATGTCCATTTACTACAATCGTATTAGCAAAAGCCATATTTAAAGTATCTCCTAAAGCTGTTTTCTCATCTAACAATACCTCCGCATCTTTCGTTACTGGAACTGTTTCACCTGTTAAGCTCGATTCCTCAATTTTTAGGTTATAGCTATTAATTAACCTGCAATCTGCTGGAACAAAATTTCCCGCTTCTAGCAAAACAACATCTCCTGGTACAACCTCTGTCCCTTTGACTGTAAATATTCTGCCATCTCTTCTTACCTTTGCAACAGGTGCTGACATATCTTTAAGAGCCTCTAAAGACTTTTCTGCCTTAGCCTCTTGAACTAGTCCCATAATTGCATTTAACACTACAATTGCTACAATAATGATGGAATCTATGTAATCATTCTCTCCTTGTACAAAAGAAACACCTGCTGAAATTATTGCTGCAATTAAAAGAATTATTATCATAAAATCTTGAAACTGTTTTATAAATCTTACTAAAATGCTTTCTTTCTTTTGCTCATCTAACTTATTTGGTCCATGCTTATTATGCCTTTCTTCTGCCTCTTTCTTCGATAATCCTTGTCCTATGTTTGTCTTAAGTCTTCTTGCAACCTCATTAATATTAAAAGACTGCCACATATATATCAACTCTCCTTTGTTTTTAGGTTATATTAATATATATGCAGCAGTATTAAATTTTATGACTATTAATTGTGCAATTGGGGACAGACCCCAACTGCACAATTAGTTAATATATTTCTAACTTATTCTGCAAACAACGACATAATCTCGTCTTTTGACAATTTGCTGATAAATGTTTGTTTTGTATCTAATACATCATCTATTAATTTTGCTTTCTTTTCTTGTAATTCTTGTATCTTTTCTTCTATCGAATTACTTGTTATTAATTTGTACACTTGTACATTATTCTTCTGTCCAATACGATATGCTCTATCTGTTGCTTGGTTTTCTGCTGATAAGTTCCACCATGGGTCATAATGTATTACCATGTCCGCTCCTGTAAGGTTGAGTCCTGTTCCTCCTGCCTTTAGTGAGATTAAGAATATTTTCACATCTGGGTCTTTATTGAATTTGTCTACCATTTCTATTCTCTCATCTGTTTTTGTTTCTCCTGTTAGCTTATAATATTCTATAAATCTCTTATTTAACTCTTTTTCTATTAATGGAAACATTTGTGTATATCCTGAAAATAGCAATATTTTGTGTCCAGATTCTATTGCATCTTCTATTATTTCTACGCATTGATTTAATTTACTGCTTTCTCCCTTGTAATTTTCGATAAATAGGCTTGGATGGCAACAAATTTGTCTTAATCTTGTAAGTACTGATAATATTTTTATTTGTGACTTTTCAAATCCTTCATCTTTGATTGTTTGCATTATTTCTTTTTTAGCTTTTGCTAAATATGACAGATATATTTTTTGTTGCTCTCCTTCCATTTCATTGTTTAGAACAGTTATTGTTTTGTCTGGAAGTTCCGTTAATACTTGTCTTTTCGTTCTTCTTAATATAAATGGCTCTATCATTGTTTTTAATTTCTGCAACTTATTTTCGTCATTATATTTTACTATTTCTGTCTCAAATTGCTTTTTGAACTTACTATAACTAAATAGATATCCTGGCATTATGTAGTCAAATATTGACCATAGCTCTGCTAAAGAATTTTCTATTGGTGTTCCTGTTAATGCAAATCTTTCTTTTCCTTGCAAAGATTTAAGTGCTTTTGCATTTTGCGTATTACTATTTTTAATGTATTGTGCCTCATCTGCAATAATGTATCTAAATTGCAAGTTTGCTTCTTCATATACATCAATATCTCTTTTTAGTAAATCATATGAAGTTACAATCACATCATATTTTTTTGCATTTTTTATTATTTCTTCTCTTTCTGATGCATTTCCTCTAACTACACATACTTTTGTATTTGGAGTAAATTTATTTATCTCATTTCTCCAGTTTAATGAAAGTGAACTTGGACACACAACAATTGATGTTTCTCCTTTTTCTTGTGTTTGGAATAATGATATTACTTGAAGTGTTTTTCCAAGTCCCATATCATCTGCAAGAATTCCTCCAAATTTATATCTATCTAATATTTTTAGCCATTTGTAACCATTTTTTTGGTAATCCCTTAAAACTCCCTCTAAATTCTCTGGAATTGTTACTTCTTCATCATTTCTTGCATTTGTAGTTTCATCAATTAACTTCTTATATTCTCCATCTTCAACTACATCTATCTCAGGATTTTTCTCTAGTAATCTGTTCAAATACAAACTTCTATTTACAGGTAATTTTATTTTTCCGTCCTTAACTTTCTTGAAATCAATATCCATTCCATCAACAAGTTTGTCCAAAAAGTCCATGTTTTCGTTTTGTTCAAGCTTTAAGAAGCTACCATCTTTTAATTTATAGTATCTTTTCTTTAGCTTATATTTTTCCATTATGTCTTCTAGCTCTGTAGGGTCATAGTTGATGTTAGACAAATCTATGCTTAGCAAGTCATTTTGAATTTTCACTCCTATTGTACCAATTCTAGGTTGAATAATTTGCTTTTTCTTGAATTCTTCTGAAATCAACACCTCATATTTTGCCATATACTCATCAATTCTGTCATTTAAGAATTCATATGTTTTTTCTTCGTCTATTAATACCATATTATTTAATCTTGGGTTTTGTAAGAAACCATCTTCACGTAGTATATTTAAAACATCTCTTTCTTGCTCCATATTTCTTGGTATTGAAATACTATTTGGTGCAAATGGATTGAACTCAAAATCTCCGTAACAGAATGTGATATTATTTTCAATCCAGCCCATCTCATCAATATCAAGCTTCATTATAACCGAAAGTTTCTTTGGAATATATTTATCCTTGTCCTCTTCTGGAAGTTCTGATATATCAATCCCTTCTGGAATTTTCATCATTATATTTGATACAAAAATCTTCATACCTTCCTCATCAAAAGTATATTTCTCTACTCCAGAATTTTTGTATATCATTAATAAATTTAACAAATTAGCATATCTTTTTGTATTGAACTCAACTATTTTATCTTCTTGAATTATATACGAATTAATATTGCCTCTTATGATTTCTGGCACTTTTCCTTTTAACTTCATGTTATACTTATTGTCATTCTTTAAAATAGAAAAGCTTATCTTAGGCTCTCCTGTTTCAATCTCCAATACCTTTTTGTCTTTACCTATTTCTATATAATGATTACTATTTTTAAAACATCCAATAAAATCTTCTATATTATTCTCATCTAAAATAATTTTGCTATCTGGGATTTTCAAATGATAATTTGCTTTTCTATCTGCCATATCAGTTGCATATTTAATTGTCTCTCCATATCTTACTAACCAATTTAAATATGCTTTTGCATTTTGCGAATAAGCTTCATCTTCATTGATATAAAAAAGTTGCTCTCCAAAGTAAATACTTTCTTTTTTCTTAAGAGTATTACTAAATTCGATAATACTTTTTATTTTATACATCTTTTTCTTTCCAATTTTAAAACTTAACTCATACTCTCCATTTTTCTTGGATAAAACTGGTACTATATCGATCGAACCTAATTCACGGTCTCCTTTAATATTTCTCTCTTCCTCTTTTAAATTATTGAAAGCTCTTAACATATTGTCAAATTGTTCTTTTTGATTTTTTTCTTGTATGTTATTAATCGCATTAAAAACTTGTTCTTCTATGCTTTCATTATCATTTATAGTTAATGCCATTGCAAGAACATGTTCACATACATCACTAAGAAAGTCTACTGCACAATATGGTGCATGAATAGTTTGCTCTCGTATATCAATCATAATCTCTGTTGGTATTACTTTGCTCCCATCATAAACATGTCCTTCTAAAGTAACATATTTTAGATTATATGTTAAATTCATTTTTTCTATGCTTACACTTTTATCTCTGCACAATTTTTCAGCTTTGCCAATTCTAGCATTACTCATTTCTTTTTTTAATCTTTCAATTTCTGGTGGTTTTATTAGCATAATTAATCAATTCCTTCCTAAGGCACAAGTCTGGTTGGAAAAGAATTAAATTTTGACTAGGAAAACGAGTTTAAAATTTATGAGGCGTACTCTGTGTACGTTGATTAAATTTTAAACGATGTTCGACAACGTCAAAATTGTAATTATTTTTCAACCTTAATCCTCATTTCTTATTTTCACTCTTACTATATTCTAATCTCTGTCCGTTTTTTTATTATATTGAATAGTCTTTTGTTTTTATATACCATTATATTTTAGCAAATCTTCCGGTATTTGTATTATGCCAGAAAATAATTCTGGTATTTGCTTGTTTTTTCTTACTCAAAATAATGAGTAGAATTAGCTTTCTTTGACTTCGATATAGTATCCTGCTTCTGGTTTCAAACCTTTATTATATCTGCAGTTTCCTTTGCCTCGTTTCTTGCAATTGTTACATTTGCCTTTGACACAAGCAGGAATAAAATTCCCACTTTCATCAACAAAACCATAGATTGCTATAGTTTCATACTGTTCTCCCTTTTTATTATCCACAATTTTCAATTGTCCAGCCTTAAATGAAGTTGGAACTCCTATGCATTTGCCATCTAGCTTGCATGATTTGTAACCACAAATGTCCACACTAAATTCTATCTTCCGCCACATAAAAAAGCCTCCAAAAAAGTGATTTAGCTACTATTGTAGTACTTTTATATTCTTTTGTCAACTAATTGTGCAATTGGGGTCTGTCCCCAACTGCACAATTAGTTACCATAATTTATTGTCCCAATTTCATTGAAAGCAACTTACTCACTCCATTCTCCTCCATGGTTACTCCGTATACTGTGTTTGCTGCTTCCATTGTTCCTTTTCTATGTGTTATTACTAAGAATTGTGTTTCTTTGCTAAATTTCTTTAAGTATTCTGCAAATCTGTATACATTTACATCATCTAGTGCTGCTTCGATTTCGTCTAATACACAGAATGGTGCTGGGTTTATTTTTAATATTGCAAATAAAAGTGCTATTGCTGTAAATGCCTTTTCTCCTCCTGACAAAAGCATCATGTTTTGTAGTTTCTTTCCTGTTGGTTGTACATGGATGTCTATGCCACACTCTAGTACATTTTCCTCATCTTCTAGTCTTAATTCTGCTTTTCCTCCACCAAATAGTTCTACAAATGTTTCATTAAAGTTCTTGTTTATTAATTCAAATTTTTCTACGAATTGTTCTTTCATTGTTTGTGTCATATCTGAGATTAAATTTCTTAGCTTTGTTGCTGTGTTTTCTAAGTCTAAACGTTGCTCGCACATGAAATCATATCTTTCTTTAGTCTTTTTATATTCCTCTATTGCGTCAACATTTATGCTTCCAAGCTCTTTTATTTGGTTACGCAAAACATTTACATCTCTTGCTGCTTTTTGAACATTTTGTGGCTTTGGATAATCTTCTGCATTGTTAGGAGTTAATTCGTATTCTACCCACAAGTTGTTTACGACTTGTTCTAAGTCCTGCTCTAGCTTTGTTTTTCTTACATCTAATTTTACAATTTGCCCTTTTATATCTTCTATCACACTGAATTGCTCAGTAATGCTTGCTTCTGAAGTTTTTAATTTTTCGCTTTTTTCAGTTCTATCTTTTTTCAATTTTTCTACTATATTAGAGCTATTTTCTACATCTGATTTAATCTTTGCAATTTCGTTTTCTAAATCTGTGATTTTTTGCTCTAGATTTGCATTCTCTTCTAAAACTTCAGTAATGTTCTTTTCTTTATTTTCTATAGATATTTTATTACTATCAATATCTTGTTTTATTCTTTCTACCATTTCGTCAATTGATGTTCCACTTTCGTCAAAAGAAGATACAGATATTTTTAAATTTGTGATATCGAAATTCAAGTCATCTATATATTTTTGATTATCTTTATTGTGAATAGCAAATTCTTCCACTATTTTGCTTAATTTTTCTATTTCTTCTTGTAAGTAATTTGTCTCTTCTTGTTTTTCTTCTTTTTCTGTTCTATTATCAATTTTTTGCTTTGCTAATTCCTCTAATTCTTTCTTTAACTTCTCACGTCTCGCTTCTAATTTAGCAATTCCATCCTCTATATTTAGCATTTTCTGGTTTTCTGCCGCATATGTAACTTCTATGTCTTGTAACTCTTTTTCTAGTCTTGTTACTTCTTCTATTACATCAGTTACAGACTCTGTATACTCCGTCTTTTCTTTAGTAATCTTTTCTATCTTGCTATTTATCTCTTTTATAGACTTTTCTAATTCCTCTATTTCTCTACTTCTTCCCAAAATATTTACTGTTTTAGTTTGAATAGATCCACCAGTAATTGCTCCTGTGTTACTTATGATATCTCCCTCTAATGTAACTATTCTGAAAGAATATGAATTCATTTTTGCCATTTGGATAGCAGTATCCATATTTTCTACAATTAAAGTTCTTCCTAAAAGGTTAAGCACAATTTGCTCATATTTTTTATCGCATTTTACTAAATCTGATGCAACTCCTATTACGCCGTCAACATTGTTTCTTATAATTCTGTCTAACTTTTTTCCTCTAATTGATGATACTGGTAAAAATGATGCTCTACCTAATTTGTTGTTTCTTAGATGCTCTACTAATTTTTTTGCATCTTCTTCTGTATCAGTTACAATATTTTGCAATGCTTGCCCTAAGCACATTTCAATGGCAGTTTCATATTTTTTATCCACTGAAATCAAGTTTGCTAGAACTCCATTCATTCCTTTATTAAGGTTAGCATCTTTCTCGCAATCTACAAGTAATGCTTTAACACTTCTTAAATATCCTTCTTTTTCTTTTTCAGTCTCAATTAAGAATTTTAATCTTGAATCTTTCATTCTTGCATCATAATTTAAATTATTTAGATTCGTATCAAACTCTTTTATTTTTGCCATGCTCTCTTCTTTTTTGCTAGATTTCTCTTGCAAAGCTTTAGTAATTTCATTTTTCTTATGCTCTATTTCATAAAATGCTTTTGACTTCTCCTGTTTATCATCTCTTGCACTATCTATTTCTAATGTCAAACTATCAATCTCATTTTTAGTAGTCTTCTCTCTCTTTTCTATATTTTCCAAATTTGTATCCAAGCTACTTATCTCAGATGCAATTTCATATTTTCTATCAGTATGCTTTTCTATCTCCTGCTTTTTTCCTTCTATTTCTAACTCTTTGTCAGACAATTTCTTAGTTAGTTCATCTAACTCTTTTTGCTTTTCATCTAATTCCTTTTGGAATTTCTCTCTATTTTGAGATAAATTATCTTTTTTCTCTAACTTTTGTTTTTGCTCATCTTCTAATTCTAAAATTCTTTGTTTTACTTCTTCAATTTCTTTTTCTAATCTCTCTTTATTTCCTTTATTATTCTGTATTCTTTCTTTTGAAATACCAATCTCAGAATTTATCTTTTCTATCTTATTTGTACTTTCAAAACCTAAGTTTTGCATTTCTTCAATTTTAGCAGTAATCTCATCAATTTGCTCTTTTAATTCTTCTTTAGCATCTTGCAAATTAATCATTTTCTGATTTTCCGCCTCATTTTGACCTTCTACAATTTGAATATCTTCTACTATTTTTTCTAACTTTTCTTTGTATTCACTAATATTATGCAAAAATAGCCCTACCTCAATATTCTTTAACTCTTCACGTAAGTCCAAATACTTTCTAGCTTTATCAGACTGCATTTTAAGTGGCTCTATATTTGCCTCAATCTCAGATAAAATATCATTTATTCTAAGTAAATTAAGCTTTGTTTGTTCAAGCTTTTTCTCAGACTCAGCCTTTCTAGTTCTATACTTTACAATACCTGCAGCCTCTTCAAATATCTTTCTTCTATCCTCTGATTTATTGCTCAAAATCTCATCAATCTTACCTTGCCCAATAATGCTATATCCATCTTTTCCAATTCCAGTATCCATAAAAAGCTCTAGCACATCTTTTAATCTGCAAGGTACTTTATTTATATAATATCCTGTTTCACCGCTTCTATATAACTTTCTTGTAACAGTAACCTCGCTATACTCAATAGGAAGCTTTCCATCAGTATTATCAATAACCATAGACACTTCTGCAAACCCAAGCGACTTTCTCGCTTGAGTACCAGCAAAAATTATATCCTCTGACTTTGCACCTCTCAAAGACTTCATACTTTGCTCACCAAGTACCCATCTTATGGCATCAGAAATATTGCTCTTTCCAGAACCATTTGGCCCAATAACAGAAGTAATACCACTCTTAAATTCTAAAACTGTTTTATCTGCAAAGGATTTAAATCCTTGTAACTCTAATCTTTTTAAATACATATAGTTCTCCTTTTGTTGGACGTTTGGGACACTCCTTTTTGTCCAAGTTTTTGGACATTTGGGACACTCCTCTTATTCCAAATTATTGCATTAGTTATACATTTTTAATAAATCACTTTGTAGATTATATAGCACTTTTAGCTTTTTTTCAACAAGTTTCTATATTATTTAAGCACAAGGGGAGAATAAAAAAAAGATTGGGATATTTTGTCTACATAAACTTTGTTAATAATTCTACTAGTTTATACACTCTAGTACAAGGATTCATCTCTAATTTTATATTAGGTAACAAAATGGAATATATAGATTTTCTTTATTTTCCTTTACACGTATTCTATTGGAACAAAATAGTTGCTATCATCTATTGCCAATATATTTTCCATCATGCATAAAACAATTCCATTGCCTACTTGCATTCCAAATTTATTTGCAATATCAAAGTTCTTTATTGCATCTTTTCCTGGATTAGCACTTTTCTTTATCTCTACCGGATATACTGTATTATCATAAAATATTAATAAATCTATTTCTTTTTGATTTGTATCTCTATAATAATATAATCTTGCCCTTGGGTCTTTTCCATTATTTGTATATGATTTTATAATTTCACTTATTATATAGGTTTCAAATATTGCACCATTATATGCACTTTTCTCTAATGTTTCACTGCTCATGTATCCAGTTAAATAGCAAGCTAACCCTGTATCCATAAAATAAATTTTAGGTCTTTTAATAGCTTTTTGTATATTATTATTCGAATAAGACTGAAGCATGTAAATTAAACCTGTATTCTTTAATATCGACGTCCATTCATCAATTGTTTTTGAATCAACTTCTACATCATTTGCTATATCTGAAGCATTATACTCTTGTGCAGTTCTAGCTGCAATTGAAGAAATAAATTTAACAAACTTGCTTTCATCTTTTATATTTATAAGCTGTCTAACATCTCTTTCTACATATGTTCGTATATATGTCTCATAAAATTGTTCTCTATCTCTTCCTCCATCATTATTTACTTCTGGATAACTTCCATTTAATATTTTTTCAAATAATTCGTGAGTTGATTTTGTTTTTGTTTTATCTTTCTTCTTTAGTTCCTCTATTTTAGGTAAAAAGATAGTTTCTTCTTTCTCTTCTAACTCTCTTTCAGAAAATCCATATAAATCTAATATTCCAACTCTTCCAGCAAGTGACTCGCTTACATTTTTCATTGTTTGAAACACTTGTGAACCTGTTAGGCAATACAATGTGCCAACTTCTTTGCCGTCTCCAAACATAGCATTTTTTCTTGCCTCATCTACTTTAATTTTAATATATGATAACAAGTTTGGAGCATATTGAAACTCATCTATAATAAGAGGCGGCTCAAAAGTTCTTAAAAATAACTCGGGATCTTCAATTGCTTGACTTCTTAGTAATAAATTGTCTAGCGATACATAATTTATTTTTTTATTCGCAGTTGCTGCTAAATGATTTAATAATGTGGTTTTTCCAACTTGCCTAGGTCCAGTTATTATTATTACAGGGCATTTTCCTAATAAACTATTTAAACTTTTCTCAATAGTTCTCTTTCTGTATACTTCCATTTTTAAGTTCACCTTCCTTAAAATTTCTATATATATATTGTACACTATTTTTTAGAAAAAGTCTATAATAAATAGATAAATCCGGAATTGAATTCCGAATTTATCTATTTATTCACTATGTACCTAAGGTATATGGGTCTCCTTCTTCTCCTGTTCCTCCTGTAAAACTTCTGCTAGCTCTTTTGCTTGCTCTGCCCTTGTTATTAATCCATTTTCTCCAAATGTGAAATTGATTGCTATTGTTGATAGAATTATTATGATTATAATTGTGATTACAAGTGCCACTAGCGTTATTCCTTTGTTTTTTCTCTTAAAATCCATTTTTTTCTCCTTTCGTTTTATTAAATTATTCTTATTTTAAAACAATTTGTTTTAAATGTCAATATAACATTTTGTTTTATTTTATAATTTTATTATTACTATCAAAACTAATTTTATGATTCTGCATTTTTATTAGATATTTTTATAACGAAAGGATATAAAATGAAAACTAGAATAAAAAGTTTAAGAGAAGATAAAGATCTTACTCAAACTGATATGAGTAAGTACCTCAATATTTCACAAGTAGCTTACTCTTATTATGAGCTTGGCAAGCGTAGTATTCCGTTAGAACTACTATCAAAACTAGCTGATTTTTATAATACTAGTATAGATTATTTAATATATAGAACTGATAATTCCTCTCCCTATCCTAAAGGCAAAAATAAACTAGATTAAATTTTCTAGTTTATTTTTTATTTTATACCTGTCACCATTTTTCACCTATAGTATCAAATATTGTAAAAACATTGCACTCTTCCGGTATATAGGATTTTTTTAGAGCCTGTCAATCCTTATATAAAACTTTCCATAAGTGTTGACAAGCTCACAGACAAATGTCCAAATCCGAATTATGATACATTGCTTTTGTTAAAATATTCTATCATATGAACTATAGTGTCTTGATTATTTGGTTTAAGTGCATCAAATCCAAATAATGCTCCATTGATTTCTTTCTTGCCTTTTACATCAAGATATTCGCTAAATACATCATTTAATCCTATGTTGAATAAATTACATATTTTCACTAATACCTCATATGATGGCTTTGACCTATCTTGTTCAATGTCCCCTATATATCTAGGTGAGCATTCAACTGCTTCTGCTAATTTTTCTTGAGTGTATCCATGACTTTTTCTAATAGCTTGAATATTTTTTCCGATTTTTATTACCCTTGGTTTCTTCATATCATTGCCCCTTCTCATATAAAATTACCATTATATGATATCAAAGGAACTAAAGATATAAAACGAAATGCAAGCGTATTTGATGTATTTTTATTTCCTAGTATAACTTGCAATTCTGCAACATCAGCGGTTTAATTATTAGTTTTATTTTACGAATTTGTTGATTATTTTTTCTGTATCTATGTATTTAATTTGTCTACTTTCCATCAAAATTTCTCCATTTACTATTGTTGTATCTACACTTCTTCCTTCAGTATTATATACCAAATTCGATACAATATCATTATTTGGAATGGTCTTTATATTATCTAATCTTGGCGAAATGTCTACAATTATTATATCCGCTTCTTTCCCCTCTTCTATGCTACCAACTTTATCATCAATTCCTAATAATTTTGCTCCATTTATTGTCGCCATTTTTATAATATCTTTTGAACTAATTCTTTCCTCGTTTTCATGAATTCCTCCTTGTGCTAAAGCTGCTATCTTCATTGCCTCGAACATGTCTAAGTTGTTTCCTGAACCCTGTCCATCTGTTCCTAAAGCTACATTTATTCCGTTTTTTAAATATTTTGTAACATCAGCTATTTTGCAGCCAAGTCTAAAATTAGATATAGGATTATGTGCAATTCCGCAGTCCGTTGTTTTCAAAATTTCTACATCTTCATCATTTAGCTTTACTCCATGCGCTAAAATCGTGTGTATACCATCAAAATATTTTTTTAACACTTTTGATGCAGACTCGCCATGTAGTTTCTTTATATCTTCTATTTCACTTACGCTCTCCAAAAAGTGAACATGAACTGGTAAATTATATTTAAGAGCAAGTTCTCTTGATTTTTCTAAAACCTTTCCTGAGCATGTATATAGTCCATGTGGAGATACAGTGTATGTAATTAAATTGTTATTTACATCTCTTGTTTCATATAGATGTACAAATTCATCTATTCTATTTTGTGATGCCTCTTCTCCATCATTATCCATTAGAACTCTTGTGATAACAGCTCTCATTTTTGATTCAGTAAGAGCCTCTCTTATCTTCTCTGAAAAGAAGTAATGATCATTAACACATGTTGTTCCAGTTGAAATCATCTCTAATATTGAAAGCATACTTGCATCATATACATCCTCTTCAGTTAATTTCGCTTCAATTGGCCATATCTTTTGATTTAGCCATGTATATAAATCGCAACCCTCAAAAGTACCTCTAAAAATACTCATTGCTATATGTGCATGTGTATTTATTAATCCTGGCATAACAACTTTGTGGCTTGCATCTATAACTTTTTCGCCATCCTCTTGTTCTATGTTCTTTGCTAATTTCTCTATTTTATTTCCTTTTACTTTTATGTCCAATTCTTTTACTTTAACATCATTATCTTCAAAAATTATGACTTTTCCATTTTTTATTAACATTGCGCTCAACTCCTTTTGCATAAGTGTACACTATTTCAGGCAGCATTTCAAGTTTTTGTGACATTTTAAATGCCGCTATAGGGATGACACCTATAGCGACATTTAATCATAAAACTGATATTAATCTCCAGCTAAAACCAATATACCTAACTTATAACCTAATATACATTGCTGTATAAATAAGCTAATCACCAAATATATCAATCAGTTGCCCGACTATAAATGCACACATAATAACCATATTCATCCAGCGTGGGACTAGTAACAACTATTATCAAATACAAGTATAATCTTAACTTCGAATATATTACCTATGGTTCAACCACACATTTTCTAATTATAACTATAAATACTAAGTACAATAGAAATAATTTTTATGCAGCCATAACACAAATAATATACTCTCATCGCCGACATATAATAATATAAGGTCATTACACTATTATACATCTTTGCTCGAACAATACAAAACATTATATAAACATCTCATATTACTCTTATTTCAACTAATATCAATCTTATGGTATTATTATGGCCAATAATTTTTTTATTATACATTTTTTTAAAAATTTTTTTAATTTTTTAAATATCCTTATATCACAAGTTTGTACGATGTTGGGGTCGAAAGCAAACATTTACAACATACATATTTCCTAGATTTTACTCAAAATCTTTAAATAGTAACGAAAAATTATTATATACTATTAATTTCTATTGTTTTTTTTTGTATTTTATAGTATTATTAAATTGTACTTAAGAAAAATGGAGCTAACCAAAACCTCTTTCATTCTCGCAATTTAGAGGTTATTAATTTTTTATAGCATATTATAGCTCGAATGGAGGTTTCTAATGAAAGCTGAAAAATTTGATTTTTATAGTCCAGTTAATTTAAAATCATATAACTTAGATAAAACTATGAGATATCAATTAGATATCCTTGGAAGTTTGGATTTCTTTACTAGAAGGCATAGTGAAAACGTTGCAAACTTAACATGTAGAATTTGTGAGTATTTACATTGTAGCAAAACTTTTACTATTTATTGCACAATTTCTGCGTATTTGCATGACATCGGAAAATTATTTATTCCATCAGAAATTCTAAACAAACCAGATAAGCTTACAGATGAAGAGTTTGAAATAATGAAAACTCATACTACACAAGGTTATGAAATGTGTATGAAAGACTTAAACTTACGACCATATTCAATAGTTGCTCTTGACCACCATGAGGCACTAAATGGCTCTGGATATCCAAATGGAATAACGAAAGTACCTATGGAAGCACAGATTGTGCGTGTAGCTGATGAATACGATGCTATAGTTACAAAAAGGCAGTACAAAACCCACGTTAATATTTCTGAAACTTTAAAAGACTTAATTAAAGATGCACAGCCAGATCCTAAGTTTGTCGCTCTTGACTATTTGTCTCAGAATTCAAAAGTTGGAAAGATTAATAAACGTGTTTTGAAAGTTTTATTTAAGGTTGTTATAGACGATATTTTGTATGAAATCAGCTGTTTATATGAGTATTTAGATTATCTAAAAGAAAATATAAAAAGGCTTGAGCTTGTATGTAAATATGCAGATAAAATGGAAGAAGCAAAAACTGATAAGAAAAAGTCATATTACAAAGAAGGTATGAGAATGCTTTTCCAAGTAGATGAAAATTTTGATAATTACAGACAAGTTTATGAAGATTACAAAAATGCTTTAGAACTTAGGTCAGACAGAGTAAAAAAGCTATATAATGAGATTAAGATTATAAAGAAATTGGAAGTTTAATTTTTTTACAAAAGGGGACGGAGTAATTTTGCGGAAATTTGAACAAATAAAACAAATGGGACGGAGTTTTCGTTGCAGTTTTTCCACAATTTTTCAGAATTGTGTGGATAACTTGAAACAAATGCTCCGTCACCTTTGTTCGATTTTTATTCTAGTCCAAAGCTTACTCCCAGAGCATTATTTATTTGAGATATTACATTTTCATCATCTATATGTCCTATTTTTTCTTTTAATCTACTTTTATCTATTGTTCGTATCTGCTCAGTTAGAACAACTGAGTCAGCCTTTAATCCATTTTCTTCTGAACCTATTTCTATATGTGTTGGTAATTTATTTTTTCCTGTTTGTGATGTAATTGCTGCTGCAATAACTGTTGGACTGTGTTTATTTCCAACATCATTTTGTATTATCAATACTGGTCTAACCCCTCCTTGCTCTGAGCCAACCACTGGACTTAAATCAGCATAAAACATATCTCCTCTTTTAATTACCATGTCCTTCACTCCTATTAGTTCTATATTTAAGGCTTATTTTCTAATATATTTTAAAATTAGTTTGAGATATAGTAACATGATTTATGATTAATTTATATCGCCACTGCATACATTTCAATTTTTTTTATGCAAGCATATCATTTTTATCTAAATCATTTATCTCTATCTCATTATATAATATGTAAACTACTGTTTTTTCGTTAATATCTTGGACTAGTAATTTAGTTGGTTTTGCTGTATTTTTGTCAACATATAGTTTCTTGCTTTGTCTATATTTATTGCTGTTTGTTATACAAGTTTCAAAGACATATTCGCCGTTTTCCTCATAAGCTTTCGCGTAATCTTCCTTGTCACTTGCTTTTTCGATTTCTTCATTGCCGTTTGTATTACCTTCTGTTTTGCATTGTTTATAATCTGCTATAAAAGACTCCAAGCATAATACATTATCTACAACATATTCGTAATTTTCATATATTTTGCTTAAATTAAATCTAGAATTTTTTATACTCAAATTTTGTCCATCATACAATATTTCAATTCTTTCCAGGTTGCTTGGCTCTACTACTGTTTGTCTTGACATGTTTGGTGAGACATATTTTTGTAAAAGTACATATTTATTTGTGTTTTTGTTGCTTTCAACTATTACTTCTATCGTTGCTTCATATGAACTAATATTTAAAATATATTCTTCAATTTCCTCAATATTTTTGTTACTCATAGTATTGCCAATTTCTGAAATTTTATAATTGTTTTTTGAAAAAATTATGAAAAAAATTAAAAGAATAATTATAACTATTGAAATTACAATTATCCTTTTCTTATTTTTTAACTTTTCGATCATCTAACATCACTTTCCTTTACAAAAATTTTACAAAAGGGACACTCTTTTTTGTAAATCTTTTTTTACATTTTGGGACACTCCTCCACATCCAACTCTTCTAATATTTAGGAGTGTCCCTTTTGTAAAACTTTTTTGACACTTTAGGAGTGTCCCTTTTGTCAATTTATTCTATATGTTTTTAAAGTATTCGTTTAGACAATCTATTAATTCTGCTTTTGTGTCAATTTTGTTTATCTTTTCTCTTAATCTACTTGCATCTTTCGTATTCTTTATATAGTATGCTAAATGTTTTCGCATTTCTTTTATTGCTATGTTTTCTCCTTTTACTTCTACTGCCAGATTAATATGTTCTAATATTGTTTCAAGTCTTTCGCTTTTTGTAATTTGTCTTTGCTCTTTTCCTTGTAGATAACCTACTATCTCCTCAAATATCCATGGATTCCCTATTGCAGCTCTTCCTACCATTATTCCATCTACATTTGTTTCTTTAAACATTTTTAAAGCATCTTCTTTACTCTTTATATCCCCGTTTCCTATTACAGGTATATTTACTGTCTCTTTTACTTTTTTAATAATTTCCCAATCTGCATTTCCGGAGTAGTATTCTTCTCTTGTTCTTCCATGTATTGTTATTGCAGATATTCCTGATTTTTCTAGTATTTTAGCCGTTTTCACTGCAACTATGTGGTTAGCATCCCAGCCTTTTCTTATTTTTGCTGTTACTGGGACTTTTGATGCTTTTACAACCTCTGTTGCTATTTTTTCTACTAATTCTAAATTTAAAAGTAGCTTACTTCCATCTCCATTTTTTACTATTTTAGGTGCAGGGCAGCCCATATTTATATCTACAATATCCACAAAATCGCTAACATAGCCTGCTGCGTATTTTAATGCTTCTATATCACTTCCAAATATTTGGGCTGCTACTGGTCTTTGCTCTCCTTTTAAATTTAGAAAGAGCTTAGTCTTTGAGTCATTATAATACAAACCTTTGCTACTTATCATTTCTGTGCAACAAAGCCCTGCTCCGTATTTTTCGCATATCAATCTAAATGGCAGGTCTGTTATCCCTGCCATTGGAGCTAAGAGTATGTTATTTCGTAATTCTACATTTCCTATTTTTAGTTTTTTTAAGTACATTTTTTATTCCCTTCAATTATATTATTAATTATTAGCAAAGTTATATAATAGAAAAATTATACGAAATGGCGAATGCGACTGAAGGAGCGTTAGAAATTATTAAAATACAGCTATGGAGGAAACCGAATCCTTTTGGGCGGAGGCCATAGATGTATTTATATAATTTCTTAGCGAACGTAAGGTAGCCGAGCCATAAGTGTAATTTTTCTATTATATAACTTTGCAATGCACATATTATAATTTTTTCTATAACTTATGTGAATTTTCAAATACAACTCACACAAATACTTTAATCAATAAAAATTGCCTTTTGCCTTCTGCCCGAAATATTTAGCAATATTCCTATCATGATAAAGTTACTTAGTAGCGAACTTCCTCCATAACTTACAAATGGAAGTGGTATACCTGTTATTGGAAGTAGTCCCATTGTCATTCCGATGTTTTCTACCATATGAAAGAAAAATACACCGTGCTATTCCCATCGCTATGTATGAGCCCAAGTCATCTTTTGCAGTCTTAGCAACATATATAGCCTTAGTAATCAGAACTACATATAGTATTATTACTCCTGCTGCTACAATAAAGCCCATCTCTTCTCCAATAAGTGAGAAGATGAAGTCAGTTGTTTTTGGATATAAGAAACCTAATTGTGTTTGATTTCCTTTAAATAATCCCATTCCAAATAATTCTCCTGCTCCTATTGCAAGCTTAGATTGAATTATGTTGTATCCTGCTCCTCTTGGATCCAATTCTGGATTTAAATATACATCTATTCTTGTTTTTGCATGTTCTGGTAATACAAAGAAATATAGTAGTGGTACGGCAATAACTACTAATAATATTGATGCTATAATGTATCTCTTTTTTATTCCTGCGGCAAACAACATAAATATTAATGCCATAACAAATGCAAGTGCTGTGCCATAGTCTGGTTGTTTTATAATTAAAAGTGTAGGCACTGCAAATACTAGTAATACTAATAATAGTTTTGGCACTCTACTTATTTCGTCTCTGCCTCTTTTTTGTATTTTTGTCATTACTAGTGCTAGCATAAGTATACATATGATTTTTGCAAACTCTGCTGGCTGTAATGAAAATGAGCCTATGTTAAACCAACTTGTTGCACCATTTATTGGTTCTGTAAATAAAACTCCTATTAGCAAAGCAATTATTATCCCATACAGAACAGGTGCTAATTTTGCTATTAAGTCATAATCAATAAAAATTATAATAATCATTACAGGGATACTTATAGCAATCCACATGATTTGTCTTTTTAATTCATCATAATCAGAATTTTTTGTTGCTGATGTTAAAGCTACAAGTCCTATTATCAATAAAATAATAGTACAAATTAATATCCCCCATTCTACATTTTTTAGAATTTTTCTCTTCATTATCAACCTCGTCTACATTATCATTTTCTTGTTTTCCCTGGTTTTTAGCCTCATTTTTTCACACTAATTTCTATATTTTTTATTGCTTTTTATTTTATTATATTTCTTATTTTTCTTATTACGTGATCTATTTTTTATTTCTTCTTTGTTCTGTTTTTGAAAACCAGCATCTATTTCCTTTCCATTGCTTATTCTCTCCAAAACTTCTTCTTTTATCCAATCAGTATTTTCTTTATCATTTTCTTTTTCTGAGACTTTTTTTATAACGCCTGCATTATCTTCATTTTCTGAGACTTCTTCTATACCTCCTGCGCTGTTTTCCTTTTCTGAAGCCTTTTCTATAACGCCTGCGTTGTTTTTCTTTTCTAAAACCTTTCCTACAATTTCTTCGTCACTTTCATTTTCTAAGGCCTCTTCTATAACTCTTTCGGCATTTTCTGAGACCTCTTCTTTCTGCCCATCTTTTTCTTCTGCAACTGTTTCAGGCACATTTTCTCCTATTTCATCAACTTTATTTTTTGCTACTTTTTCTTTGTTTATTGAGCCCTCTAACATCCTAGCCTCATTTTTTATAGTTATGATAGGGATATTAGCATATAAAGCAGGCGCTCCTACAGATCCATCTTCACTTTCTTTATTTGTAAGTCTTACATCTATTGCTTTTTCATCTATATCTATATATTTTTTAATTACTTCTAAAATCTCTTGTTTCATCATTTCTAAAAAGTCTGCTGAAATATTTGCTCTATCTTGCGCTAAAACAAGATGCAATCTTTCTTTAGCAGTACTTTTAGATTCTAATTTTTCGCTTTTTTTGAATTTCTTAAAAAAATGTGTTATGTTTTCAAACATATTTTACCTCCAATAGTATTAATGTTTACCTTTTGCGAAAAAACCTTTCATTTTACTAAAAAGACCTTCTTTTCTTCCAGGAACTGTTACATCTATATTTTCTCCTAAAATCCTTCTGGCTATTTCAGTATATGCTTTACCTGATGGAGCTTTTTCCTTAATAACTACAGGCTCTCCTTTATTAGTTTGTGTTATTATGTACTCATCATCTGGGACAACGCCAATCAAATCAATAGATAGCAAGTCCACAATATCATCAACGTCCATCATTTCGCCTTTTTTAATCATATTAGGTCTTATCCTATTTATTATTAATTCTGGATTTTTTATTTCAGATGCTTCCAATAAACCAATTATTCTATCAGCATCTCTTATCGCTGATATTTCTGCTGTTGTTACTACAATTGCTCTATCTGCTCCAGCAATAGCATTTTTAAATCCTTGCTCTATTCCTGCTGGACAATCTATTAATATATAATCAAATTCGTCTTTTAGTTTCCCTATTAGTTCTTTCATTTGTTCTTCATTAACTGCACTTTTATCTCTTGTTTGGGCTGCTGGTAGTAAGAATAATTCATTAAAACGCTTGTCTTTTATAAGAGCTTGTCTTAGTTTACATTTTTCTTCTACAACATCAACTATGTCATATACTATTCTGTTTTCTAGTCCCATTACAACATCTAGGTTTCTTAAACCAATGTCTGTATCTACTAATGCAACTTTTTTGTTTCTTAAAGCCAAAGCTGCACCAAGATTAGCTGTTGTAGTTGTTTTTCCTACGCCGCCTTTTCCGGATGTTATAACTATAACCTCTCCCATATGTTCTCCTCCTTGTAAATTTAAAGCCAACTTTTGTTGGCATATTTTGCTCACAATAAAAATGCATAATTTTAGACATTAATATTATATACGGAAATAAGCGAAACGTCAATGTTTTACGTAAAATTTTCGCAAAAAAATAGTGCCATTTATTTCAAATTAACACTATTTTTATTATAAATTTTGAAACTGTATAGATTAATGTATTTTTAACTATACAAAAAAACTCATACATAATCATAATTTATTTTCTAATCCTAATATAATCAACTTGAATTGATGTTGTTTGATCTCCTACCCAGTCCCATCTCCAACCGGTTATTGTTCCTCTATTTATTATATTTGGATAATTCATTAAATCTATTGTTAACACATGCCACTGCCCATCACTCTCTAGAGAAGCTCCACAAGAATATGTTTGGTCTGATGGATTTTCTATCATAAAGAACTCCATCATATCATTTCCTGAAATAACTCTATATCTAACATCAATGTATCTGTATTCATTTGGATTAAATGAAGTGACATTATACATAAAAATCATTGGATCGATTCCAGTCGCAGTCAGGGTTATTATTCCATTTTCTACTGACATATCAGTATTACTAGAATCATATGTTGGTAATGTATTAAATTCTTCAACAAATACGTACTTCTCTTCTTCTTTGTTTATAACGCTATCATATATTTCAGATGCCCTATTATTATCTAATTCATAGCTTTGCTTTATACCAACTGTAGTCTCCATTTGCGACTTTAATACTGCATTTGATGATATAAACACAGCTAAAAGTATAAATAGCATACTTATAAGCACTATCGAGACATACACAGCCATTGAGCCTTTTTGTTCTTTTATTACTCGCATAATGTCCTCCTTTGTTAAACTCTTCTTTACCATACTTATATAATAATTCAACTTTTTTTAATTGTCAATTAGTTTTTATTTTTTCTTATTTTTACAAATTTATTCAAAATTTCGCAAAACCATTGATAAGTTGTCCAAAAAATTATATAATATTATAGTAATTTATTGACTTTTAGAAAGGAATTGATATAAATCATGAGCATACGTGATAAAACAAAAGATATTATAGAATGGATAGTATGCATATTAATTGCATTTATTTTAGCATTATTAATAAGATATTTTATAGGAACTCCAACTATTGTAAAACAATCATCTATGTACCCAACATTAATGCAAAATCAAAGACTTATTTTAAATAGATGGAGCCGAACCACAGATCAAATGCCTGAACGTGGCGACATCATTACATTTGAGGCACCTTCTGAAACATATGTGTCTGCAGATGATCTTGATAATAATGTAATTGCTAGATATAATAATGAGCCTACAAATTGGTTTAGCAAATTTGTTTATTATGTTTTAGAAATTGGCAAAGAAAGTTATATCAAGAGAGTTATTGGACTTCCCGGTGACCATGTACAAATTAAAGATGGAAAAGTTTATGTTAATAATGAAGAGTTAGATGAGCCATACTTACAAGACGGTGTCACAACAACTATGGGAAATGGCATATTCTCAGATTTAGTTGTTCCAGAAAATTGTGTATTTGCTATGGGAGATAATAGAGATCATTCTACAGATTGTAGAGCATTTGGTTGTATTCCTTTAGAAAAAATCGAAGGAACAGTGTGGATTAGATTTTGGCCATTAAATTTATTTGGAAAAGTAGAATAGTTACACATAAATAATTTATCTAAGTAGTTCCACGTGGCACATATATTTTCTATTCGAATACTTGGAGAAGATAAAATATATGTGCCAGCAAAATGGAACGGATTTTAAATACCAAAATGGGAGTGATATTTTGAACTTTAGCAATATTATTGGAAACGATGATATAAAAGAATTATTAAGTAAATCACTAGAAACCAAAAATTTAGTGCATAGTTATATGTTTATTGGCTCTGATGGCATTGGCAAAAGTCTTTTTGCTAAAGAGTTAGCCAAAATGATTTTATGTGAGACAGCTGAAAAAGCTTGTGGCAACTGCTCTTCTTGTATAAAGTTCGATAGTGGCAACCATCCTGATTTTGCATTTATAGATAGTGAAGATGGCAAGAGCATTAAAATTGGTCAAATAAGATTAATGCAAGAAAGTATTGCAGAAAAGCCTATTGTCTCTTCAAATAAAGTATATGTTATAAATAATAGTGATTTAATGACAACTGAAGCTCAGAATTGTTTACTTAAAACATTAGAAGAGCCACCAGAATATGCAAATTTAATTTTGGTTGCCTCAAATGAGAGCAAACTTTTAAATACAATCAAATCAAGATGTACTAAGATATCCTTTAAAAAGCTAACTGATGATGATTTAAAAAAATATGCTGAAACACATAGTATAAATATAAACTTTAATTTATTGCCTGTTTATGATGGTAGTATTGCAAAATTGATTGCTTTAAGCACTGAAAGTGATTTATACGATTCATTGGATAAGATTATAGATAGTCTTGAAAATAAAAATATAATTGATATTTGGAATGATTCTGAAATATTGTATAAATCTAAAGAAAATATTGCAAATATGCTAGATTATTTTAATATTGTATTTTTAAATAAATTGCGTACAACTAATGATTATAAATATGTTAATGCAGTTAAATTTGTTGAGATAAGCAAAAAGAAGTTATCTTCTAATGCAAATTATGATATGTGTATTGATAATCTTTTGTTGCAATTATGGAAATTTAATCATTAGTATTAATAGTAATATTCAAACTTATTCTATGAATAGAAAACTTACTTAGATATATCAAAAACGGAGGTATTTACATGAAGGTTATAATAGGCGTAAGATTTAAAAAGCCTGGCAAAGTATATTTCTTTGACCCAGGAAACTTACATATATATGTTAAAAATAAAGTTATTGTTGAGACCGCTTTAGGAGAAGAGCTAGGTGAGGTTGTTGTTAAAAAGAAAATGCATCCTGAAACAAAACTTAGCACTCCATTGAAAAAGGTAATTCGTATCGCAAATTACAAAGATATTAAGCACTATGAAGAAAACAAAAAACAAGAAGAAGAAGCTTTTAAAATCTGTGAGCAAAAAATTAAAAAATTAAAATTAGATATGCATCTAACCGATGTTGAGTACAGTTTTGATAATAGTAAATTGTTATTTTACTTTACTGCAGATGGTAGGATTGATTTTAGAGAACTAGTAAAAGAACTTGCTGCAATTTTCAAAACAAGAATTGAACTAAGGCAAATTGGTGTTAGAGATGAAGTAAGACGAATTGGTGGAAACGGGGTTTGTGGTAGAGAACTTTGTTGTTGTTCTTTTCTAAATAACTTCGAAACCGTGTCTATAAAGATGGCTAAAGAGCAAAATATGTCTTTAAATCCATCTAAAATCTCTGGAAATTGTGGAAGACTTATGTGTTGTCTAAAATATGAGCAAGATGTGTATGAGGAAAAACTAAAACATTTACCAAAAATAGGAGCAATTGTTATGACTCCCGATGGAGAAGGCACTGTGGATTCCATAGAGACCTTGAAGGAGATTGTCAAAGTAAGATTAAAAGACGATAGTGATGAAACATATTTTAAGAAATTCAATGCCTCAGATTTAAAAATTATTAAAAATGTTTCTTCTGAAGTAATGGATGAGGAAGAAAAAGAAAATATGGAAGAACTTCAAAAGCTAGAGGAATTAGAAAAGCAAGATAAAGAAACCAAAAATGAGGATGACATTTTTTAATTATCACTATTTTGCTTAAGTACTTTGATAAAACAATTTATTCTAGCTAAAAAGTATATATAAATAGCTTTAAAGTTTGTTTTTGGAGATACAAATACCCTTCAAGACAATACTAAAAAAATATATATAAATAACTTTAAGGAGGTGAATTAGTTATGACATATAAAATAAGTGAGAAATGTATTAGTTGTGGTGCATGTGCAGGAGCTTGTCCTATGCAATGTATATCTCAAGGAGATGACAGATATGTAATAGATGAGTCAGTATGTATCGGATGCGGAACTTGTGCTAATGTATGCCCTATGGGAGCACCAGAATCAAATGAATAAGAGTATACATATTTGCATATAATAGAATGTATATTTTATACATTCTATTTTGTTTTGCTCAAGTTTCTTAATTTTTTCTTGATTTTCTATTGCAATAAATGCGTATTTATTGTATAATTTAGTTATATTATGTCGAAATAAGGAGGATGTATTATGGAAGAAAAGAAATCTAATGGATTAGCAATAGCTTCTTTAGTTCTTGGTATTGTAGCAATTGTATTTAGCTTCTTCCTACAATGGTTAGGATTAATCATTGGTATAGTTGGTATAGTACTAGGTGTTATGGCTAAAAAGAAGAATCCATGTGGAATGGCAACAGCTGGTTTAGTACTTTCTATAATTGGTACAATTCTTTGTGCTTTAATATTTATAGCTTGCATTGCTTGTATCGGTGCACTTGGAACAGCTGGAACTATTGGTTCTTCATTATATTAATCATTTTTAGATAAATAAGAAATATAATTTGTTATTTGTTTAAATATTTAAAATTGTAAGAAAAACGTGCATATAGAAAATCAAAACTTTTTATGCACATATGTACAAATTGCTTTGCAATGTTGTACTCTTAATGGTAAACAAATTATTTGTTTACCTATTTTTTATTATACTTTTTATACAATAGAACATGCAGCTTTTAAATGTGCATATTTGCAAAACTACTTTGTATAATGTAAATTGCGTGAGGAGGATATATGTTACCATACATTAATATATTTGGATATAAAATTGCAACATATGGTCTAATTATTTTTATAGGCATTTTTATTGGTGCAATTATCTCAATTTTTTATTTTTCAAAGTTTTTTAATATAAAAAAAGAAGATGTTTTTTACTGTATACTATATGCTGTTATTGGACTTGGAATTGGAGCTAAACTTTTATATATTATAACTAACATTCCATTCTTAGTAGAAAATTATCAATCACTGGATTTATATGATACATTTTTGCAAATGTTGAAAGGCGGATTCGTATTTTATGGTGGATTAATTGGAGGAATTTTAGGAGTATTTATTTATTCTAAACAATTTAAAATTTCATTTAAAGAATTGCTTTTAATTTTACTTCCTGTAGTACCTCTAATTCATAGTATTGGCAGAATAGGTTGCTTATGTGCAGGTTGCTGTTATGGCATGGAATATCATGGCTTTGGTGCTATTACATTCCATGATTCTTTGCTTGCACCAAATGATGTACCATTATTCCCAATGCAAATTGTAGAAGCGATATGTAATTTTATAATTTTTATAGTATTACTTTTAACTTACAAAAAATTCTTAGGAACATACAAAACTGTTGGACTTTACTTAGTTTTATACAGCATAGTTAGATTTACTCTAGAATTCTTTAGAGGAGACCTAATACGTGGAATATACTTTAGTTTATCAACTTCACAATGGATTAGCATTGTATTATTTATAGTCGGACTTGGACTTTTGGGACACTCCTTTTCGTCCAAGAACTTGGACAAAAGGGACAGGTCTATTAGTTAAATATTTAACAAAAATAGAATAAAATATTTCATATGCTAGAGCTAATTTAAGGAGTGTCCCAAACATCCAAAAACTTGAACAAAAAGGAGTGTCCCTTTTGTCCAAGTAAAAATTTTATTCCTTATTGCTCATTTCTTCTAGCTTTAATAAAGCTTCCCATCTTCTATCGACTTCTTTTTGGAATTCTTCTATCATACATTCATTTCCTGGTTTAAACATATGTTTAAAACGTTTTTGTGGTTTCAAAAATTCTTCTATAGGAAGTTTCTTAGCTGGCTTATATGTTATTTTGTATTTACCATTTTCAATCTCATATAATGGCCAGTAGCATGTCTCTACAGCTAATTTATTGATGTTCATTAAATCTTCTGTTGGGTATCCCCATCCCCTTGGACATGGAGCAAGTACATTTAGGAATGTTGGTCCTTCTGTATAAATTGCTTTTTCTGCTTTTTCATACAAATCTTTAAAATTCATATATGCTGCTGTTTGTGCAACATATGGTAAGTGATGTGCTTCCATAATCTCAGTTAAGTCTTTTCTTGATTGCATTTTTCCAGGAATTACGCTTCCTGCTGGACTTGTTGTTGTGTCAGCAAATCTTGGTGTTGCAGATGAACGTTGAATACCAGTATTCATGTATGCACCATTATCATAACATACATATGTCATGTCATGGCCTCTTTCCATAGCTCCAGATAAACTTTGAAGACCTATATCATATGTTCCTCCATCTCCACCAAAAGCTATGAATTTTGTATGAACATCTTCTGGTAATTTTCCTTGTTTTTTCATTGATTTATATGCTGCTTCTACTCCAGAGCAAGTTGCAGCTGCACATTCAAAAGCTGTATGAATATATGATTCTGTCCAAGCTGTATATGGGTATATAAAACTTGAAACTTCCATACATCCTGTAGCATTTGCTATTACTGCGTGGTCTTCTGGTTTTAAAGCTCTTAAAATCATCCTTGTTACTGGTGGAGCTCCACATCCAGCACACATTCTATGTCCTGAAGTAAATCTTGATTTCTTTTCAGCTACTATTTCCTTCATATTATATGCCATTATCATCTACTCCTTTCTTAATCCAAGATATCTATATGGATTTTCTATTTTTTCTTTTTTGCTATCTTCCATTAAATCATTATATACTGATTCAATATCTGTTGCTGTAGTATCTCTTCCACCTATACCATACACATAGCTTGAAGTAGGAACTTGGACACCATTTACTTGCATTGCAGAAGTTATATCTGTAAATAAAGCTCCTCCTACACCATTTAGTGAATCAGCTTTATCTAAAACTGCAACAGCTTTTACATGAGAAAGTGCTTTTGCAATTTCTTCTGCTGGGAATGGTCTAAATACACGAATTTTTAAAAGTCCTGCTTTTATTCTCTTTTCTCTTAAGCTATCAACAATCTCTTTTGTTGTTCCAGCTGTTGAATTCATACAAACTATTGCAATTTCAGCATCATCTAATCTGTATTCTTCAAATAATCCATATTTTCTTCCTGTTAATTTTTCAAAATCTTTTGCAACATCAAGTATAACTTGCTTTGCATTTCTCATAGCTTCTGCTTGTTGATACTTGTGCTCAAACAAGAATGCTTGTAAGTCCATTGGTCCCATTGCAACTGGTTCTTTCTCATTTAATAAGTAATGTTTTGGTGTATACTTACCAACAAACTCTTTTACTTTCTCATCTTCTAAAAGTTCTATGTTCTCAATAGAATGTGATGTTATAAATCCATCTTGGCATACCATTAATGGAAGTAAAACATTTTCATTTTCTGCAATTCTATGTGCCATAAGTAAATTATCGTATGCTTCTTGATTAGTCTCTGAGAAAAGCATAATCCAGCCTGCATCTCTAACTCCCATTGCATCTGAATGGTCGTTATGGATATTTAGTGGTCCTGATACTGCTCTGTTTACTAGAGACATTACTATTGGAAGTCTCATACCAGATGCTATATATACCATCTCCCACATTAAAGATAAACCATTTGCAGATGTAGCAGTCATAGCTCTTGCACCTGCAGCTTCTGCTCCAATACAAGCACTCATCGCACTATGCTCACTCTCAACTGCAACAAACTCTGTATCTACCATACCATTATCCACAAAAGTAGAAAAATATTGTGGAATTTCTGTTGATGGTGTTATCGGAAATGCTGCCACTACATCAGGATTAATTTGTTTCATAGCTGTAGCTGCTGCTTCATTTCCACTTAAACGCTCTCTTATACTCATTGTATCCTCTCCTTTTTTTGCAATTGGGGACGGACCCCTTTTGCGTTTTTTTTTACATACATTTGTTTTTATTAAAAAATCATTAGAAGGTTAGTTAAATATAATTGAAAAAAGAAACAAGTATTGCTAGGCAAAATTTAGCAAAAACACCGGAGGCGTACTGGTGTACGCTGAGGATTTTTTGTCTAAATTTTAACAACGCAAGACGCCGTTTATTTTTTCAATCTTACTCTCCTTCCGTTTTCATAACGATAGCTCCAAAAGGACAAAACTTTGCGCAAACTCCACATCCTTTACAATAATCAAAATTGAAGTCTGTTCTTTTTTGGTCTTTTCCTACTGGTATAGCATCTTCTGGGCATACTGGAAAACAAAGTCCACATTGAATACATTTTTCTGGGATGTATTCAGGTCTAACACTTCTCCAATCACCAGTTTTAAATTCTCTTGCATTACCAGCTTCATAAATTTCTCCGCCAATTGTCATTTTACATGCTGGTGTATTTTTATCTATGTTAGTCATCTTTCTCTCTCCTTTCTGTTTTGTGGAAAATAGGGACAGGTCTCATTTTCCACTATTGTGGAATTTAAGACCTGTCCCTAAATTCCACCCACTTCTTTTACTTCGCTTAATGCCATTTGCAAAGCTTTCATGTTTCCTTCAATTACTTCTGGCTTTTTAGCAAATTTATGCTTGAAAGAACCTTCCATGTCTTTTATAAAATCTTCTTCATTCATTATTTTGCTTACTTTAATTATTGCAGCAAGCATTGGTGTATTTGGAAAATATTTTCCTAATGTTTCCATAGATACTTTTCTAGCATCTATGGTATACACTTTTCCTTTATATCCTTTTAATAATTTTTTCAATTCTTCTCCATCTTTAGTTGTGTTAATTACTATTGCTCCGTCTTCTTTAAGTCCTGCTGTAACATCTACACTCTCTAGCAATGTATCATCAACAACTACTACATAGTCTGGCTCATATATATTGCTGTGGATTCTTATAGGTGTATCACTTATTCTGTTATATGCTGTAATTGGTGCTCCCATTCTCTCTGGTCCATATTCTGGAAACCCTTGAATATATTTGCCAGTATTGAATGCGGCATCTGCTAATAACAAAGAAGCTGTTTTTGCACCTTGTCCACCTCTTCCATGCCATCTAATTTCTACCATGTTATTCATTATCAAAACCTCCTTTTCTTTTGATACCTTAAAGTATATATCTTTAGCACCTAATCTGTCAATAACTTTGACCTTTTAGACAGAAAAATTTGTATTGCTTAGGACAACAAGCCCGTCCCCTTTTGTTAAAATTCTATATACTCTCCTGGATCCACATCATATCCATATCCGCTTTGTGTTCTTATTTCAAAGTGTAAATGGTGGCCTGTACTTGAGCCTGCATTTTGGTCTGTTTCTGGGTCTCCTCCTTCTAATCCTATTTTATCTCCTACTGATACCTTTTCCCCAACTTTGACATCAATTTCTGATAAATGTCCATAGAATGAGTAGACTACTGTTCCGTCTGCTAATTCATGCTTTATTTCTATACAGTTTCCATATCCACTTTGTACACCTGCATATGTTACTTCTCCGTCTGCTACTGCATAAATATTTGTATGATGTATTCCTGATATGTCTATTCCTGTGTGTTTGCTTTTCTCTCCTGTTATTGGATGGATTCTATAACCATATTCTGATGTCATTTCATATTCACAATCCATTGGTTTTATGAAGCCCATCTCATTTGGTGTTTGTGTGCTTTTATCTTTTACAGTATTATTGTCACTATTGTTAGAATTTTCTTGTTTACTGTTTGCTTTATTTGTTCCGGTGCTTTCTGTGTTACCAGAGCTTAGTATATTAACCCCACTTAACACACTATTTTGCTCTTGGTTTTCCACATTGTTTACACTTTCTAATGTTGCTTCCCCACTTAAAACATTATTTTCTACATCTACACTCAACACGTTTATACTATTTTGTATTATTTCTCGATTTTCCCATTTTTCTTCTACATCTACTTTGTCATAGTTTTTCTTTATTATTTCTCTATCTTTGCTGTCTATTACTCCATCCTCATTTAAATCAAAGACAATTTGTTCTGCATATGCTCTTATTTCTTCCTCTGTTACAGTTGTTCCTGCTTCTCCTCCTTTGTTAATCTCTTCGTATATTTCTTCTGCTGTTTTTCCTTCTATTAATCCATTTTTTACTACATCTGCTACTTGCTTTGTTCCAGCTTCTGTTTCTACCTCACCTGATATTTCTCCTATCGCTCCATAGTTATCTACAATTGTTACCAAGTCGTCTATCTCTATTTGTCCAGATTTTACTACATCTCCGGCTATTAATTCTTTTTCCCCAATATCAGAACTTTCGCCTTCTACTGTTTCAATATCTGTTACTGTATAGTCTAGATATCCTAGTTTTGTAATAACCACATCGTACTTGTCTACTTCTGGTACCATGATGTCAAATTTTCCATCTTCGTTTGTTACTCCTGATGCGATTAACTCACGTGGGTTATCTTCATCATCAATTGGTCTTGTGTCCGATGTTTTGTATACTTGTACTAATGCAATATGTTTATCTTCTGCATTTTCTGTAATTACACTTCCCTCTATTCCAGTATATTTATTTATTACTAATGTGTATGTTTTTGTAGTTCCGTCTTCTGCAATTACTCTTATTTCTTTTGTTGTTGTTATACCTTCTAATGGTACTGTTACAGTAAGGCTTCCCTTTCCAGATGCTCCATTTAACATTGCAGTTGCATTTGCATCTGACAATGTTATAGTTACTTCTGCCTCTTCTTTGCTGCCTTTTACTATTGCTGTGTATGTATCTTCTACACAAGGTATTTCTTCACTTTCTACAGTAACTTTAGTTATATCTGTGTTGTCGCTTCCTCTCTTAAGTATAATATTGTATGTTCTTACTGTATATTCATCTTGTGCAGTTATTACTACTGGTATTGTAAACATTTCTTCTGATAAGTTCAATGAAATATTTACAGTATTATCTCCTTTTGCTATTTCTTCATCACCTATTCTAATAGATGCATATGTATCAACTGTTTTTACTCTTATCTTAGCATTTCCCGATTTATTAGGTATTATTTCTTCATATATACCCAACTCTTCATCTTTTGGAGATATTGTTCTATCATTTAATTGCACAAGCTCTAAATCTGTATTATGAGAAGTTCTTACTATTACCAATGTATATTCTTGTTCTGTACCATCTTCTGCTGTAACTGTAAATTTAACTTCTGCTCCAGTCTCGTTTAATGCTATTAAAGTATTTAAAGTTCCTACTTCTGTTTCATCTTCTAATGAAATACTTGCTAATTTACTTTTAGCCATAATTATTACACTAGATTCATTTCTTGTATCTTCCACTGTTGTAGTATATGTATGTGTCGCTTCATTGTATTCTGTTACTTCATGGTCATCTACAGTTATTAATTCAATTCCTGTTTCTGCTGATTTCTTTTCAATTACTAATTTTGTTTGTAATTCTGCACCAGTTTCAGATGTAGTATAAATTGTAATTTCTGTAACTTTTTCCTCTAGTACCACATTTGCTGTAGCAGTATTTACAGCTTCTATTCCTCCATCAATTTGTACTCTACACTTATCATTGTTTGTTATTGCTGTTACATTTACATTATCTAATAAATCTGATACTGAAATGTAGTAACTTCCGTCTTCTTGTTTGTTTGCTTCCACTCCATTTACTAATACTTGTTTTAAAGTATTATCTGATGACTGTTTTCTTATTCTTAATGTATATGTCTTTTTCGTTCCATATTCTGAAATTACATCAAATGTCTTTTCTGTAATTTCATCTATTGTATCTACATTTACTTGTACCATTCCATTTTCACTTGTATCCCCAAATACTATAGTAGCATTTTCATCATTTGCTTTTATTTCTACCTGTACATTTTGAGTTGCTGGAGTAATTACGCTTTCATATATTGCTCCCTCAACATTATCTGCTTCTACATTATCTGTTTTTACATATTCTAATGAATTATCGTCATTAATCAATGTTAATGTTAGTGTATAAGTTTTTGAACTTCCATCTTCTGCTGTTACAATTATTTCTACTTCCTGCTTATCCACATCTTTATCTACTGGTACTGCAATTGTGTTTTCTCCAACTTTAATGCTTGAATCTCCATTAATTTGGATAGATGCATTTGGATCAATTGCTTTTACATATACATTTACTGTATCTTTTGAATTTGCAATTTCAGCCTGATATACCCCACTTTCATCAGTCTGTGTAACTTCACTATCTACTGATACTATTTCTATACCGTTTTCATTAGATTTTTTATTTAAAATCAAATCATATGTAGCACTTTCAGAATTATCTTGTAAAGTTACTCTAATTTGTAAATTTGTTGTTTCTTCAATTGTATCTACATTTGTTTCAAGATATCCGTTTTTTTCTATTAAAATTACCCCATTTTTTAATAGCTCTATTTTCGTGCTCTTGTCTACAGTAGATATTTTTATATTTGTCTCATCATTTCTTGCAATTGAAGCTGTATACATGTTTTCGCTAAACAATGCTTCTTCATCATTTGCCTTTACACTTTCAATTTCTAGTGAATTTACTTTAATTACTACTACTGTATATTCCCTTAAGTCCCCATTTTCTGCTTTTACAGTTAGTTTAATTTCAGTATTTTGCCTATCTTCATTTAATTCAACTAATCTTGTCATTTGTTTTAAATTATATTCTAAATCGTCTTCACTACTTAGTTTTATAGAAGAATATTCACTTCGTGCAATGGCAGTTAAGTTTATGCTTTCTGTTCCGACTGGAACTTTTATTTCAAATGAGCTTTCCCCTGTTACTGATATATTGCTTGCATCAACTCCATCTGCCATTACTTTTTCTAGTAATGTATCATTTGATATTTTTCTTATTACTACTGTATAGTTTTCTTCGGTTCCATCTTCTGCAGTTACCACAACTACACAAGTAGTTTCCTCTAAGCTAGTGTCTAATGTTGCAGTTATTGTACCAGCTGCCTCATCTTCGCCTATAGTTACTGTTGAAGTTTGGCTTTCAGCTGTTGCTACAAGTTCAGCACTATCTTTTCTTTCCATAACATAATAATATATGCCTTCATCATTTTTAGTAACTTCATTTCCATCAATAGTAATTTTTTGTATATTAGTATTTCCATTTAGTTTAGTTATGGTTAAGTTAGATGTTTTCTCTGTTCCATCTTCTGCAGTTACTCTTATCGTTAGTGTAACTTGCCCTTCTTCAACTGGCAACTCATAATTTAGCTCGCCAACCCCCATATTGGCTTGCTCTGAATCACCTGTATTTTCTAATCTTACTGTAGCATATTCATCATTTAGTTTTATAAATATATCTGCTACATTAACATCATGATTTACTGTTGTACTGTAATTTCCAGTTTCATCAGCAGTAAGGATTTTTCCATTAACACTAACATTTGCTATTTCTGTATCAGAAGATTTTGCCTGTATTTCTAATATTACAGTTTCTTTGCTTCCATTTTGTGCAGTAACAACTGCTGTAAATTGTTTACCTATATCATCATTTGTAAATTCCATTACTGCTTCTTGAGTAGTTTCTTCCATATCTCCTAATTGTATTTTTGCTAATTTATCTTCCAAAACTGCTTTTAAAATATGGTTTTCCTCTTTTGCATTTACCTTAAATACATATTTATTTTCTTCATTAACAAATACTCCTTCTTCATCATCAACTGTATATGTTGCATTTGTGTTGTCTGGTAAACCAAGTATGTTTAAATAATATTCTTTAATAGTTCCACTTTCTGATTTTACTATTATTTTTATTTGCTTATCTTTGCTATCCATAGTTATGGTTTTTGCTGCTATATTTACAAAATATGCTCCATTATCTATACTTACTTGCGAATTTGCATTTGTAGTCTCTGCAACAACTTCTACTTCTGTTAAAGGTTTATCTAAAGTAATATTATATGTATTTTCCTCTGTGTCTGATGGAATTGCTTGTATTCCATCTACTAAAACTTGTTTTAATGATGTATCATCATTTAATTTTATAATATTAACAGTATATTCTTTTTCTACACCATTTTCTGCTTGTACTACTATTTTTACTATAGTTGTATCTCCTGTAAGCAAAATGTTCTCTACTGCTTTGCTATCAGAAAATTCTCCATCATTTATACTTACTTTTGAATATATACTGCTTGCGATTACATTTAAATCAATATCTGCCAAAGATGCTGGTACTTTTAAGTTGTATTCATTATCTGAATTTTGAACTAATATAGCACTTTCTTGGAAATTATCTTTTTGACCTATAATTTCCTTAATTGAATTATCTGCATTTGGTTTTCTAATTATTAATGTATAATTTTGTTCTACCTGTGTTTCTCCATCTACAATTGTAATTCTATATGTGTTTTCTTCATTTGGAGTTTGTACTATTTTAGTTATGTCATGAATTCCCTCTTCTACATCTTCTATCTTTATTTTATCTGTATCTAGTGCTGTAATCACTCTTACTTCTGCAGTACTACTACTATTTGGTACATAAGCTATATATGTATTTCCTGTTGGTATAATTGTAGTATTGTTTACAATAAGTAAGTCTAGTTTTGCATTTTCTCTTTCTTTATATATTGTTAATGTATATTCACGAGAAAGCACTTCATCTTGATATTCTGCATAAACATTAATTAATACTTCTGTTGCCTCTTCTGTAGTTTGTACTTGTTCTGTAGAAACATGAACTTTTGCTTCCTTGCCATCTATTGATACTTCCGCTTCTTCATAAAATGTAGTAGCAATAATTTCTGAGATATCAGCATCTCTTTCAATTACAGCATTAAAGCTTGTTTGCGAAGTTCTAGTTGCATTTTCTCCATTTACAGTTATATTTTCTAAATCTATTAAAGCAGATTTTTTATATACAGTTAGCATATATGTAATTGTATCTCCACTTTCTGCTTTTACTGTAATTGGTACATTTATTACTAATTCATCCATTTCCATTTGATAGTTTGCACTGTTTATTTGATAAGCTTCCCCATTTATACTTACCATTGCTTCTGAATGTTCTGTTACTGCTGCAATATCTACTAAATCCACGTCTTCCTCAACAACTACTTCATATGTTGTTCCACTAGTTGGTATTGCTGCATTTCCATTTACAGTTAATTCTTGCAAGTTTGCATTCTTAGATAATTTAGTAATTTCTAAAGTATAATCTATTATTGTTCCATTTACAGTTTGCACTTTAAATGGTAAAGTAGTAACTTTATCTGGCACGTTTATTTCTTTTATTAAGCTGCCATTTTCTACATATGACAAGCCACCATCAATGCTTATTTTATCTGTTTTATCTATTGTTTCTATTTTTAGTGTTGCCACATCTTTATCTGTACTTATAGTTACACTATATTGTTTATCTCCCGATACTTTTGCAGGATTTGCATCTACTGTTATAGTATCTATCCTTTGTTCATCTATTGGCATTACTACAATTAAAGCTTGTTTCTGAACGCCTGTTAATTTATCTTTTGCTGTTATTGTTACTGTACCTTCTTCATGTGCAGTAACAGTTCCTTCATTAACAGATACTTTTTGGTCGTCTGTTGAAGTCCATTCATATTCTGTATTTTTCTTTGCTTCTTCATCAAATACATTGAATGTTGTACTTTTTATTTCTAAATCTTTTACATCATTTACAGTCATTATAATATTGTCTGGATTTATTTCAAAGTTTCTATCTCCAACTAAAGTATGTGTTAAAGAATCGTCTTGCATACTATTTCCTAATTGTCCATGGTTATTTCTTCCTGAAGCATATACAAATCCATCATTTTGAATAATATATGAATTATCATAACCAGCTCCAATATTGAATGTATTTTCTCCATTTTCAGAAACTTTTGTAGGCTGCGATTTACTTGCAATATCATTTGTTCCTAATTCTCCATATCTGTTGCTACCCCAAGTATATGTTCTTCCGTCTTTATCTTGATACATTCTTATATGTTCATTTGCTGTTATATCTACTACATTACTTGCTTGTATTTGATTTAATACCCCACTACTATATTCGTATATATTACCATCTGCAGTAAGTATTAATAAATAGTTGTCCCCTACTTTTACTTTTATTGCATTTGATAAATCTGGTATTTTTCCATTTAATATAGTTCCTAATCCATATACCTCACCTTGTGATGTTACATATGCAGTTTGTCCGTTTCCTGCAGCCAAACTAATTACTCCACCTTCTGGCACCGCAATTATTGTAGGCTCTATTACATCATTTTTGCTACTTAATCCAAGTTGTCCATTTGAATTTGAGCCCCATCCATAAATTACTCCAAAATCATCCACAACTACTGAATGGTTAGCTCCTGCCGCAATTAATTTTACATTGTTTATTCCATGTACTTGTACTAATTTGGGTGCATTTTTGTGGCTACCCACACCTAATTGACCATTACTATTTGAGCCCCAAGCCCATATTGTTCCATCTGCTCTTTTTGCTAATGCAAAATCTTTACCTACAGATATATCTGTATATGTAGATACCACATTGGCTCTTTTTGGAACTAAAGCTGTTTCATAGGTGCCATCTCCTAATGCTCCTTCTGGATTATATCCCCATGTCCATATTGTTCCATCTGATTTTAATCCTACTGTAAATCCATCTCCACCTTCTATTTGTGGGACTGCTGTCTTATTATTTTCAATTACAATAACAATCACAGTAAATTTTTCTTGTGTTTCTTTATCAGTAGCAATTACTCTAGTCTTTCCAACTTTTACTCCAATTATTATTCCTTCTTCATTAACATCTGCAATTTCTGGATTTAGTGATTCATAGGTATAATCTTCTGGCTCTTTATCATTATCATAAAATACATTAAATTTTTCTTTAGAGCTTATACCTATATTCTTTGTCTGACTTGTTTTTAATATAATTTCTGAGTTAGTCTCTAGTGCTGAATATGTACCTATTATAACAGGAACAGTGCTTTCTGTTTTGCTATTTGTATCTGGAGCTCCATGGTTGTAATCTCCCCATCCCCATACAGTTCCATCTTTTCTTATTGCCAAACTATATGTTTCTCCTGTTGAAATTTCAATTGCATCTGGTATTTTAGCTATTTCTACAAATGTCTGTCTTGTTACAGTAGTGCCGTCTCCTATTTCTCCATAACTATTTGCACCAGTCAAATATATTTTTCCTGTATTTTCTAGTAACATAGAATTTGCTTTACCAGCTGATATACTAATTATATTTGACTTATCCTCTACTTTTACAGGTGTATTTCTATTTTGTCTATCATCTAAACCTAATTGTCCATAGATGTTACTTCCCCAAACATAAACATCTCCATTTACTGTTAGACCTATACTATGTGAATCCCCAGCATCCACATCTACTATGTTTTCTACACCTTCTATTTCTTTAAATACATTAACCTTTTGCTCTTCTAAGCCTAATTGGCCATATGTATTATTTCCAGTAGCATATACTTTTCCTTTATTTGTTACTAATAGTGAATGGTTATTTCCACCAGAAATATCTATTGCCTTTTCTATATTTACTATTTTTGTAGGAGTGCTTACGGTTTTATATGTACCAATTCCTAGTTCTCCATTTTCATTGAATCCCCAACCATATGCTGTTCCACTTTCGCCAATTGCTAAACTATAGTTGTTTCCTGCTGCTACTTTTACTACCTTTTCTGGAATATCTACCTTAACAGGCACATTAGATGTAGAACCAGAAACTCCTAATTGGCCATTGCTGTTTCTTCCCCAAGTCCAAACATTTCCTTCTGTATCTAATGCTATATTATGTTCTTTTCCTGCATCTATTTGTGTTATTTTTGTGTTTTCTTCAAAGCTTACTTTTACTGTACCATCTTTTGCAACATAACTTCCATCACCTAATTGGCCATACGTATTTTGTCCAAAACTCCATACTGTTCCATTTGCTTTTAAAATAATTGTATGGCTTCCATTTGTTTTTACTTGTGGTTTTGCAATTTGTCCTTCTTTTAAAACTTCTACTATTATTAATTGTGTATTATCTGTTCCGCTTTGTTTCACCTCTATATATGTTCTACCTTCTGATACTCCTGTTAAAATTCCTTCTGGCGTTATATTTGCAATTGTTTCATTATATGATTTGTATTCTAATCCAGTTCCATTTTCTATTAATAGATTAAAGAAATCTATAGTTGCTCCTAATTCTGTCTCCTCATTTACATGTATTGTAATCATAAGAGATTTTGTTGTAATATTGTATGTTCCTACTAATACTGGCTCTGTACTATCTTCGTTTTCCTTGTTGCCTAGTTGTCCTGATGTTCCTAGTCCAAAATCCCATACAAAACCTTCTTTATTTGCAATTACTGTATGATTATATCCTGCAGAAACTATCATAGAATTATTTAATTTAGTATATTCCACAGGTAGACTAGTATTTTCTTGTTGTCCTGATTTTCCATATGTACTTAATCCCCAAATATATACTTTGTTATCATTTGTTATTGCTATTGTATTTCCATTTCCTGCTCTTATATCTTTTATATTTGTAAGTAATGATTCTCCACTTGGTTCTCTTACTCCTACAACTGTTGTTAAGCTATCTTCTGTTGTTCCATTTCCTAATTGACCATATGTATTTTTTCCAATTGCATATGCTCCTCCATTTTCTGTAAGTATAACAGTATGGTCATATCCTTCATTTATTGCTATTATTTTTTCTACTGTCTCAATTTCACTCATATCAGATAATCTGTATACTTTTTGGTCTGCTGTTAATACATATTCTTTTGTAATATCTATAACATTTTCTACTTTTGTAACTTTTACTGCATATTTTCCATAACCTTGTCCCCATGCCCAAAGATTAAAGTTTTTATCTACAGCAAAGCTTACATTTTTTCCTGCTTTTATCTTTACAATTCCAGATAAATCTACTGCCACACTATTTTCTACAGTTTTCACTTTTACAGGAGTTTTTACATTTGAGGTTGTTCCATTTCCACATTGACCATATCCATTGTATCCCCATGCATATACTTCTCCATTTTCTGTTAAAGCAATAGTATGGTTGTCTTCTACTGATATTTGTTTTACTATTTCTGTTATTTCAGCAACTTGGTTTGGCTCATTTTTATTAGTTGTGTCTCCTGTTCCTAATTGTCCATATGTATTCTTACCCCATGTCCAAACTGTTCCATTTGCTTTTAATGCAGTTGTAAAATCACTACCTGCCTGTACGTCTGGTATTGCTTTTGCCCCGTCTGGTAAAACTTCAATTTTGACTACAGCAGCTTCATCCAGTTCTTCACTTTTTATCACTAAATATGTAGTTCCAACTGCTTTTGCAGTTATATATCCATTTGAATAGTTTGCAATATTCTCATCTACTATGTGATATGTAAGTTCTGTTTCTATTATATCCTGTTTTAAATTAAAGCTATTTTTTGCATTTGCTGTAATTTCTTTTTGATTTCCAACATACATACTTACTTCATTTTCACTAGGTTCAATATATGCATCTCCTATTTTATTAAATAGCAATTTATCTGTTGTACTACCAATACCTAGCTGTCCATAGTTATTCCAACCAGATGTCCAAACATATCCTTCCATGTCCATAAGTGCATTGGTATACCCTTGAATATTTGCCATTGTTTCTATGTTTTCAACACCAATTGCTTTTGCTGGTCTAGTTTGTCTTACCTCGGTATTATTTCCTACTTCTCCTTCTTCATTTATTCCCCATGAATATATTTCTCCATCTATTGTTCTTATTATGAAGCCATATCTGTTAGAATGAACTTCTACAATATTGTTAAATTCTTCACCATCTGCATTCTTTACTAATGTAGGTGTATTATTAGCAGAAGTGGTTCCATTTCCTAGTTGTCCATAGTTGTTTCCTCCCCATGCATATACTTTTCCATCTGCTCTTAATGCTAAATATGAACCTTTTGCATATCTATTATTAGCACTTGCTGCTATTTCAACAATATTCTGTAATCCAGAAATTGGAGTAGTTAAATTACTAAATGTATATACTTTTCTATCTGCTGTAAGAATTGCATCTCCTGTTATTTGTATTACTGTATTAGGTGTATTTAATTTTTGTGGTGTTGTTCCATAGTTTTCTCCCCAGACATATACGTCTCCATATTCATCTAATGCAATAGTTCTATATTCCCATCCAATTACACTTACAATTTTTGTTGGTAAAGCAATGTCTGTTGGTATAGATGTATTAGTTTTTGTGCCGTTTCCTAACTCTCCATATCCATTGTATCCCCATGTATATACTTTTCCATCTGTTGTAAGTGCTATAGAATGATAGTTTCCTGCTCCTATCATTTGTATGTTTTCCAATGGACTACCATCTGCTGTTAATACTGGTGTAGGCTCTGTCACATATCTATTAGTATTATTTCCTATTTGTCCATATAAATTGCTTCCAAATGCCCATACTGTTCCATCTGCTTTTAGACCTAATGTATGCTGATATCCAGCTGCCAACATAGGAGTAATTCCACTTTCAAAATTTGAAACTTTTACTAAGATGTACGCTTCGTCTCCATATAATTTGTTTGTAATTTTTATTCTCGCTGTTCCTTCTTTAATTCCGGTTATTTTTCCAGTATCGCTATCTACACTTGCAATTTCTGGATTAAGACTTTCAAAGCTTAAATCTCCTATTTCTTTTACTGCATCTACCAATACATTAAATTGGTCTGTGTACTCGAAGTCGTCTTTTTCAATAACTATACTCTCATTTGGTTTTATTTTATATGTAAAATTCTTTGCGGTAAACTCAGGTTTTCCTACTTGTGTAAGATATGTTTTGCTAGCTGTATCTTGTGTTCCTAATTGCCCTTCTCTATTATATCCTGCTGCCCATACCGTTCCATTATTTTTTATAGCAAAAAATGAATCTTTTTCTCCTCCACTTATAGTAAATACATCTGTAAAGTCACTTCCATCTTCAGCTTTAGCTGTAGTCCAATTTGTTACAGTCTCCGTGTTTCCTTGTGATAATTGCCCATATCCATTGTATCCAACTACATATATTTTTCCGCTTCCAGCCAAATAGCTAATAGCATCATTTGAACCACCTATTTTTATAACCTTTGAATCATCTTCTGGCAAATCTATTTTTGTAGCTACGGATAAGTTTGCATTTGCTCCGTTTCCTAATTGATAATTACTGTTATTACCCCAAGCGTAATAATTACCATCACTATCTATTGCTGTACTCATCTCATCTACTGCTTCTATTTTTATAATATTTTCTAAAAATCCATCTGCAGTTTCAACTTGAACTGGTCTTGTTTGGTCTGATGTGGCACCATTTCCTAATCTTCCATAATCTCCTTCTCCATGTGTCCAAACTGTTCCATCACCTTTAAGCATCATTACATGTAGATACGCTGTAGAAATATCAACAACATTATCTATTGAAGTTAATTTTTGAGGTGTTCCACTTATGCTAAAGCTATCTCCTACTAGATATGAATATGAACCTCCCCATGTATACACATCTCCATCTGCTGCTAAAGCTTTTGCTGCATGATAATATGTCATATCAATATCTATGATGTTGTTTAGATTTGGTACTTTAGTAGCATATCCTTTATTAGTAGCATCTGTCCCTTGTCCTAATTGATAAACAGTACCTTCACCCCATGCATATACTTCTCCACTTTTTGTTAAAGCTAGTACAGAATAGCTTCCATTTCCAGATATTTTTACTACATCTGTTAAGTACGTGTTCTCTGATATTTTTACTTGTGCTAGTTCATTACTTGTTCCACCAATTGTTCCTCTACCTAATTGTCCAAATTCGTTATTTCCTACTGTCCATACTGTTCCATCTTCTTTTAAAATTATTGTAGTATGACGATTAGTAGAGCCTGATGTATGTCCTATTGTTGTAACAGAAGGAAGTGTTATTGCTCTATTATCTTGTGAAATAACAGATATTATGCATCTTGCGCTATCTCCCTCTTCATTAGTAGCAGTAATTGTTACTTCTCCTTTAGCCTTACCTTGTATGTTTCCATTATCATCTACTGTTGCTATATCCTCATCACTACTCTTGTATGTTAAATTGCTTGTTGATAGTGACTTATTATATAAATTAAATGTTATAACTGAGCTTATTTTAGTTGAAATTTCTTCTCCTATCCTTATGAATTTTTGTCTGTTATCAAATTCTATATATGCACTTCCTAATTTTTTAAATACATAGCTATTAGTTGTAGTCCCATCTCCCAGCTGACCATAGTTATTCCAACCACACACCCAAACATAACCTTCTTTGTCCATAAGGACATTCGTATAACCTTGAGTATTTGCCATTGTTTCTATTTGAGGTATATTAGGTGCTTTAAAAGGAGTAGTTTGATGATTTTTATTTCCATTTCCAGTTTCTGCTTGTTCATTAATTCCCCATGAATATATTTCTCCATCATCTGTTTTTACTATAAATCCATATCTAGTTGAATGAATTTCTACAATATTATTAAATTCAGTTCCATCTGTATTTTTTACTGATGTAGGAGTACTATTAGAACTTGTTGAGCCATTTCCTAATTGTCCATAATTGTTTCCTCCCCATGCATATATCTTGCCATCAGATTTTAATGCTAAATATGAAGCACTAGCATATTGGTTATCAGCACTGGCTGCTATTGTTACTATATCTTCTAATCCTGCAACTGGTGAACTTAAATTTCTAAATGTATATACTTCTCTATCTTCTGTCAAAATTGCATTTCCAGTTATTTGTATTGCTTTTCTAGAAGTTTTAAGTCTTTGTGGTGTTGTTCCATAGTTTTGTCCCCATACATATACATCACCATTTTCATCTAATGCTACTGTTCTTTCTTCCCATGCCATTACACTTGTAATCTTATTGGGTAAATCTACTTTTGTTGGTATTGCACTATTTTGTGTGTTTCCGATTCCAAGTTCTCCATAGATATTATATCCCCATGTATATACTTCTCCATCGTTTGTAAGAGCTATTGAATGGTAATTTCCTGTTCCAATCATTTTTATGTTAGTTAGTCTTTCATTCCCATTAATATATATCGGTGTTGGTTCTAATATAGTAGTACCTACATTGTAATTTCCTAGTTGCCCATAAGCATTAGAGCCAAAGCCCCAAACTGTTCCATCTGACTTTAATACTAAGCTATGATAATATCCTGCAGCTGTCATTGGATCTATATTTGTTATATTTTCAGTTACGTTTATCACAACTTCTGTTTTACTATCATCTTGTGAATTAGTCACTATAATTCTTGTTGTTCCTTCTGCTATTGCTGTAACTTTTCCTGTAGAGTCCACTTCTGCTATTTGTGGATTCTTAGATTCAAAACTTAAGTTTCCAATTTGTTTTCCACCATTTGTATATACATTAAATTCATTTACATATTCAAAATCATTTTTTGTAAGATTTATACTTTCTTGTGGTCTTATTTTATATTCATAATTCTTTGCTGTAAATTCTTCTCCATCTATTCTTTGATATTTTAAAATATCAGTTGTTGTTCCTATACCTAATTGTCCATAATTATTATATCCACATACCCAAACATAACCTTCAGAATCTATAAGAAGATGGGTATAACCTTGTGAGTCTGATACAGCTTGCATCCCTGTAACATCTGTAGCTTTAGCAGGTCTAGTTAGTCTACCTTCTACGCCAGTTCCTGCTTCTCCTTCCTCATTTTGTCCCCATGAATATATTTCTCCACTTTGTGTTCTTACAATAAATCCATATCTATCTGAATGAACTTCTACAATATGACTTAATTCAGTTCCACTTGCATCTTTTACAAGAGCAGGTGTATTATTATTACTTGTTGAGCCATTTCCTAATTGTCCATAATTATTTGCTCCCCATGTATATATTTTTCCATCTTCTCTTAGTGCTATATATGAACCAGCTTTTGTATAACTATTATTAGCACTTGCAGCTATTTGTACTATATTTTCTAAGCCCGCAACAGGAGTAGTTAAATTTCTAAATGTATATACTTCTTTATCTTCGGTTAATACTGCATCTCCTGTAATTTGTATTACCTTTTTATCTATAGCTAATTTTTGTGGTGTACTTGTATATCCTTCTCCCCACACATATACTTCTCCGTTTTCGTCAAGTGCAACTGTTCTGTTAAACCAAGCAATTAGACTTATAATTTTTGTTGGAAGTTCCACTTTTGTTGGAGTTCCACTTGCTACTGTAGTTCCATCTCCTAGTTGACCACGTGTATTATCTCCCCAAGTATAAACTTCTCCATCTATTGTAAGTGCTGCAGAATGTAGTTCTCCAGTACCTATCATTTTTATGTTAGTCATCATTTCATCTTCTGTAATATATATTGGTGTTGGTCTTGTTGTATATGTCTGCTCATTCATTGTAGCATCTCCTAGTTGCTTATTTACATTGCTTCCAAATCCCCAAACCGTTCCATCTTCTTTTAAAACTAAACTATGGTAATACCCAGATGATGCCATTGGAATAACTTTTACTTCTTCTGCTAAAGCTATTGCCTCACTACTTGCAGGCAAATTACTACCATTTTCACTTAAACCATTAAGCATCTTGCTATAGTTTTGTACACTAAAACCAGCTGCTATTATTAAAAAAATAGCAGCTATGCTTAATCTCTTTATTACTTTTGTTTTTTTGATTTTCTTTATTTTCTCTAATTTTGTCATAAACTCTGTATAGCCTTTTTTCATGAGAAGACCTCCTAATGCTCGTTGTTTTTTTGTTTATTGTTATATATATTATATATATTTTAATTAATATCTTTTTTTAGTCAATATAACTATTTTATGCTATTTATCATTGTTTATAGGTATTAATATACGGATATTTAAGTTTTAGAGGTTTTATTACAAAATATTAAATTTTATTTACATTTTTGTTACATTTTGTCGTTTACTATTTTCACATTTTTTGTTGTTTTATGTTTGAGTTTTAAAAATAGCTAATTACCGCCAAAAATAAGGAATTCTATATATTAATAAAATTCCTTATTTTTTTGTTTTTTAGTATTAAAAATTGTCTCTTTTGCTTATTTGCGTAAGGTTTCTAGGCAAAATAAGAAATTGGGGTCAAACCCCAATTTCTCACAAATCTACATACTCTTCTGGATTTACATCATATCCATATTCGCTTTTTGTTCTTAACTCAAAGTGTAAGTGGTGTCCTGTACTTGAACCTGCATTTTTATCAACTCCCGGCTCTCCTCCTTCATTTCCTATTTTTTCTCCAACTGATACCTTGTCCCCAACTTTGACATCAATTTTTGATAAATGGCCATAGAATGAGTATACTACGCTTCCGTCTGATAATTTATGCTTGATTTCTATACAGTTTCCATATCCACTTTGTACCCCTGCATAGACGATTTCTCCATCTGCTACTGCATAAATATTTGCATGATGTACTCCTGATATATCTATTCCTGTATGCTTACTCTTTTCTCCTGTTATTGGATGGATTCTATATCCATATTCTGATGTTATTTCGTATTCTTCATCCATTGGTTTTATAAAACCTTTTTCATTAGGTGTTTGCGCGCTCTTTTCACCTAATTTTGTTCTTGCTACCTCTGGATTTACCCATACTTCTTTTACATCTACTTTGTCATAGTTTTTCTTTATTATTGCTCTATCTTTACTGTCTATTTCTCCATCCTCATTTAGGTCATATATCTTTTGTGTTTCTTCTTGCACTGTTCCATAGTTATCTACAATTGTTACTAGATCGTCTATCTCTATTTGTCCAGATTTTACTACATCTCCGGCTATTAGCTCTTTTTCCCCAATATCAGAACTTTCGCCTTCTACTGTTTCAATATCTGTTACTGTATAGTCTAAATATCCCGGTTTTGTAATTACTACATCGTATACATCTACTTCTGGTACCATGATATCAAATGTTCCATCCTCATTTGTTAATCCCGAAGCAATTAACTCTCTTGGATCATCTTCATCACCAATTGGTCTTGTGTCCGATGTTTTGTATACTTGTACTAATGCAATATGTCTATCTTCTGTATTCTCCGTAATTACACTTCCTACTATTCCAATGTATTTATTTATTATTAATGTATATGTTTTTGTAGTTCCATCTTCTGCAATTACTTTTATTTCTTTTGTTGTTGTTATACCCTCTAATTGTACTGTTACAGTAAGGCTTCCCTTTCCAGATGCTCCATTTAACATTGCGGTTGCATTTGCATCTGCTAATGTTATTGTTACATCTGCTTCTTCTTTGCTGCCTTTTACTATTGCTGTGTATGTATCTTCTACACAAGGTATTTCTTCGCTTTCTACAGTAACTTTTGCTATATCTGTGTTGTCGCTTCCTCTTCTTAAAACTATGTTATATGTTCTAATTGTTATTCCATTTTGTGCTGTTACAACTACTGGTATTGTAATTGTTTCATCATCTAAGTCTAAGCTTAAATTTACAGTACTTTCACCTTGTCTTGCTTCCTCGTCTGCTATTTTAATGCTTGCATATTTATCTACTGCTTTTACTTTTATTTTAGCAGTTTCTGCATTCTTAGGTATTATTTCCTCATATAATCCTAATTCTTCATTTGTAGGAGCTATTCGTACATCATTTAATTCTACAAAGTCTATATCTGTGTTATCTGATGAACGAATTATTACCAATGTATATTCTTGCTCAGTACCATTTTCGGCTGTTACTTTAAATGTAACTTGTGCACCAGTTTCTTCTAATGCCACTTTAGTATTTAATGTTCCAGTAGCACTTGCTTCTCCCAATTCAACAGTTGCTACATTTGATTTTGGCATAATGATAACATTACTTTCATCTTTTGCCTCTGTTATGGTAATTGTATAGGTATGAGTATCTTCATTATAGTCTGTTACTTCTTTGTCATCTACTGTTACAATTTGTACACCAGTTTCGGCTGATTGTTTTTCTATTACTAATTTTGTCTCCAATGGAATTCCTGATTCTGATGTTGTTTTAATTATAACTTCTGTTAATTTTTCTTCTAATGCTATTTTCTCTGTTGCAGTATTTATGCCTTCTTCTCCTTCTCCTATTTTCACCTTACATTTGTCATCATTTGTCACGACCGTTACATTTGCATTTTCTAATGTTTCTGTAACCGATACATAATAGCTTCCATCATCTTGTTTTGTTGCAACAACATTATTTACTTTTATTTCTTTTATACTATTATCATTTGATTGTTTCCTTATTCTTAGAGTATATGTTTTTCTAGTTCCATATTCAGATATTACGTCAAATGTGAATTCTGTCTCTTCTTCTATAGTTTCTACATCTATTTGTAATAATTGTTTTTTACCTGTTTCTCCAATTACTATAATAGCATTTTCATCTTCTGTTTTTATTTCTACTGGTGTTTCTTGTAATGTAGGATTAATTAAACTTTCATAAACACCATCTTCTACCATTTCTGCTTCTATATTATTAACTTTTACATATTCTAGAGCATTATTATCACTTAGGACATTTAATACTAAAGTATATGTTTTTGTAGTTCCATCTTCTGCAATTACTGTTATTTCTTTTGTTGTAGTTTTGCCTTCTATTGGAACTGCTACAGTAAGACTTCCCTTACCAGACTGCTCATTTAGCATTACAGTAGCATTTTCGTCTGCTAATTTTATTGTTACTTCTGCATTCTCTTGATTACTACTTACAGAAGCTGTAAAAATATCTGTAATACATGGTATTTCTGTGCTATCTACAGTAAGCTTGCTTATATCTGTATTGTCATTTCCTCTTCTTAGAATTATAGTATATGTTTTTATTGTTGTTCCATCTTGTGATGTTACTACTACTGGTATTGTAAATACCTCTTCGCTTAAGTCTAAGCTTAGATTTACTGTACAATCACCTTCTGCCGCTTCCTCATCACCTATTTTAATGTTTGCATACTTATCTACTGTTTTTACTCTTATTTTTGCACTTTCGGCTTTTTTAGCTATTATTTCTTCATATAATCCTAATTCTTCGTTTGAAGGATTTATCTGTATATCATTTAATTCTACAAGCTCTAAATCTGTATTATTTAATAAACGGTTTATTATTAATGTATATTCTTGTTTATTACCATTTTCAGCTGTTACTGTGAACTTCACTTCTGTATTAGTCTCTTCTAATGCTATTTGTGTAGTTAATGTTCCTGTATTAGTTACATCTCCTAACTCTATTGTAGCAATATTAGATTTTGCCCTGATTAATATATTACTTTGGTCTCTTCTATCCATTATTGTGGTTGTAAATGTGTGAGTATCTGGATTATAGTCAGTTACAGCCACATCATCTACAGTTACTATTTCCACTCCAGTTTCATCAGATTGTTTTTCTATTACTAGTCTTGTTTCCAATGCTATTCCTGATTCAGATATTGTCTTTATAGTAACTTCTGTAATCTTGTTTTCCAATATTACATTTTCTGTTACTGTATTTAATTTTGTCTCTCCACTCTCAATCTGTACCATAGCTCTTTCATGGTTTGTAGTTACTGTAACATCTGCATTTTCTAATGTTTCTGGAACTGAAATATAGTAACTTCCATCTTCCTGTTTTGTTGCGGCTACATCATTTACTTTAATTTCTTTTATGCTATTATCTGTTGATTGTTTTACTATTCTTAAAGTATATGATTTTCTAGTTCCATATTCAGATACTACTTCAAATGGTATTTCTGTAGTTTCTTCTATTGTATCTACATTTAATTCTAATAATCCTTTTTCGCTTTGTTCTCCTAATACTATTGTAGCATTTTCATCTTCTGTTCTTATTGCAACTTCAGAGTTTTGTATTGTTGGAGCAATTCTATACTCATAAACACTATCATCTAGCTTTTCTGCATCAATGTTATTTACTTTTACATATTCTAAAGCATTATTATCCCCCAATATTGTTAATACTAAATAATATGTTTCATAAGTTCCATCTTCTGCAGTTACAACTATTCTAACAGTTTGTGTGTCCTCATTTTTGTTTAATTGTACTGGTATAGTATTTTCTCCAGTTTTAATATTAGAGTCACTATTAATTTGTATTTTTGCATATTCACTTATTGCTTTTACATATACACTTACACTATCTTTACTATCTGGTACTGTAGCCCTATATACCCCAAACTCATCAGGCTGTAATACCGTATTATCTAATGAAACAATTTCAATTCCTGCTTCTTCAGATTTTTTGTTAAGTATTAAGTCATATGTTTTACTTTCTGAATTATCTTGTAATGTTACTCTAAATTGAATTTTTGTTGTCTCTTCTAATGTATCAATATCTGTAGTTACACTTCCAGTAGATTCTCTTACTGTTTTGCCACCTACTAGTATTTCTATTTTTGTTGTTTTATCGACTGTAGAAACTGATACAGTCGTCCTGTCATTTCTGTCTATTCTCCCTACATATGCATTTTTCTCCGCATCAAATACTGCCTCTTCACCACTTGCTTCTACACTTTCTATATCTAATACATTTTGTTTTGATACTGTTATTGTATATTCTCTTAGCTCTCCATTTTCTGCTTTTACAGTAATTTTAAATTGTTCTGAAGCGCCTCCTCCTGATAATGTTACATCTCTTGTCATTTCTTTTAGATTATATAAAGTGTCATCTTCTGTACTTAATTTTACGGATGCTGCATCATGTCTAGTTATAGCTGTAATTCTTAATGTTTTTTGGCTTAATGGAACTTTAATTTCATATGCATCCACGCCTGTTGATGTTATCATACTTGGGTCTATTCCTTCTGCCATTATAGTTTGAAGATAGTTGTCATTTGAGATTTTTCTTATTACCAATATATATGTTTCTTCTGTTCCATCTTCTGCTGTTATTGTTATTCCTATTCTATTTTCTTCTTCTGGTGTTTCTATTGTTTTTGTTAATATGTTATTAGAAGAAACTTCTTCATCTATTTCTATTTTTGAAGATGTATCTTCAGCTGTTACAGAAATTTCTGCTGTATCTTTTCTTTCCATTACATAGTAATATGTTCCATCTTCACTTTGACTAACTGTATTCCCATCTACAGTAATATTTGCTATATTTGTGTTTCCTCTTAAAATAGTTAGTGTTAGTGTAGATGTTTTTGTAGTTCCATCTTCTGCAGTTACAACTATATTTAATACTATTTCTTTATCTGTAATTTCTGCTATTGATAGGTCATAGCTTAAACCTGCTTTACCTGTTTGTAATTCTTCTTCTCCATTCTTTAATAGAACACTTGCATTTTCGTCACTTAATTCAATTTCAATATTGGCTATACCAGCACTTTGTGCTACTTTTGCATTATAATTTCCACTTTCATCTGCCTCTAGTATTTCGTTATTTACTGCTAATTTTGCAATTTCTGCATCACTAGATTTTGCTTGGAATTCTATTGTAATTGTTTCTTGTGTTCCGTCTTGTGCTGTAATAATAGCGGTTATTTCTTGTCCTATCAAATCATTTGTAAATGTTAATGTGTCTTGTGATAATTTTTCCTCTTGGTCTGCTAATTTCACTTTTGCTAAATTATCCTCTAATATAGCAGATAATGTATGAGAATTATTTTTTGTATTTACTCTAAATACATATTTATTCTCCTCTGGCACAAATGTTCCTTCTTCGCCATCTACTGTAAATACTGCATTTGTGTTATTTGGTAATCCATAAATATTTAAGTAATAATCTTGTATTCTTCCACTTTCTGCTTTCACTACTATTTTTACTTGTTTGTTTTTGCTATCCATAACAATAGTCTCTGTAGAAATATTTAATTTACCACTTCCATTATTTATAGATACTTGTGATTTTGGACTTACTGTCTCGGCAGTTACATCTACTTTATCCAGTTCAGCATCTAGGGTTAAATTATATGTGTTTTCTTCTGTACTTGATAGTTCTGCTTGTATTCCATTTACTGTAACTTGTTTTAATGCTGTATCATTATCAATTATTATTATATTTAACACATACTCTTTTTGAGATCCATTTTCTGCTTCTACAGTTATATGAACTTGTTTTACTACTCCATCTACTTGCTCATCTGGATTTAATTTTATTGTACTTTCTGCCTTTTCTTCTTGGTAAGCTCCCCCATCTATGCTTACTTTTGCACTCTTACTTCCTGCTGTAACTTTTAAATCCACTTCTTCCATTGTATCTAGCACTTTTAGTTCATATGTGTTAGGCTCTACTAACTCTGCTTTTTCTTGGTAATTTTCCTCTATATTTTCCCCTATTATTTCTTTTATAGATGTGTCTGCACTTGGTTTTGTTATTATTAATGTATACTGTTGTTTCTCACCAGTTTCACCATCTGTAACTACTATTGTATATGTATTTTCTTCTTCTGGTGTTTTTACAGTTCTTGTTACATCATAAATTCCTTCTTCTGTATCCGCAATTTGTACTTTGTCACTTTCTAGCGCAGTTACTACTCTTACTTCTGCTTCTTCACTACTATTTGGTAAGTTTGCAACATATGTATTTCCTTCTGGGATTATGGTTGTGTTATTTACTATTAACAAGTCAATTTTTGCATTTTCCCTTTCTTTGTATATTGTTAATGTATATTCACGCGATAGTACTTCGTTCTCATAATCTGCTGTTACTGTTATTAATACTTCTGTTGCTTCTTCTGTTGTTTCTACTATATTTGTTGCAGTATGTACCAATGCTTCATTTCCTGCAATAGATACTCTTGATAAATTATATGTAGTTGTAGCAATTATGGTAGACATGTCTGCATCTCTTTCAATTACGCTATTAAATGCTGTCTCAGATATTCTTTTTGCTTCTTGTCCATTTACTACTAAACTATCTAAATCTACTAATGTTGATTTTTTGTATATTGTAAGCATGTATGTTGCAACTGTTTCGCTCTCAGATTTTACCGAAATAGGAATTGTAAGTATTAATTCATCCATTGATGTTTGATACTCTGCTTTTGCTTTTTGATAAGTTTCCCCATTTATGCTTACCGTTGCATCTGCATTTTCTGCTATAGCTTCAATATTAATCTCATTTACATCTTCTTCAACTACTACTTGATATTCTGTTGCATTAATTGGTGTTGCATCTATATCATTTACTTTTATGCTTTGTATATTTGTATTTTTAGATGTTCTTGTTATTTCTAGTGTATAGTCTATTATTGTACCATTTGATGTTTGTATTTTTATTGGTAAGTTTGTTACTTTATCTGGTACCGCAATCTCTTGAACTAGAACTCCACCTTCAATATAACTTTGTCCTCCATCTATGCTTATTTTATCTGTTTTATCTAGTGTTTCTATTCTTATAGTTGCTGTTTCTTTATCACTTGCTATTGTTACACTATATTTTTTATCTCCTGCAACTTTTGCAAGCTCACCATTTACTGTAATTTCGTCTATTCTATGTTCATCTACTGGCATTACAACTACTAATGCCTGTTTTTCAACATTCGTAACTTTGTCTCTTGCAGTTATAGTTGTTGTTCCCATATCTTTTGCAACTACCATTCCATTTGAAACTGATGCAACTTCAGTTTCAGAAGAAATCCAGTCATAATCATTAGCATTTCTTTCAACTTCATTAAATACATTAAATGTGTTACATGCAATTTTTATGTTTTTTACATCATTTACAGTTAATATCATATTATCTGGATTTAATTCAAAGTCTCTATCTCCAACTAATGTATGAACTTTAGAATCTTCTTGCATACTGTTTCCTAATTGTCCATGGTTATTTCTACCAGCTCCATACGCAAATCCATCAGTTTTAATTATGTATGAATTTTCATATCCAGCTCCTATATTAAATGTATTTTCTCCATTTTCAGAAACTTTCGTAGGAACTGTTTTAGTCTCTGTATCGTTTGTTCCTAATTCACCATATGTATTTTCTCCCCAATTATACGTTATTCCGTCTTTATCTTGGTACATTCTTATATGTTTCTTTGCTACTATATCTACTACATTGCTTGTTCCTTGTATTTTGCTTATACTACTGTTACTGTATTCATAGATATCTCCATTTGCATCTAGTAATAATAAATAGTTATCCCCGACTTCTACTTGTATTACATTTTCTATTCCGTCTAATTTACCATTTAGTATATTTCCTAATCCATATACTTCTCCTTGAATTGTCACATATGCTGTTTGGTCTCCACCAGCTGCTAAACTAATTATTGAGTCCTCTGGTGTAGCAATAATGGTAGGTGTTATTACATCATCTTTGCTGCCTAATCCTAATTGACCACGAGTATTTGAACCCCAACCATATAATATTCCATATTGGTCTACTGCAACCGTATGTTCAGCTCCTGCTGCTATCATTTTTACATTTTGTATATTATATGTTTGTACTAATTTTGGTGCATTTTTATGACTTCCTATTCCAAGTTGTCCATGAGCGTTTGAGCCCCATGCCCATACTGTTCCATCTGCTCTTCTTGCTATTGCAAAGTCTTTTCCTACTGCTATGTCAGAGTATGTTGATACTACATTTGCTCTTCTTGGTATTAATGCTGTTTCATAAGTTCCGTCTCCTAATGCTCCTTCTGGGTTATATCCCCATGTCCAAATTGTACCATCAGCTTTTAATGTTACTGCGAATCCATTTCCACCATCTATTTGAGGAACTGCAACTTTTGTATTTTCAATTACTGTTACAATTACAGAGAATTTTTCTCCAGTTTCTTTATCTGTTGCTATTACTCTAGTTTTTCCTATTTGTACTCCTATGATTGTTCCTTCTGCATTTATATCTGCTATCTCTGGATTTAAAGATTCATATGTATAATCTTCTGGTTCTTTATCATAATCATAGAATACATTGAATTTTTCTTTTGCACTTATACCAATATTTGTTGTCTCACTAGTTTTTAATACTATTTCTGAGCTAGTTTCTAATGCTGAGAATGTTCCTATCATTACAGGCACTTTACTTTTTGTTTTGCTATTTGCATCTTCTGCTCCATGGTTATAGTCTCCCCATGCCCATACTGTGCCGTCTGCTCTTATAGCTAATGAATATGTTTCACCTGTTGTAATTCCTATTCCAGCAGGTATTTTTTCTACTTGTACATATTCTTGCTTTGTGTCTGTAGTTCCATCTCCAATTTCACCACAACTATTTAAACCTGTAATATATACTTTTCCGCTTCTATCTAATAACATAGTATTAGCTTTTCCTGCTGCTATTTCTGCTATATTGGTTTTTCCATCTATTAAAGTTGGAACATATCTATTTTGTCTATCATTTAAACCTAATTGACCATATATATTGCTTCCCCATGTATAAACATTTTCTTCCAATGTACGCACAATATTATGTACTTCTCCTGCCTCTACATCTATTACATTTTCTACTCCTGACACTTTAGTAAATAGATTTATTTTACTTCCTGTGCTTCCTAATTGGCCATAAGTATTATCTCCTGTTGTATATACTTCTCCTGTTGTTGTTGCTAGAATAGAATGATTATTTCCACCAGAAATATCTATTACATTTTCTATTCCAACTATCTCCGCTGGCCTTGTTACTGTTTTATATGTTCCTACTCCTAGCTCTCCATTTGCATTGTATCCCCATGCATATGCTTTACCACTTTTTCCTATTGCCAAGCTGTAATTATTTCCTGCTGCTACTTTTACTATTTCTTCTGGCATTGTTACTTTTCCTGGTATATTAGCATTTGTACTGCTTCTTCCTAATTGATAGTAACTGTTACTTCCCCATGTCCAAACATTACCATCTATATCTAATGCTATATTGTGTGATGTGCCAGCATCAATTTGTACTATTTTAGTATTTTTATCAAATTGAACTTTAACTGTACCATCTTTTGTAGTATAACTTCCATCTCCTAATTCTCCATTTGCGTTTTGTCCAAAGCTCCATACTGTACCATTCGCTTTTAGTATAATAGTATGACTTCCGTTTGTTTCTACTTGTGGTTTAGCCACTTGATTTTCTGCCAATACTTCTACAATTATTACTTTCCTGTTATCTGTTCCTGCTTGTCTAAATTCTATATATGTAGTTCCTGCTCCTACACCTGTTATTATTCCTTCATCATCTACTTTTGCTACTGTATCGTCATATGATTCATATTCAAGCCCTTCAGTATCTTCTAATAATAAGTTGAAGAAGTCCATTTTAGCTTGTATATCTTCTTGCTCATTCACATGCATTCTTACTACCATGCTGCTTAAAGATATATTATATGTTCCTACTAATACAGGATTTATACTATCTTCGTTCTTTAAATTACCTAATTGACCTAATGTTCCAGCTCCAAAGTCATATACAAAGCCTTCTCCATTTGCAATTACGGTATGATTATATCCAAGTGAAACAAGCATTGGATTTTCTACATTTGTATATTCTACTGGAAGTACGTTATTTGTAACTTCTACTGCTTGTCCTAATTTACTATTTGCATTTGAGCCTAAGAAATATACTTTATTATCATATGTAAATATTGCTGTATTTCCATTTCCTGCTTGTACATCTTTTACATTTGTAAATAATGTTTCTCCATCAGATTGTCTTACTCCCACAACAGAATCTAAACTATCTGTAGTATTTCCTGTTCCTAATTGACCATATGTGTTCTTACCTATTGCGTAAGCTCCGCCTTTTTCTGTTACCATTACTGTATGGTCATAACCTTCTTCTAGTTTTCTTACTTTATCTACTGTTAAAACTTTGCTGTTGTCAGATAATTTATACACTTTTCCTTCTGCTGTTAATACATAATCTTGTGTAACATCTATTATATTTTCTAGGTTTGCAACCTTTTCTGCATATTTTGTGTATCCTTTACCCCATGCCCATAGATTAAGGTCTTTGTCTATTGCAAAACTTACTGTTTTTCCAGCTTTTACTTTAATTATGTCTTTTAATACTGTTTCTTTACTGTTTTCCAAAGTTTTTACTTGAACTGGTGTAGCAACTGCTGAAGTTGTACCATTTCCACATCTGCCATTACCATTATATCCAAAGCTGTATACTTCTCCATTTCCTGTTAATGCTAATACATGATACTCTCCAACAGATATTTCTGTAACTATATCTTTAATATCTGTCTCCACTGGCTCATTTTGTGCTATTTTAGTACCATTACCTAGTTGTCCATAAGTGTTGTTACCCCATGTCCAAACACTTCCGTCTGCTTTTAATGCTACTGAAAAATCAATTCCTGACTGCACACTTGGAATAGCTTGTTTTTCATCTGGTAATACTTCAACTTTTACTGCAGTGCTTACATCTAATTGTTCACTTTCTATTATTAAGTATGTACTTCCTACACTTTTTGCTACTATTTCTCCATTTTCATATGTTGCGATATTTTCATCTTGCATATGATATGTTAATTGTGTATTAACTGTATCATATTTTAGATTAAATGTATTTCTGGCTTCAGCTGTTATAGCTTTTTTGTCTCCTATATGTATCCTTACTTTAGACTCGCTTGCCTGTATTTTTAAGTCGCCAATCATATTATAAACTGCACTATTAGTATTAGTTCCATTTCCCAATTGTCCATTTGCATTATATCCTACTGTCCATACAAAACCATTTACATCCATAAATGCATTATGATAATATCCTGCGTTGCCTAATACTTCAATCTCTGGCATATCATCTATTACAACAGGTAATTTTTGTGTTGTTTTATCATTATTGCCAATTTGTCCATATCCATTATATCCCCATCCATATAATGTTCCTTCATAATCTAATGCTATAACACCATATCTTGTTAGATTCATATCAATGATACCTGTTAAATCTGCTAATCCGTCAGATGTTTTTACATATGCAGGTTTTGATACACTTCCTGTTGCACCATTTCCAGCTTCTCCATATGAATTTATTCCCCAAGCATATATTTTTCCTTCATCTGTTAAAGCTGCAAAATCTCCATTGCTTCCATTAAAATAACCTGAAAATACTTTTATAACATTTTTTAAACCTGATATTGGAGTTTGAGGTTTATTTGCTTGATATACTTTTTTGTTTTCTGTTAGTATTAAATTTCCTGAAATTTGTATTGCTTTTTCTGGTAATTCTATCTTACTAATGCTTGTTGTAAAATTATATCCCCATGCATATACATTTCCATTTTCATCTAATACAATTGTATTATTTTGCCATCCACTAATATCTATTATTTTTGCGTCAAAACTTAGTTTTGTTGGTTTATTACTACTTGTACCACTATATCCTAATTGCTTATATTGGTTATACCCCCATGTGTACACTTCTCCATCATTAGATAGTGCTACTGAATGATTATATCCTACTGCTATTTTCTTTATGTTAGTCAATTGCTCTTTGCCTTCTGTTATCCATACAGGAACTGGATCTGCTACATATTTACTTTCATTTAGATTAATATTTCCTATTTGTCCATATGAATTATTTCCAAATCCCCATACACTACCATCTGATTTTAGTGCAATTGTATGATTTTGTCCTTGCGCTAACATTGGCTCAACTTTTCCATCTGTTACCTTAACTACTACATAGGTTATATCCCCATTTAATTGATTTGTAACTTTTATTCTTGCTAGTCCTTGTTTGATGCCTATAATGTTTCCTTTTGTGTCTACAGTTGCAATATCTGTATTTTGAGACTCGAAACTTAGGTTTCCGATTTCTCTTATTTCTTCTACAAAAACATTAAAATCTTTAGCATATTCAAAATCATCTTTATCTAACAAAATGCTTTCATTTACTTTGATAGTATGTTCATATTTCTTTGGTGTAAACTCTGCTTCTCCTACTTGTTCTAAATAGTTTCTAGAAGTTGTATCTAGTAGTCCTAACTGTCCATAAGCATTATATCCGACTGTCCATACACTTCCATCTTGTTTTATTACTGCATTTGAATAATATGACCCTTTGCTTAGTCTATATGCTTCTGTAACTTCTGCTCCATCTGCTGTTTTAGCTGTTGTCCATGATGTTATTGTACTAGTGCTTCCTTGTGATAATTGTCCATAATTGTTATATCCAACAACATATACTTTTCCATCATTAGATATAAATTCTAATGCACGTCTTGAGCCACCTACTTCTGTTGCTTTTACTCCTTCTGGTAAATTTGCTTTTGTAGCTACTTTTAGATTTGTTTTGTTTCCATTTCCTAATTGATAATATTCATTATTTCCCCATAAATATAAGTTTCCTTCTTCATCTATTGCTGATCCTACATCATCAACATATTCAATTTCTACTATTTTATCTAAGTATCCATCAGCTACTTTTACTTGTACAGGAACTTTTGAGTTTGTTGTTACTCCATTTCCTAGCTGTCCATTATCATTTAATCCATTTGCCCAAACTGTCCCATCTCCTTTTAAGTATAATATGCCTGCATATCCACCAGAAATATCTATTACATTCTTGATAAGTCTTACTCTTTGTGGTACACCACTTATTTCAAAATTATCACCAATTTGATATTCGTTATTTGCATTAGAGCCCCAGGTATATACTTGCCCATCTTTTGTTAATGCTTTTGCATTATTAAATCCTGTCATATCAATGTCAATAACATCTTTTAAATCTGGAATTTTGCTTGCATAAGCTTTATTTTTTGTATCATCACCAAATCCTAATGCTTTTGCTGCTCCATATCCCCATGAATATACCTCTCCATCTTTGGTTAAAGCTAAAAAGTTTCCATATCCATTTTCCGATATTTTGACTACATTAGATAAGTATGTATCTTCTGATACTTTTACTCTATCAAATTCAAATGTATTTGTTACAGTTTCTCCTCTTCCTAATGCATAGTTTGAATTATTTCCTGCTGTCCATACTGTTCCATCTTCTTTTAATATTGCTATTGTTCCTGTTCTAGTCGTAGATACTGTTGGTATTGTTATTGCATTTTCATTATTTGAAATTACATTGATAATAGCTTTTGCTACATCACCGCTTGTACTTGTTGCTGTTATTGTAACTTCTCCTCTTGCAATTCCAGTAATATTTCCATTTTCATCTACTTTTGCAATATTTTCATTACTGCTTTTGTATGTTATACCAGTTACTGATAAAGCTTCATCAAACACATTGAATCCCAAATGTGATTGTACTTTATTAGTTACTGTATCTCCTATTTTTATATAAGCTTGTCTATTTTCAAACTCTATATAAGATTCTCCTACTTCTTGTAAATAAGATCTACTTGTAGTATCAATTAATCCAAGTTGTCCATAGTTATTATGTCCTACTCCCCATACGCTTCCTTCTTCTTTAATTATCACATTTGAATAATATGAGTTCTTTCCTAGTCTATATGCTCCTGTAAAGTCCTCTCCTTCTTTGGTTTTAACCGTTGTCCAAGAAGTTACATTAGTTGTATTATTTTGTGCAAGTTGTCCATAATTGTTATATCCTACAGTATATACTTTTCCATCACTTGCACTATACATAATAGCACATCTTGATCCACCTACTTCTACTGCCTTTACTCCTTCTGGGATATTTGCTTTTGTTGCTACTGTTAAGTTTGTTTTGTTTCCTGTTCCTAATTGATAATATTCATTATTACCCCATAAGTAAAGTGCTCCTGTTTCATCTATTGCTGCTCCTACCTCGTCTACTTTTTCTATTTTTACTATGTTTTCTAAGTATCCATCTTTTGTTTTTACTTGTACAGGAACTTTTGAGTTTGATGTTGCTCCATTTCCTAGTTGTCCACTATCATTTAATCCATTTGCCCAGACTGTTCCATCTCCTTTTAAGTATAATATGCCTGCATATCCAACAGAAATATCTATTACATTATGAATAAGTCTTACTTTTTGCGGTGTTCCACTTATTTCAAAATTATCACCAATCTGATATTCATAATTCACATTAGAGCCCCAAGTATATACATCACCATCTTTTGTTAAAGCTTTTGCATTATTAAATCCTGTTATTTCAACATCTATTATATCTTTTAAATTTGGTATTTTTGTTGCATATTCTTTATTTTTTGTATCATCACCAAATCCTAATGCTTTTGCTGCTCCATATCCCCATGAATATACTTCTCCTTTTTCTGTTAAAGCCAAGAAATTATCCTGTCCATTTTCAGATATTTTAACTACACCTGTTAGATATTCGCTTTCTGATATTTTTACTTGAGCAAACTCTGTATTATCAGTTACTGTTTTTCCTCTTCCTAATGCATAATTTGCGTTATTTCCTGCTGTCCATACTGTTCCATCTTCTTTTAATATTGCAATTGCTCCATTTCTTGTTATTGATACTGTTGGCATTGTTATTGCTTTTGGATTGTTTGATATTACATATATTATGCAACTAGCTTTTTCCCCAGTTTTAGTTGTTGCAATAATAGTAGCTTCTCCTCTTGCAACTCCTGTAATATTTCCATTTTCATCTACTTTTGCAATATTTTCATTACTACTTTTGTATTCTATTCCTTCCACTGGTAATAAATTGTCAAATACATTAAATCCTAAGTGTGAACTTACTTTATTCGCTACAGTTTCATCTATTTTTATAAACTCCTGTCTGTTCTCAAATTCTAAATATGCCTCTCCAACTTCTTCCAAATAGTTTCTATTTGTAGTATCTACTAAGCCTAATTCTCCATGGACATTATATCCACATGCCCATACACTTCCGTCTTGTTTTATTACCACATTTGATTGTAAAGTACCATTACTTAATCTAAATGCTTCTGTAAATTCTTCGCCATATTTGTTTTTAGCTATTGTCCAAGTTTTTAGTGTTGTAGTATCTCCCTGAGATAGCTGTCCATTTCCGTTATATCCTTGAACATATAATTTTCCATTATCTGCTATATATGTAGTAAAATATGTTCCTCCTCCGACTTCTACAGCTTTTGTTCCTTCAACCAAATTCACTTTAGTTGCAATATTTACACTATTTGTATTTCCTGTTCCTAATTGATAATAATTATTAGCTCCCCATAAATATAAATTTCCGTTTTCGTCTATAGCTGCACCTACTTTATGCGTTGTTTCTATACTAGTAATATTCTTTAAGTAGCTAGTTTTATTATCTATTTTTACTTGTACAGGTACTCTTGATTCAGTAGTATTTCCTACTCCTAATTGTCCATCATCATTATATCCATTTGCCCAGACTGTTCCATCTCCTTTTAAGTATAATATGCTTGCATAACCACCAGAAATGTCTACTACATTTTTTATGGAATTAATCTTCTCTGGAGTTCCACTAATTTCAACAGCATTATCACCTATTTGATAAGTGGTTGTATTAGTTCCACCCCATGTATATACTTCTCCATCTTCAGTTAGTGCTTTTGCATTATAATTTGAAGTAGTCTCTACATCTATAATATTTTTTAAATTTGGTATTTTAGTTGCATATTCTTTATTTGTTTTATCTGTTCCTAAGCCTAAAGTAAAATTACTTCCATTTCCCCAAGTATACACTTCTCCTGTTTGAGTTAATGCTAAAAAGCTTCCATTCCCATTTTCTGAAATTTTTATTATATTTGTTAAATATGTATCTTCCGATATTTTTACTTGTTCAAATTCACTATTGTTAGTTACTTCTTTTCCTCTTCCTAGTGCATAATTTGCATTATTTCCGGCTGTCCATACTGTTCCGTCTTCTTTTAATATTGCTGTTACTCCATTATATGTAGTTGAAACGCTAGGAATAGTTATTGCATCCTTGTTATTTGATATTACATATATAATAGCTCTTGCTTGTTTTCCTTCTTGATTTGTTGCAATTATTGTAGCTTCTCCTCTTTTTATTCCTTTGACATTTCCATTTTGATCTACTGTTGCTATATCTTCATTACTACTTTTATATGTAATTCCAGTAGCTGCTACTGAACTATTAAATACATTGAATCCCATATGAGATTTTACTTTATTTGGCACAGTTGTCCCAATTTTTACATAATCTTGTCTATTTTCAAATTCTAAATATGCTTCTCCTACTTCTTGGAAATAACTTCTATTAATTGTGTCATATAATCCTAATTGTCCATGGTCATTATTTCCTGCTGCCCATACACTTCCGTCTTGTCTTATAATAATGTTTGAAGCTCCTGTACCATTAACTAATTTAAATGCACCTGTAAAATCTTCTCCTTCTTTTGTTTTTAGTGTAGTCCATGTTTTTACATTTGTTGTATTATTTTGTGATAGTTCTCCGTTTGCATTATATCCAGAGCCATATATTTTTCCATCATCTGTTTCATATAGTAAAAATCTATATCCTCCACCTACTTTTAATACTTTCGTACCTGATTTAGGTGTTACTTTTGTTGCTATAGTTGCATCAGTTGTATTATTATTTCCCAATTGATAATAATTGTTTATTCCCCATAAATATAAATTTCCATTATCATCAATTGCTCCAGAATTATGATATGCAGTCGCTATTTTACTAATATTCTTTAAATAGTCTGTACCACTTCCGGTCTTTACTTGTACTGGAGCATTTGAGTTGCTCTTTGTTCCATTTCCTAATTGTCCCTGTGCATTATATCCATTTGCCCATACTGTTCCATCACCTTTTAGATATAGAATATGTCCACATCCATTTGAAATATCAATAACATTATTTATTAATGTTATTTTTTGTGGTGTACCATCATTAGTAATAGAATCCCCCAATTGATATTCATAGTTACTATTTGAGCCCCATGTGTATACTTCTCCATTTTTTGTTAATGCCTTTGCATTGTTATATGCTGTAACATCTACATCAATTATATCTTTTAGATTTGGTATTTTAGTTGCATACTCTTTATTTTTTGTGTCTGCTCCAAATCCTAATGTTTTTGCTGCACCATATCCCCAAGAATATACTTCTCCATTTTTGGTTAGAGCTAGAAAGCTTGCTTCTCCTTCTTCTGATATTTTTATTACATTTGTTAAATATTCTGTTTCTGATATTTTTACTTGAGCAAACTCTGTATTATCAGATACTGTTGTTCCTCTTCCTAATGCGTAATTTGCATTGTTTCCAGCTGTCCATACTGTTCCATCTTCTTTTAGTATTGCTGTTGTTCCATCCAATGTTTGAGATACATCTGGCATTGTTATTGCATTTTTGTTATTTGAAATTACATATACAATAGCTCTTGCTTGATTTCCATTACTATTTGTTACAGTTATTGAAGTTTCTCCTCTTTGAATACCAGTTATATATCCATTTTCATCTATTTTTACAATATTTTCATCATTGCTTTTATATTTTATTCCATCTAACGATAAGAGATTATCATAAACATTAAATCCTGCATGTACTTTTACTTTATTTTGGATTTTTTCTCCTGCTTTTACATAAGTTTGTCTGTTTTCAAATTCTAAATATGCTTCTCCTACTTCTTGAAAATAGTTTCTACTTGTAGTATCTAACAAACCTAACTGTCCATAGCCATTATATCCAGCAGTCCATATACTTCCATCTTGTTTTATTATAAAGTTAGAATAGTATGAGCCTTTGCTAATAGACATTGCACCTGTTATGTTTTCTCCATATTTATTTTTTGCTGTAGCCCATTTAGTAACATTTGCTTCATTGTTCTGGCCCAATTGTCCGTAATTATTACATCCGATAGTATATACTAGTCCATTATCAGCTACATAAGATGTAGAGTAGTATCCTCCTCCTACATCTATTGCTTTTGTTCCATCTACTAAAGTAGCTTTTGTTGCATATTTTACATCAGTTGAATTTCCTGTCCCTAATTGATAATAGTTATTTGCTCCCCAGAAATATAAATTTCCGTTTTCATCAATTGCAGTGCCTATTCTGTCAATTGATTTTATTGTAGATATGTTTTCCAAATAACTTGTTGAATTTATCTTTACTTGTACAGGGAATTGTGAGTCTGTAGTATTTCCTACTCCTAATTGTCCATTAGAATTTAATCCATTCGCCCATACTGTTCCATCACCTTTTAGGTATAGAATACTAGCATATCCGCTCGAAATATCTATAACATTATTTATAACTTTTACCTTTTGTGGTGTTCCACTTATACCAATTAGATTATCTCCTGTCTGAAATGTAGTTGTATTAGTTCCTCCCCATGTATATACTTCTCCATCTTTAGTAAGTGCTTTTGCATTATAATTTGAAGTGGTCTCTACATCTATAATATTTTTTAAATTTGGTATTTTAGTTGCATATTCTTTATTTGTTTTATCTGTTCCTAAGCCTAAAGTAAAATTACTTCCATACCCCCATGCATACACTTCTCCTGTTTTAGTTAATGCTAAAAAGCTTCCATTTCCACTTTCTGAGATTTTTATTATATTAGTTAAATATTCATTTTCTGATACTTTTACTTGTTTAAACTCTTTATTATCACTTACTTCTTTTCCTCTTCCTAATGTATAGTTTGCATTATTTCCTGCTGTCCATACTGTTCCATCTTCCTTTAGTATCGCTACAGCACCATTATTTGTAGTTGAAACACTTGGAATTGTTATTGCTTTATCATTATTCCTTATTACATATACAATACATCTCGCTTGCTCTCCATTTTCATTTGTTGCAATTATTGTTGTTTCTCCTGTTGCTACACCAGTAATATTTCCACTATTATCTACTTTTGCAACATTAGTATTAGCACTTTTATATGTCATTCCATTTGTTGATAATAAATCTCTAAAAGCATTTAATCCTTCATTTGCTTCTACACTTGTATTTACTGTTTCTCCTACTTTAATAAATTTGTTTCTATCCTTAAACTCAGTAAATGCTTTTCCTATTTGTTCATAATAATAAATATCTGTCTTGTCTCCTGTACCTAGCTGTCCATTGGCATTATATCCACAGCTCCATATACTGCCATCTTGTTTTATGATAAATGAAGATGTTACTTCTCCTTTAGTTAAGCTAAATGCTCCTGTTATGTCTTGTCCATCACTTGTTTTTGCTGTTTTCCAAGTTGTTACATTATTAGCATTTCCTTGTGCTAATTGGCCTTTATTGTTATAACCAATAACATAAACTTTTCCATCATTTGCAATATATGATATTGCATCATTAGCTCCTCCTATTGTTACTGCCTTTGTACCTGATACTAAATTAACTTTTATAGGTAATGTTGCATCTGTTGTAGAGTTATTTCCTAATTGGCGATAATCATTATCTCCCCAAGCCCATAAATCTCCATCACTATTTATAATTGCACTTGTATCATCATTTGCAAGTATTGTTGATACATTTTTCAAATATCCATTAGTCATTTTTACTTGTACTGGTACTGTTGAACTTGATGTACTGCCCACTCCCAATTGTCCATATGTACCATGTCCATTTGCCCATACAGTTCCATCACTTTTTAAGTATAAAATATGGAAATTTCCAGTTGAAATATCAACAACATTGTCTATTGTAGTTAACTTTTGAGGTGTTCCACTTATTCCAAATGTATCACCTACTTGATAATCATAGCTTGGGTTAGACCCCCAAGTATATACTTCCCCATCTTTAGTAAGTGCTTTTGCATTATCAAATTCTGTCATTTCAATATCAATAATGTTGTTTAAATTTGGTATTTTTGTAGCATATTCTTTATTTTTGGTATCATTTCCCAATCCTAATACTTTATTGGCACCAGATCCCCAAGAATATACCTCTCCATTTTTTGTTAATGCTAATAAACTTGCATTTCCAAACTCAGCAATTTTTACTATATCTGTTAAATATTCGTCTTCAGATATTTTTACTTGCGTAAATTCAGGATTAGTTGCTCCTATTTCTGTTCCTATTCCCAATGTATAATTTGCATTATTTCCTGCTGTCCATACTGTTCCATCTTCTCTTAAAATTGCTGTTGTTCCTCCTAGCGTTACTGTTACACTTGGAAGCGTAATAGTATTATTTTTGTTAGAAATTACATATACTATACATCTTGCTTGATCTCCTTCTTGGTTTGTAGCAGTTATTGTAGCTTTTCCTCTTGCTTTTGCTGTAATATTTCCATTACTGTCTACAGTTGCAACATTTTCATTACTACTTTGATAACTCATTCCAGCTAGCGAAATACTAGCATCATATACATTAAATCCTTCTTTTGCAGTTATTGTAGTTGGCGATGTTTCTCCAACTTTAATATATTTCTGTCTATCAGTAAATTCTAAATATGAATTTCCCAATTTAGTAAAAGTAGTTCTGGTTGTTGTATTACCTATTCCAAGTTGCCCATATCCATTATATCCTGTAGTCCATACAAAACCATTTTTATCGAGAATTATACTATGATAATATTGTGATGAGCCTAAACTTGCTATTTGTGGCAAATCAGTTATTTCAACTGGTAGACTTTGGTTTGTTGCATTTCCATTACCAAGTTGACTATAGTTATTATATCCCCAGGTATATATTTTCCCGTTTTTATCCAATGCCATAACATTATATCTACCAACAACCACTTCTACAATTCCTGTCATATCTTCAGTTTTGTCAGGCATTTTTACAAATGTTGGTGTGGATATAGTGCCATTTGCTCCTGTTCCTGCTTCTCCATAAGATGATTTTCCCCATGTATATATCTTACCTTCACTTGTTAATGCCATATATAAACCAGTTCTACTTGTAGTCGATGTTCCTAAATACCCTGTATACACTTTTTCAACATTTTTAAGTCCAGATATAGGAGTTGCTAAATTTTTAATTTCGTATACATTTTGATTTTCTGTAAGTATTAAATTTCCTGATATCTGTGTTATTTTTTCATCTATATCCACTTTTGTTAAGGTATCAGTATAATTTTGTCCTACAACATATGCTACTCCATTTTCGTCTAACAATAGTGTATTATTTACCCAACCACAAATATCGACTATTTTCGCATTTGTCGTAATTTTAGTTGGAATAGAAGTATCTTTTGTGTTTCCATTTCCAAGCTGTCCATATCCATTATATCCCCATGTATACACTTCTCCATCATTAGAAAGAGCTACATTGTGGTTATATCCTGCAGCAATTTTCTTTATATTAGATAATTGTTCCTGTCCTTCTTTAATCCAAACTGGCACAATTTCTGTACTATATGTGGCTTTATTTGCTAGAGTAATATTGCCTAGTTGTCCATAAGCATTGTATCCCATTGCAAATACAGTGCCATCCGCTTTTAAAATAAGCGAATGGTGTTGTCCAGCTGATACCATTGGTTTAACACTACCGCTTAAAGAAGGTTGAGAACTTGCCAAGCTTGTATTTGAGTCATTTTCAGTTAAAGCTGAGTTTAAATCGAGCACACTAGCTCCATTATTCAAAACTCTAAGAATTTCACCAGAATTTTTTACAGCAAGAGCTGCCACTATTATTAAACAAATAGCAACTACTCTAAGTCTTTTTCTCATTCTAGTTTTTTTGATGCTTTTTATTTTTTCTAATTTTGCCATATTCCCTGTTTCTTTCATTTGCTCCTCCTAATTAGTCTTATGTTTTGCTTAAGTAGTTCTATGTATCAAATATTTGCTTTCACATGCCATCAACACATAACTGACTTTGTAGCTTTTATAATTAATATATATATTTTAATTATTTAATTTTTTAAGTCAATATTACTGTATGCCTACTTTTTATAGTATTATATAAATAATATATACGGATAATTATGTTTTAAAGTTTTGTTTCAAAATATTATATTTTTTTGTCATTTTTGTTACATTTTGTAATATTTTGAAGTTGGAGTTATTCACATTTTTCATGTACTTTGTGGATAATTTTTGAAACCCTTGATTTTCCGCACAAAAAAAGAAACTTTATTTTTTTAGTAAAGTTCCTTTTTTGTATGTTTTTTGTTGTTAGAAATTGGCTCTCTTGCTTATTTACGTAAGATTTGAGCGTCATTCTTCTACTAGCACACTATTTTCTCTTACTATTTTCCCATCTGAAATACGTATTTCCAGTGAATTCTGAGGCGATGAGATATAGTAGTAATACTCACCTTTTCTATTTATTTTTAAAACTTCTAAATCATTTGTTATTAGATTTTCTTCTCCCATTTCAGTAAATCTATCTAATGCCTTTGTAACAGCCTTTTCTTCAGTTATGTCTTTATCCTGTTCGAATATAGATGATATTTTTCCTCCAAAAGTATTTCTTGTTGCATCTAACGCATATACACAAATTAATGCTATAAATGCAATTATTATCACTGAAATTATTGATATAATAATAATTTTCTTGCTTTTTATCTTTCTTATTTCATTTATTTTATTTAATTTTTTTGTTTTTACATCTTTATCTTCCATTTTATCCTTCGTTCCTTTCCTCAAATTTTGTTCTAACTTTTTGCATTTTACTATATTTTTTTAATTAATTCAATAGTTTTCATTTTTTATGTAAAGTATGGTATAATAATATAGTATTTACAAGTTATTTTAAACATAACTAATTAAAAAAATTATTGAAAGGATTTATTTTTTATGCAATTTTCTATTAATAAAACTGACTTGCACCATTATGATATTTTTAAATTATGTCCAATGCAAGGCAAATTATTTGGAAAATCACATGAAAAAAAGTATATGGGATATGTTACAATAAGTTTAGATGGTCAAAATGTTGACATATACTGTAAAGATAAACAGATGAAAAACTATTCTGACATTATAGGTAAACATACTTATAATTATTATGAATCTGAATTATATAAATTATCCAGCTTAAATACTTAAACTATAAAATAGCGTTATAATTATATTAAGACACGGCAAATAAAACTAAAACATTACATTTTTAGTTTTTTGCTGTGTCTTTTTTCTTATCAATTGTCTCTTAATAGACCTAAACAGTTCTCTAGGTCATAATTAATAAATCTAATGATAAAATCATTTTGGGGCTGATTTTATCATTAGATAGATAATCCTATCCCTAACTTAAGATTATCTATTTCCTATGCAAGAAGAGTATTTTTGGGGCTACTCTTCTTGTACAGCTACATCATTCCATCCCAAATCTAGATTGATGTAATTTGCTTTAAAATCGATTTTTAGCTTTTTTTTATTCTTCAATGTTACAAATTATGTCTAATTTTATGCGTTGCTTTATTCATTTAAAATATTTATAATGCGTTATAAATTGTTCTAAGTTTTAACTATAAATTCTTTGTCTTGATAATCAACTATTACTCTTTCATGTTTATCATGTACCGTAATATTTATTATTTTATTATCAAGTTTTTTACTAATATTCTTAGATAATACAATTTTGTATTCATCTTCTTTGTACTTGTCATAGTATTTATTTAAATCTATGTTTCTGTTACCATTTGTAACTTTTTCTTTACCTACTAAAACTCTTTCGTTTCCTTCTTCAATGTATACTTTTACATTCTTTCTGTCTTTTATAAATAGTATTATTAATAGTAATATTCCGGCTAAGGTTATTAAACCTGTTATACCAGCCATTATTCCTCTTATAAATCCTTCGTTAAAAGAATCTTGTGCATTGTTTGATGGTGGGGTATTATCATCAACATTTCCTATTATTGGAGGAATATTTTCATTATTATTTTGACTATTTTGATTGTTTTGCTCTTCTTTATCTTCTGTGTTTTCATTGTTATCGTTTTCATTTGTATTGCTATTAGTTTGATTGTTATTTGCATTATTATTTATGTTGTTACTATTGCTGTTATTATTGTTACTATTGTTGCCATTAGTACCTGGGGTTGTACCATGGTTTCCATTGTTGTTGTTATTGTTATTATCATTGCTGTTGTTATTATTTCCACTATTGTTGTTATTATCATTGCTGTTGTTATTATTTCCACTATTGTTGTTATTATCGTTGCTGTTGTTATTATTTCCACTATTGTTGTTATTATCGTTGCTGTTGTTATTATTTCCGTTATTATCATCAGGATTATCTGTTGGTGGAATGTTGTCATCATCTTCTCCATCGTCTGGGGTATCTATTGGAGGAGTTATTTCTTCATCTTTTTCAACATACACCATATATTCTGCTGTAAATCCTTCATAAGTAACTGTTATTACTTGAATTCCTGTTTTGTTAGGATTATATCCTGATACCATATCTTTTGTTATTTCTACTTCGTAAATTCCACTTTCTTTTACAACATTTAGAATACCTCCTGTTACATCTAATGTTTCTCCTTTTTTGTATTCTAATTTGTCTGGGTATTCCTTAATCGAAATACCTTTGATTTCGTCTTTTACTGTTACAGTATAAGTATATGTATTTCCATTATATTTAACTGTAATCTCTTGTGTTCCCTCTTTTTCTGGGTTATATCCAGATACCATGTCTTTTGTTATTTCTGTTACTTTACCTTTGTTTCCACTAGCCATTATTTCTGTAATTTTTCCACCTGTTAGATCTAATTCTTCGCCATATTTGTAGTCTGTTTTACTTGGGGCAGTAAAATCATAGCCTACAACATAGTCTTCTCCTACATTTACAATAAATGAGCCCGTGAATTTTTCATTATTTTCGTCTGTATATGTTACAGTAATTACCTGTTGTCCTGGACTTGTTTTATCATATCCAGAAATCATATCTTTTGTTATTTCTTTTTCTTCTTCTGTTCCATCAACTTTTGATATTACTATTTTTCCACCTGTTAAGTCTAAATCTTCACCATATTTGTAATCTGTTTTATTAGGTGCTATAACTTCTATTTTGTTAGTAGAATTTATTACTGAAACTTCAAAATATTTTGTATATGTTTCTCCATCTTTTGTATATGTTACAGTAATTTTCTTAGTGCCTGGGGTGCTACTATCAAATCCTGATACCATATCTAGGGCTAAATCTAGAGAAATTCCACTTGCTCCACTAGCCATTATTTCAGTAATCTTTCCACCTGTCAAATCTAAGCTTTCACCTATTTTATATTCATTTTTTGTAGGTGGTATTAAATTAATATCTTTCAAATAATCTTTTACTGTTACTTCAAAAGTTCCTGTAAAGTCTTCATATTCTACTGTAATAGTTTGGTTTCCTAACTTTTCACTATCGTAACCACTAATCATTCCAGTATTTACTGGTATTTCATCTATATTACCACTTTCATATACTACATTCATTTTAACATTTGTTAAATCTATATTTTCTCCATATTTATATTCTGTTTTAGCTCCTGTTGTTTCTAAAGTGATTGATTTTATTTTATCTTTTACAGTTACACCAAATTCTTTTGTATGGTCTTTTCCTTCATCATCTCTATATGTTATTGTTACTGTTTGAGATTCTACTTTAGTTTTATCATAGCCTGATATCATATCACTTGTAACTGGTACTTCTTTTGGCTCGTCTGAGGTACTTGCCATTGTAATTGTTACTTTTGCGTCTGATAAATCTAGGTCTTCTCCATACTCATACTCTACTTTACTTGGTGGTGTGATTACTACTCCCGTAATATAGTCAGATACTGTTATTTCAAAGTCTACTGTTTGTCCGCCATAGTTTATGGTTACATTTTGTGATCCTAGCTGTGTTTTATCATATCCTGTTATCATCTCTGGGGTGATTGTGATAACTTCGCTTTCTCCACTTGCTTTTTCTACTGTAATTTCTCCTCCTGCTACTAGGTCCTCACCATATTTGTAATCTTTTTTAGGGTCTTTTGTTATTTCTATTTTGTTTACTCTGTCTGTTACAGTTATTTCATATGTGTATTCTTTTTCTATTCCGTTTTCTTCATATGTAATTGTTATTTCTTTTGGACCCTCTGTATCTGTATCAAATCCAGATACCATTTCGTCTGTTACAGGTATTTCTACCTTAGTTCCATCTTCTCTTTCTACCTCTAGCACTAAGTCATCTTGGAACTCTTCTCCTATTACATAATTTTTCTTTGGTTCTTCTGTTGGTCTTATATCTTTTATACTGTTTACTATTGTAATTTCGTATGTTGTTTCAAATTCTTCATATGTTACTTTTTGCATTTTGTTTGCTGTAGTTTGTCCTTCTCCAAATGTTATATCTGTTGTATCAAATGGTGTTCCATCTGTGTCTGTAATCATATCAGGTGTAATATTTACTACTTTATTTGCTCCTGATAGATATTTTACTGTAATTGAACCACCAGGTGTTCCTAGTTCTTCTCCATAATTGTATCTATTTTTTGGTGTTTCATTTATCTCTATTTCTGTTATAACATCTACTACAGTTATTTGATATGTCAATTCTTTTTCTTCATAAGTTACTGTTATGGTTTTATCTCCTGTTGTTGATGAATTAAATCCAGATACCATTCCCTCTGTTAAGTCGATTTCTTCTTCGTCTCCATTTTTCTTAATTGCCTTAAACTTTCCACCTGTAACATCTAATAAATCACCTATAACATATGATGTTTTTGGCTTCGTAATCCATTCTAGTCTTTCTACTGGATTTGCCACATTTACTTCAAATCTTCCTACTTCTTGTTCATTGTATGTAACTATTACTGTTTGTGAGCCTTCTTCATCTTTGTTATATCCAGATATCATTTCTTCTGTTACTGGAGCTCTTTCATCTCCAGATAATTTATGTATTAATACATTTAGTCCAGATAGTTCTAAATCTTCTCCTATAATATAGTCTGTTTTTGGAGTTCCTTCTAGTTCCATACTTAATATTTCATCTACCACGTTTACTTCAAACTGTTTTGTATGTTCTGTTCCCTCATCATCTGTATATTTTATTGTTACTGATTGCTCTTCTAATTGTGTTTTGTCATAACCTGTTATCATATTGCTTGTAACTGGTATTTCTATTGGCTCGTCTGGGGTACTTGCCATTGTAATTGTTACTTTTGCGTCTGATAAATCTAGGTCTTCATTATATTTGTATTCTGTTTTACTTGGAGGTATGATTTCCACTTTTGCAATATAGTCTTTAATTGTAATTTCATATGTTGTTTCAAATCCTTCATATGTTACTTTTACATCTTTCTTTGCTGTAGTCTCCCCTTCTTCAAATGTTACATCTGTTGTATCAAATGGTGTTCCATCTGCATCTGTAATCATATCTGGTGTGATATTTACATCTTGCGTTGCACCTGATTGATAATGAATTGTTATGCTTCCTCCTGGTGTTCCTAATTCTTCTCCGTATTTATATTCTGTTTTTGGAGATTGATTTATAGTAATTTCTGTTATATAGTCTGCTACTGTTACTGTAAATGTATCTGTAAAGCCTCCATATTCTACTGTAAGTTCTTGTGGACCAGCTTTTGTAGAATCAAATTCTGTTGTAATCATATCTTCTTCTAAGTCTACAGTTTCTCCTGGCTCTCCACTTGCCATTATGCTTGTTACTAGACCACCTGATAGGTCTAATTGTTCATCTTTTTCGTAGTTTGTTTTTGTTGGTGGTGTAACTTTAATTCCTATTACATAATCATTTACATTTACTATAATTTTGTCTGCTGCTTCATGTCCTTCATATGTTACTGTTAATTGTTGTTCTCCTAATTGATTTGGATTATATGAAGATATCATTCCTTTGTCTACTGCAATTTGTGTTTTTCCGCTTCCTTTTGTAATTTCTATCATTGCTCCATCAAGATCGATGCTTTCTCCATATTTATAATCTTTTTTATTAGGTTGCGAAATTAACTCTATTCCTGTTATAGTATCTTTGATACTTACATTATATGTTGTTGTTTTTGAAATTCCGTTTTCCGTGAATTTTACTGTAAGTAGTAAATTGTCTGTTTCTGTACTACTATCAAATCCTGTAACTTGTACTCTACTGTCAGATAGTTTAATGACTTCTGGCTCTCCTTGAGCTCTAGTTACTAAAATTTCTCCATTTTCTAAGTTTAATGCTTCATTTACATTATACTGTGTTTGAGGAAGAGTTTTCATTTCAATAGATTTTACATCATTTATTATTTCTATTGGGAAATCTATTTCTTCTGTTACTTCATCCTCTGTATATTTTATTTTTAATGTTTTGCTTACTTTATTAGTAGCATCATAACTGTCTGGACTCATATTTACTGGTGAGCCATCACTTTCTGCTATTGTAGCTTGGTTAATATCTACTGTACTTGAGCTTGCATCTGCATAAATAACTTTTATTGAGCCACCTTCTAAATTTAAACTTTCTCCATGATTAAATATAGTCTTAGTTGGTGGTGTAATTTCAATGCTCTCTATTTGATTTATAACTTCAACCTCAAAAGTATGTTTAAAAGTATCTTTTATGCTACTTCCATCTGATAATTCATAATTTGCTTCATATGTTACAGTAAGCTCTTGCAATTTTATTTGTGTTTTATCATATCCTGTAACCATATCTTCTGAAAGATTTACATTTGTAACCCTTCCATCTGCCCAGATAAGAGCTAATCTTCCTCCTGCTAAATTTAAATCTTCTCCATATTTATATTCTGCTTTATTTGGCTCTGTTAATTTAGTTTCTTTTATATAGTTATATGCTTCTACATCTATTGTATCTGCAGCTTGCATACCATTTAGGCTAACGGTTAGATTTTGCTTTGCACCTGTCATTGTCGGATTGTACTCTGAAACTTCAATACTTCCATCTGGTAAATCTATGTTTGCACTTGCTCCACTTCCTAAAGTGATTCTTACACTTGCTCCATCTAACTCTAAACTTTCGCCATACTTATATACTTTTTTATTTGGCTGACTTATTAAGTTTATTCCTGTAATTGTATCATTTACTACAACTGTTTGGGATGCTGTTTTGCCTTCATATGTAAATGTTATTTTTTGTGTACCCTTTACTGGTAAATCTCCTTCGTCCGATGTTTGTGTAAAGTTTGGTGAATTTACATCTGCTTGTGTTTCGCTTATGCTAACACCTTCGCTTTCAAAAGTTAGCTTTTCAGTTGCTCCACTTAATTTTGTTGCAGTTAGCTCTAAACCAGAAAAATCAAAGTTTTCCCCATGGTCATATTCTAAGTCTGACATAGGTTTCGAAACCTCTAAAGAGACTATTGGATCATTTACTGTAATATTAAAACTACATGTTTTTCCTTTGTATTCCAATGTAACTTTTGGATTATTTACATCTGCTGGTGAGCCAGATACAATTTTTACATCTGGATTTATCATGTCTATTTCTTCTGTTGATTTATCTGCATAAGTAATTTCTATTTTTCCACCTGTCAAGTCAACTGTATCTCCATGCTCATATGTTGTTTCGTTTGGGTTAATTGAAACTGCTATTGACTCTATTACTTTGTCAGGCTCTGCAAAACCTTTGAAATACATTTCTGTAAGGTCTTTACTTAATTGTTCTGTACCACTTGGTCCCATATATGCAATTTTACAACCTGTTGGTAAACTTCCTGTTTGAGATGTTAATGTAAATATATCTGTTGGCAAATTTTCTTCTGTAATATCGTCATCTAAGACTTTAAAGTAATAATCAATTATTGGATAATATCCTGCGAATCCTTCTCCTGGGTCATCAAATTCTGGGTCTCCCATTTCACCTGGTATATATCCTTCTCCTATAATATTAAATCCACCTTTGTTTTCGACTGCAGTAAGTCTATATATGCCATTATTATATTCTTTAGTTAGCATACCAGCATAATATGCATTTTGTGCTGCAGCCATAGCCATGTTTGTTGTTTCTGTTCCTGTATTTTTATTACATGGAACTATTCTATCTGTATCAATTGTAAATTTCAAATCCAATCCGTTTATTATTTCCTCGGAAGCAATTGCCACCTGTACTTTAAGTATTCTGTTATTGCCTTTTGTTGTTATTCCAAGATTATTAAATACTACTGGCTTCTCTTCAATTGTTCCTGTTGCTGCTTTTACTGTATTAATTAATGCTGTGTATGGTGAAAACATACTTACTAACATAATTATTACTGTTATTAAAGCAATTCTTTTCTGACCTTTCACCTTCTATTCCTCCCCTTTCTCATATTTTTCAATTTTTATTAATTCATCTCTATTATTTGTAGTAGAAACTATATCATCAAGAGATATAAAGCCCTTTTGTCCGAAGTCATATTTTTCATTATATGTAATGCTTCCTTCTACTGCGTCTCTAACATTTGTAACTTCTACTATATCGTCTAGATCTATTATTCCGCTTCTGTCGACATCTCCCTCTAATAAGACTTTATTGCCTATATTAATGTCTCCGTTTATTTCTACTTGGATTCCAGTAATTATATATGCCAAAAATCCTTCTCTTTCTAATAGCAAATCATATTCTCCTGGTGGAGCTTCTATTTTAAAACTTCCATCATCTTTATTTGTCTGTACTTGTGCTATTTTCTCTAATCCGTCCAATTCTTCAAGTGAAGTTTCTCCTTCGACTACTCCATCCCAGTTAAATTGTCCAGATTTATATAAAGTAGCATTTGCTATATATTCCACATAAATCCCATATGATGCATCTATGTTTTCTCTTAAGCCATCACCAAGTTGTATGCTTCCTGTTATTGTCCCTACTTCTGGCTCTAAATCGAGTGTAAATTCAAATAATTTTTGTGCTTCGTACGAATCTGTTCCATTTACATTTACCTTTATACCTGTTTGTGGTGAAGTAGAAGCTTCTTTTAGTCTTAAACTTTGAGTACTTATATTTTCTCTTGTACTATCTCCCACATTAAAGCTTAATTTAGCAAGAAGCACATCTCCATTTATTGAAACATAATCTCCTATGTCGTCATCTTCTACTAAATATTCGTTAGTACCTGTCCTGTCATCTTTTCCTACCATTGATAAAATGCCTCTATATTCATTATCTGACATTTCCATAGCAAAGTAGTCAAGATATCCTCCAAATCCATTTGTAAATTCAAAGCAGCTTGGAATTGTAAGCTCACTATTCACATCAATGATTTCATTTGTGGATAAATTTGAAGGTTTTAAAATATTTTCATCATACTCTAATCTTAAATCCATACCTTTAAAGTTAAGATTATGTATCCATATTTCTATAATAAGCTGATTTCCATTATCTGTTTTATTTAATTCTGTTGCTCTATATTCTACTTTTTGATTTTCCTGTGGCTCTAAGGTGGCAGCTTTTGAATAGTTTACATTTAGAATAAAAGCACTTGTAAGGAAAACAATTATAGCTATTAACAACATAAACATTCTTCTTATACAACTAGTCTTGTGCTTCCTTGTAATCACAACATTGTACGTATTGTTACTAACATTTCTGTTATAATGTAAGTTCTTCAAAATCTCACCTCCAGATTTTAAAATTTCTCTTACCTTTATCTTAATAATAAAGACCATTGTTTGTTTAACATATAGTTTATAAATTATACATTAATCCACTCTAACGTTTTGATATTATATTATTTGTTTTTTTTCGTCAATACATTATCTTTTTGGAAAAAAGCAGTTATAGTTACGGATTTTCATGAAAGCAAAAAACATTACATTTTCTTTACATTTTTGTTACAAGTTTGTGACAAAATTGACAAAAGGGACAAAAGGGACACTCCAAAACGCCCAAAAACTTGGACAAAAGGGACACTCCTAAACATCCAAAAACTTGGACAAGAAGGAGTGTCCCTAAGTGTAAAAAAAATTTGACAAAAAGGAGTGTCCCTTTTGTCAATTTTTATTAAGTTCTATTGTTACTTTAAATAAATCTCCATCTAAGTATATATTAAACTTACCTTGTTGGAGTTCTGTTAGGCTTCTTGCTATTGAGAGTCCAAGTCCGCTTCCTTCTGTATTTCTTGATGCTTCTCCTCTTACAAATCTCTGCATTAGCTCGTCTACACTAATGTTAAGTTTTCGTTTTGATACATTTTTTAGCTGTATTATAACATCTCCATCTTTTTCTGCTATATCTGTATATACTCTCGTTCCTTCCATTGCATATTTTGATATATTTGAATACATATTTTCTAGTACTCTATACATGTATCTACTGTCTGCATTAATGTATAAATCGCTCTCCGGAAATGTAATTATCTCTTGTAAATTATGAGATTTAAATTTATCTTCAAACTCTCCAGATATTTGTTTTATAAGTTCATTTACATTTAATCTTTCCATGTTTAATTTTATTGCTCCTGATGATGCTTTTGATGCCTCAACTAAATCTTCCGTAAGTTTTTTTAGTCTTTGTGATTTACTATCTAATATATCTAAATATTCTTTTGCCTTTTCTCCTTGTACATCTTCTTTCTTCAATAAATCTACATAGTTAATTATAGATGTAAGTGGTGTTTTTATATCGTGTGATACGTTTGTAATAAGCTCTGTCTTTAATCTCTCACTTTTTAGTTTCTCATCTATTGCATTAGACAATCCTCCGGCAATATCGTTTAGCTCTTTTCCTGTTTCCTGCATTTCTTTGCATAATTCATTTTCTTCCAAGTACATGTCAGTATCGCCTTTATATAATTCATTAATAGCATCTTTTATTTTTGAATATGACTTTATCCTTTTTGTTAGGTAGCTAAATGTTATTACATATAAAATAATAGTTAATACTACTCCAGGAAATCCATCAGACCACATTATTGCAAATGTAAATAAATTAGCTATTATGAATAATATAAAAAATAGTACAAATCTTTTTGTTATTTTTAAGTCTGATATAACTCCTTTTATTTTTATATACAACCAATAAGCAAATGTTGTCTTAACAAATGTATGTGTTTTTAGTCTCTTTACAAGTGTTTCAAAGAAGAAAATACACGCTAGGTACATAATAAGTAAGCCAACAGCCATAATTGAAATAGCGAGTGTAAATGTGACTATCGTAGAAGCTCCACCAATACTTACAGTAAATACTGCTCCTATACACCCTATAAATATTGAAATCAAGGCTGCTAATTCAATTAATATCTTGTCAAACCAATTTAAGTTGATACCTTCTTGCTTTCTTGTTCTTCCAATTCCTATCACTATTATAGGAACTAATGCAATTATTAATCCAATTAAAAATGGTATTAAAAATACTAAATTTTGATTAACTATAGATAATGTGTTATACAAAAGTCTGTCTCTATAGATACTATCAACATATTCCATATCATCTAGAAGTGCGGTATAAATAGTATAATTGTTTTTTGTTCTAGCATTTTCTGTTGTGAGATCAATGCTACTCTCTTCTGTTGTTTCATTACTAACCTCACTACTCTGCTCCATATTTCCAATTGTCTCTATTCCTTCTTGATTTAAGGTACTGTCTATATACTCAATATTTTCATTACTTAGTTTATCTATTGTTGTCTCAATATTTCCATCTTGGTATTTCCAGTTTTCGCTATTTGCCATTATTTTATTTTTTATGTTCTCAAGAGTACTTGTATCTAATGAGTAACTCAAATTTGTATAAGCAATTTTTGTATCATTATCTATTATAAGCCACATTACATTGCTTCCATAGTAGTCAATATAATAATTTATGCTATTTACTTCTTCATTATTTTCCACGGTTTCTGTATGTGAATAATAGTAACTATATGCATCAGTTTGATAATTATCTTTTAATACATCAACTGTTGTTAGACTTCCAAATATCTCATTTGCATAATCTTCTGCAAATGTGTTAGTATCATAGAAATCCACTCCCGCTTTTATTGATTCTCTTTCAAGTGGATATGATAAGCAGAATATTAAAAGTACCAGTATTGTAGCAAATATCGGAAATAGAACATATGCTATGTTTTTTAATACTCGTGGCATGCAAATCTTTTTCTCCATTCAATCTCTCCTTTCTTTTTTAATTCGAAAGATAATTGTTTTTGGCTAGACACAATAGTTCGAACTTTTTCTCCATCTAATCTTTCTTCTTATTTAATTCGAAAAAGAATTGCTTTTTGGCTAAGCGCACGAGTTTGAAATTTATGAGGCGTACTCTTTGCTACGCCCATTAAATTTCAAACGAAGTGCAACAACGCCAAAAACAATTATCTTTCGAATTTCTCGATTTTGTACCCAATCCCCCAAATAACCTTAAGATACTTAGGCTCTCTTGGGTTTATTTCTATTTTTTCTCTAATGTGTCTTATATGTACGGCTATTATATTTTCTGCCCCATAACTTTCTTCTTCCCATACATTTTCATAAATTTGTTCTATAGAATATACAATGCCTTTGTTCTTTGTAAGAAATTTTAAAATATTGTACTCTGTAGGAGTTAATTTTACTTCTTTTCCATCTACTTCAACAACCTTGGTAGAATCATTTATAACTAAATCTCCAGATCTATAAATATTGGTATCCTCTTCTTTTTTTACCATAGAGCCTAAGCTAGTATATCTTCTAATTTGTGAATTCACTCTAGCTATCAATTCTAGTGGATTGAAAGGCTTTGTTACATAGTCATCTGCGCCATTATTTAAACCAGAAATTTTATCGTAATCTTCTGACTTTGCAGATAACATAATAATTGGGATTGATTTATCTTTTCTAATTATATTTGCTGTTTCAATTCCATCTAACTTTGGCATCATAATATCTAAAATTATTAATTGAATATCATTATTCTTTTTTAATATTTCTAAAGCTTCCATTCCGTCATATGCTTTTAAAATGTTATATCCTTCTTTACTTAAATATATTTCTATTGCCTTTACTATTTCTTTATCATCATCACATACGAGTATGTTGTACATTAAATTACATCCCTTTCTAATCTTAAAATTTTAGGACAATTGGGGACGGGCTTGTTTTGTCCTGTCCTGCATCTATTATAGCATGAATTATATCATTATTACAATTCATGACTTTGCATTTTCAAAGTATGCGTTGTCATTTTATTTTGACATGGTAGTCCCACGTGGTAGATATATATTTTACTATATAGCCTCACGTGTCACATATATTTTTTACTCGAAAACATGGAGAGTACAAAATATATGTGACAGCTTTGATAGAGGCGGACTTTAGATGCTTAATATATCTACCAGCAAGATGGAACGGACTTTAATAAATATATTTAAAATATGCATTGTAACTAGTATAGCAAACTATTATTAAGAACAAAAGTGAAAATTTATTAATTTTTTATTAAGTTTTTATTAAGTTTTTTAGTGTTCAAATTTATTGCCCCAACACATTTTATTTTTTTCTAAAATATTTTTCATAAAATAAAATTTTTAAAAAATTTTGTTTTAGATAAGCAAAGAGAAACGTAGATTTATGAAGCGTTTTACCTATTTTTGTCAGTTTTTGTCGAAATATTTTCCTTGCATCTCTTTTTATATTGTGTTATACTTTTATTATTAAGTTAAAAGATTGGAGGTGAGAAAATGGATCAAGATGCAGTAGCTCTAATATTATCTAAATTAAATGAAATGGATACAAAATTTGATAATCTCAATACTAAAGTCGATGTTTATCATAAAACTTTAAATGATAAAATAGACAATGTTTTTAATGTTCTAAATGAAAGAATAGATAACGTTTATTTATCTCTTAATCAAAAAATCGATGATGTCAATGAATCTCTTAATAAGAAGATCGACACTAAAATTCAAGAACTTAGTGACAGGTTTGATACTAAACTTCAAAACTTAAGCGATGAATTTGATAGGAAACTTGATGCTAGAATTCAAGATTTAAGCGATAGATTTGATGCTAAACTTCAAGAAGTTGAAGACAGGCTTAATACTAAGATTGACGATGCAGTTAAATCTTTAACAGAGAGGATGGATTATAGAATCGATGATGCTTCATACACATTAGATATGAAAATCAAAATGGAATCTCAGAAATTATCAAAATCAATGGAATCTCTTCAAAAGTATGTCAATACTCATTATTCTTACTTGAGTGATAATGATTCTTAATATTATCCATTTCATACAAAAGTGGCTTATAAATGTAATTAGTACTTCTAATTATATCTATAAGCCACTTTTGTGTTCTTCAGACAGCACTTTTTAACATTTTAAGTCAAAAAGTGTATCCATAACGTCTATCAGTTAGTGATGTTCCTACTATTGCACAATTTGTCATTTTTCGTTATTGGATTTTACTGCCTTTCCCCTATTTTTACATTCAATATAGTCTGTAATTAATACTTTTATGACAGCTGCTATTGGAACTGATAAAAACATTCCCCATACTCCAAAGTATGTTCCTCCTAATGATACTGCAAATATTACAAGTAGTGGACTAATTTTTAACTTATCTCCTATTATTTTTGGATTAATTATATTTGCATCTATTTGCTGTAATATTGTTACAACTATAACCATGATAAGCGCTTGCCAAAATCCTCCTGTTAATAGCGTTATTAAAGCTGAGATTATTACTGCGATTATTGCTCCAAAGTATGGTATTAAATTAAATATGCCTATCATAAATCCTAACAATACTGCATATTTTACTCCTAAGATTGACATTGCAATTGATGAGATTACTCCTATTACAAATCCATCTAGCAATTGTCCTGCTAAGAAATTGAAAAATATGTTATTTGTTCTATCAAAATATTTTCCAAAATTCCTATATGTCTTTTCTTTAAATAATGCTCTTCCTAATTTCTTTAAAAATTCCAATATTTCTTTTCTTTGTAATAGCAAATATACTGACACTATAATTGCGACAAAGAAATCAAATATTCCTCCTGCAACATTTATTACTCCTTGTGCATATTCTGCAAGTTTGTTCATATTAAAAAATTGTTTTAAGTCTATATTTCTTACACTATTAATGATATCTAAGAATAATTCGTTTTTTAATATTGAATCTTCCGGCAAATAATCAATATTATTCATTAATGAGCTATAGTATCCTTGTATATTAGTAGCCAAATCAATAATACTGCTTGAAATTATTGGCAACAAGTAATTTGTTGCTATTACTAAAATTAACAAAGCAATTAAATATATTGTTAAAATCGAAAGCCCTCTTGCTCGTTTACTAATAAATTTTATTTTCTTGCTTTTTTTATATACACTCTCTATTTTTCTGCATGGTATGTAAAATAAATATGCTATAAGCAAACCTATGATAAATGGCATAAGCGCAACCAAAAAATTCTTGATCCAGTTACCTATAGCAGTAAAATTATCTAATGTCTTATAGACTAATATTATAGCTACAGCAAACAAAAACCAATACAGCCATTTAGTTAGTTTTTTCTTGTTATTTTCCATTCGCATTTCCTTTCTTTTATAACTCCAAATCTAATCCCACAGGGCAGTGGTCGCTTCCCATGACCTCAGAGAAAATATAGCTTTCTTGTATCTTATCTTCTATTGACTTAGATACTATAAAATAATCAATTCTCCATCCTGCATTTTTTTCTCTTGCTTTAAACATATATGACCACCATGAATAACTATCTGTTTTATCTGGATATAGATATCTAAAGCTATCAGTAAATCCAGAGGCAAGAAGCTCTGTCATCTTGCCTCTTTCTTCGTCGGTAAATCCAGCATTACCTCTATTAGTTTTCGGATTTTTTAAATCTATCTCCTCATGTGCTACATTTAAATCTCCACAAAGTACAACTGGTTTTGTCTGATTTAGTTTTAACAAATACTTCCTAAATTCATCTTCCCATATCATCCTATAGTCTAATCTTTCCAATTCTCTTTTTGCATTAGGAGTATAACAATTTACTAAATAAAATTTTTCATATTCAACTGTGATTACTCTTCCTTCTTTATCATGTTCTTCTATTCCAAGACCATATGTAACATTTAATGGCTTTACCTTAGAAAAAACTGCAGTACCTGAATATCCCTTCTTCTCCGCACTATTCCAATAACAATGATACCCACCAAAAATCTTTCTTATATTATCATCCAATTGCTCTTCATGCATTTTTGTTTCTTGAATACAAAATACATCCGCATTTATCTCTTTAAAAAAATCTTCAAATCCTTTAGTTACTACTGCCCTTAATCCATTTACATTCCATGATACTAACTTCATCTATTTACTCCTTTTTCAAAATTTATTTAAATTTTTATTAGTAAATTATAATTATTTTTCAACTAAAAGGAGATGGTCTCCCATCTCCTTCCACCAACTTATTGCTTTTAATCTATATTATAATGAATTGAAATATACATTTCCACCTATTATTTCACCAGAGTGGCTACCAGCTGCTCTAAATGATAAATAACTGTGATTTCTCTTGCCATTTAATGCATCTAAAACTGCTTGTTTAACATATGATGGATAATTTCCATTTAATCTTTTTCTCCAATGGCTATCTATTGAATAGCAGAACTGACTTGGAGCTTTATATTGACTTAGTGGGTCAGACCCATATCTTCTCCAACTACTACTTTGTGTTCTGTTACATGCTGTAGTTATAACTGCTAGAGCACCTGTATAGCTTGAGCTACATTCTTGTGCAGTTATAGCACATAATAAATCTAATTCACTTGAAGAATATGACCATTTTCCCCCACTATATGTTGTTCTTGAAGTACTGCTACTTCTTGTTGTAACTTGCTTTGTTCTAACTTCTATAATTTTATCAACTGGTTTTTTTACAACCTTAGATGAAATTTTTGTTTTTTCTATTTCTTCATCATTTTGATATTTTACTTTATAAGTAATTTCTCTTAATCCATTTTTTCCTTGTTGAACGACTCTATCTTGTTTAGTTCCACTTCCTGTCGTAACATCTTTTGTAATTGTTTCGTAAGGTATTACTTCTTCTTCAACAACTATCTTTTCTGTTATTTTAGAATAATTATCTAATATATCTTCAGTTGTAACTTCAGAAGATTTTTCTACTTTATCACTTACCTCTACATCTTCTGACTCCTTAGATATTATAATAGTATTATTATCTGAAAGTTCTTCACTTGTGTCTGGTGTTACCTTTTCATCTTCTAATAATACAATATGATTTTCTTCTAAAATTTCTTTTACACTTGTTTTAGTTGTTAAAATATCCATTTCGTAACCACTTGAAAGTACTATTTTAACATTTTTTAAGCTGACATTGCCTGCCATTACGCCTACACTTAGTATAAAAATAAATATTATACTAATACATACTATTTTTCTCAGCGATATGGACGCTTTATCATTACCTTTCATAATTAATTTGTTCCCTCCTTTAAAAGCAACAAAGTTATTATACCATATATATTCTTTCCTGTCAAATTTTGGACGAAATCCGCTTTTAATTGCCCCTGTTGAATTTGATAATTTGTATTTATGTTACCTATTCATTAAAGCTACTTAATTGCAGTAATTTACTTTATGATTTAATTTTTTTCCATAAAGTAGTTCCACGTGGTAAACATATTTTTTATTCGAATACATGGAGAATACAAAATATGTTTACCAGCAAGATGGAACGGACTTTATATTCAAATTAATGGCCATATTATATTATATGTTGCTTGTACCAAAAATATTACTAATTTTTTCAAATTTAATTTTCACATACTTTTCACAAAATCGTTGTATAATATTAATAATTATGTTATTATAATATTATATTGAAAAAAGGAGGAAACAAGTTATGTGGTGGATTATACTTATAATACTAGCAGTTATAATTATAGCTTTCATAGCAATTTATAACAGTTTAGTTACAATGAGACTTAGAGTAAAGAACGCTTGGAGTCAGATTGATGTCCAATTACAAAGAAGATTTGATTTAATACCAAACCTTGTTGAAACTGTAAAAGGATATATGACACATGAGTCTGAAGTACTTACTAAAGTTACAGATTTACGTTCTTCTTGGAATGATGCTAAAACTGTTGATGAAAAAGCTAAACTTGATAATGAATTATCAGACACTTTAAAAACAATTATGGCTGTTGCTGAAAATTATCCAGATTTAAAAGCAAATCAAAACTTTTCAGAATTACAAACAGAGCTTACAAACACTGAGAATAAGATTTCATATTCAAGACAATTCTACAATGATACTGTAACTAGATACAACACAAAATTGGAGGTTTTCCCTTCAAATCTTGTTGCATCAATGTTCCACTTCACAGCCGAAGCATTATTTGAAGTAGATAATGAAGAAGCAAAAAAGAATGTAAAAGTTAGTTTTAGTAAATAGGATTTATTGATAACTACATGGCGATGGAATTTTTCATCGCCAAAAAATTGTTATCTACACAATACCAAAAAGGAATGATAAATTATGTATGAAGATATAAGAAATAATAAAATAAAAACAGGTGTTATTATAGCAATTTTTTTACTAGTAATTACACTTATCGTTTACTATGTATGTATGGCATTTGATTTAGGTGAGCTTTCAATTGTTATAGCCATGGTATTTGCCATTGCAACATCCTGGGCATCATATTACTATAGTGATAAAATCGTTCTTTCCGTCAATAGAGCACATCCAGCAGATCAAGAGCAATATGAAAAATTAAATAATATTTTAGATGGGCTGATGGTCGCATCTGGACTAGAACACAGACCAAGGTTGTATGTTGTGGATGACCCTCAACCTAATGCTTTTGCAACAGGTAGGAATCCAGAAAACTCAGTTATATGCGTTACGACTGGACTATTAGATAAAATGGATTATTATGAATTAGAGGGTGTAGTTGCACACGAATTATCACATATAAAGAACTATGATATTAGACTTTCCGCAGTGGTTAGTGTAATGGTTGGTTTTATAGTAATACTAGCTGATACAGTGAGCCGTGCACTTTTCTGGGGTGGTGGAAGAGATAATAACGAGAAAGGTGGAAATCCAATATTAATGCTAATTGGATTAATTTGCTTAATATTAGCACCAATCTTTGGGCAATTAATGCAACTTGCTTTATCTAGACGTAGAGAATATTTAGCTGATGCTAGTGCAGTAGAACTTACAAGAAATCCAGATGGTTTGATATCAGCACTCCAAAAATTAGATAGCGACCCAAATGAATTAAGAACTGCAAATAATGCTACTGCATATATGTATATAGTAAGTCCATTTAAAGCAAAAGATGGAAAGAAAAGAAAAACAAGTTTATTTTCAACTCACCCTTCTATAGATGATAGGATTGAGGCAATAAGGAATTTGAAGTAAGTTTTAAGTTAATACAAAAAGCAGTATAGCATTTTTTATACTGCTTTTAATTTTATTTTCCGTTTTCTTTAATAGTTTATGCCAAAAATTCTATTAGCATTTTCATAAGTGCACTTTGCTACTTCCTCTATGCTCAATTGCTTAACTTCTGCAATTTTCTCTGCAACATACCTCACATTTCTAGAATCATTTCGTTTTCCTCTATGTGGTTCAGGTGATAAGTATGGGCTATCTGTCTCAATTAAAATCTTATCTAATGGCACCATTTCTATTATTTCATTTGCATTTTTGGAATTTTTAAATGTAACAGGTCCTGCAAAAGATATATAAAATCCCAACTTTATTGCCTCTTTTACTAATTCTCTATTTAATGGGCAGCAATGAAATACTCCTTTCTTTTTTACATTATGCTCTTTTACTATTTGCAGAGTATCCATCACTGCTTCTCTTGTGTGAATTACGATTGGCAAATTAAATTTATTTGCTAACTCTATTTGCTTTATAAATGCTTCTTTTTGAAGGCTTCTTTTGTCTTCGTCCTTTTCCCAATAATAATCTAGTCCTATTTCTCCAATTGCTACTATTTTATGAGTATTCAATTCTTTATTTATAAACTCTTCTAGTTCATCTAATTGCTTTTCAAGATTGCTTTTTTCTTCTGGAATGTCATTTGGAGAAATTCCAGAAATCGTATACATCCAATCATACTTTTTTGCAATTTCTAAAGCGTATTTTGAAGACTCTAAACTATATCCAGCATTGATTAATCTATTTACCCCAGATTTGTAAATTTTTTGAATTAACTCTTCTCTATCCTCATCAAATTTCTCATCATTATAATGAGCATGCGAATCAAAAAGCTCCATCTTTATTTTCACCCCTTTTTTCTTTATTACACATTTACTGTTGTGAAAGAATTAAATTTTGCTATTTATTTATTCATTCTCCCTGTTGTAAAAGAATTGGCATTTTGGCTAGGCAAACGAGCAAGAAAACCGGAGGCGTGCTTTTTGCACGTTGAGGATTTTCGCATGCGAAGTTTAACAACGCCAAAATCCAATTATTTTTCAACCAGTATAACTGCGCTTGCCACAGCAAACTCCGCTATATGTGAAAGACTCACATCTATGCTCTCCAAAGTAAAATCATCCACAGCTTTACTAATATTTTCTCTTAACTTATCCACATTAATGTAAGGTTTTCCACACTCTTTGTTTAAAACTTCAATATTTTTCCACAAAGCATCTTCTCTTCCAATAATAAACTCAGACATTGCTTTAAACACCGCTTCTTTTGCTGCAAACCTAGCTGCATAATGCTGGTATTTCATTGTCTTTGAAGCTTCACAATATTGTATTTCCTTTTCTGTATATATTCGATTTAAAAAGCTATCTCCTAAATCCTCAATAGCTTTTTTTATCCTCTCTACTTCAATTACATCAATGCCTGTTGTGACTTTCAAAACCTCTTCCTCCAATTCTTTTATTCATATGTTCAAAAATAATTGGTGTTTTGGCTAGGCGAACAAACAAGAAAACCGGGGGCGTACGTATGTAGTACGCTGAGGATTTTCGCATGTGAAGTTCAACAACGCCAAAACCCAATTATTTTTGAGCTATCCAAATTGCAAGCACATTAATAACAAGTATCACTGCCACAATTACTAAAGTGACTATATTATTCTTATTTAATTCCTCTACATTGTACTTCTTATATGTCACATCATATTCGCTTTTTAACTTTGCAAAAGTATTTTCTATATCTAGTTTCTCATTCCATACTTTTTCTAGTCTTTTTCCAAATTCCTCATTTGTGATGTCTTGTATCCATAATCTTTTTGTAAAGTCAAGGAATCCCTTTTCTGCTTCTTTAAATCCATTTTTAAATTGATAATTTAATTTATTTAAAGTCATCTTTTTGTATAAAATCAAGATATACATATACAAGTATTCACTTTCAAATTTTTGAGGTACTACTGTGAAATTAGTAGTGTTTATATTTGATGTAAATAATACTGTACTAGACATCGTAAATCCATATCGTATATATTGATTTTTATATATACTCTTTATTTCTTCTATATTACTATTTTTAGTTGCATACTCATCATCTATCATCTGTGAATTTGCTGGTTGCACACTTCTATACTTTTCAAACAAATTGTTTAATGCATCGCTTTCTGTATTTTCATTCCAGTCCTTTTGGTCTAGACATGCATATGAATACACAAAAAATTTATCATTTCCTATATTGGCCTTCCTAGAAATATTACATCTACCTGTTAATTCTTTTATCAACATCGATATATCTTTCACGTCTTTAAAATTATTTGACTGTATCTTTATGTTTTCGTAATCTTTTAAATTATATGATACAGAATTTATTTCTCTAAATTTATAATTAAAATTTAATAAATCTGAAAAGCTACCATTTCCTTCTATGTTTGTCTTAAATATTAAAAAAGATATACCTGATTTAAAACATATTATTTTTATTTCAGATATCTCAAAAAATATTCCATTCTCTACATCAACTTTTCCCTGTAAATTTTCTGGCAATTCATAATTAAAAATATTGCAATCATGTTCTGAAAGCATTGTAGCTTTAAGTGTAGAATCCATTTTTTCAAAGTCACGTATTCCTGCTTTATTCAAGCCAAATGACCAAAACACGTACTCTCTTATACTAGGTAAAAAATATGTATACAAATGTATATCCTTTTGTTTATCAAAAAATCTTATCTTGCACTTTTTATTCCTAAGTAATCCTTGCAAATATTTTTTGTATTCTTTTTCATCAATTACATATGGATAAATAAAATATGTATATTGATACTTTGTCATAAGTTCCAATTTAATTCCTCCTAAGAAAATTATTCACTAAGTAGTTCCATGTGACAGACAAAATATGTCTGCCAGCAAGTTGGAACGGATTTCATGTATAATTCCATATTATTCACTATCTGTAAAGTAATATAAATTCAAGTCTTCTCCTAGATGCCACTTTCCTATAAACTCAATTAAAATATTGTTATCCAAATTGTATGTTGGTGATATTGCAACTTGACCATTTGAATCTACTGCTCCCCATAATCCATTTTGTTTTACACTAGCATATCCATAATCATTTTGCTCTTTTGCATCATCATATATATAATTTACAACAACATTTCCATTTCTGTCTACAAATCCATATTTTCCTTCTTCATTTCTGCTTAGGAAAATTGTGTTGTTTGAAAATACATCTTGAGCTGTTCTTTCCTCAAATCTAAAATTATAGTATTTATTAGTGTCATCTGCTCTAACTTTAATATATCCTTTTTCTTCATTTACTTCAGAAACAATTACTTTTGTTAACTTAACAGCTAAATCCGAATCTATTAAATCTGAAGTATAATCATCATTTGTTGCCTCGTAAAAGTTTCCTGAGCTTCTATAAACTATATTAGAATAATTAAAATCAACAGGTGTATTTCCATCAGAATTCATTATGCCGTATTTTCCATTGTTATTTACTATATAATTGTTGCCTGCAGCATAAGTTATGCTATTATAGTTTATATCTATAATATTTTTACCATCAGTTATTCCCACAACACCATATTTATTATCATTTACTACTACTGCATTTTCTCCGTTTATAGACACGATATCATCGTATTGTCCTGATAAATATTTATTTCCGTCTGTGTCAATAACTTCCCAATTGTCGCCTTCTTTTACAACGTAATATTTTCCATTTCCATATACATTTTTTATATCATCATAATTTATCTCAACTGCAACTGTTCTTGTATAGTTTATAACACCATATTTTCCATCATCATTTCTAACTATATATCCATTTTCGAACTGAGTTGAAACTGGCTCTATGGCTGCATATTCGTTATTTATTATTACAGTTCCAACATTGTCAACCAATCCATACTTTCCGTCTTTTTGTGTCAACAAGCTGTTCGTAACACCTTTCAATGTAGTTATTGAATCATATTCACAATTTACTATTTGTCCTCCGTTTGTATCTATTATTCCGTATTTTCCGTCCTTAGACACCTTAAGTATACCTGATTCATACCATAAGTTATTACTACTATCGTAATTTTCTATAGCTTCTACTGTATCATAATCGGTAAATAATTCTTCGTTTCTTTCATTAAGTACTTTTGTGCTATATGTACCATCATCATAATTCACATCAGTCGTACATACAAATAAGCCTTTAGTATTATCTGGAATAACTATGTATTCATCATATTCTGGATTAATTATTGTATTTCCTCTTGAATCTATAACTCCCCATTTTCCTTGTGTATAAACAGGAAAATACCTTAATGCCACTGTTTTTTCTGTTGTATTTCCATCCGAACTAAACAATCTACTAATTCCTATGAAAAACATAATTATTACTGCGATTGCTATAATTACTGCAAATACTTTTTTTAAGTTTAGCTTTTGTTCACCATCATACCTTCTGCCTCTACTCATGCTATAACATCATTCCTTCCTTCAAAAGTTAGTATCTTGCATATATACTATATCATTTTTTTGGACTAATTACAACAAAAACATGCAATTTTCAGAACAAAAGTGAAAATTAAAAATTTTCACCCTGAGCACTGATTCAAAATTAGTACTCATTTTTATAAAGATGTTGTTTTTAAGTTTCCACCTATTTCTAGGCAACCCTTTTCTTTAATGGTCGTTGTTCTCGACCAATATCCATCGCTATTTCTAGGTTTGGACTAAAGCTTTTTATATATTTTCTTAATATATTTTTTCTTTTCCTTGATATATGTCATAATTTATTGTGTTATATACTTTTTCACAGTGCCATATTATATCCTCTATTATTTCTTTTTTTATGCAATTTGGTTTAAATATATATGGAAATGTTAATCTCATTTTCTCACCACCAATCTATGCTCTATATTATATCATAGCAAACACATTTTCGCAATAGTATTGATGATTTTTTTATAACATTTTGTTGTAATTTCCTATTAGATAAAAAAACACACCTAAAATGCTCTCCCACCTTCTAGAAGTGTCCCCAAGTGTAAAAAAAGATTGACAAAAAGAAGTGTCCCCAAGCGTAAAAAAAATTTGACAAAAAGGAGTGTCCCTTTTGTCAATTTTTTTTCGTTATCTTAGCAACTATTACACTCATGTCATCTTTTTGGTTGCCAAAGTCGTTGTCTATTGCTTCTCCTATAATGATATCTGCTATTTTTTGTGCGTCGTTTGATTCTATGTCTTCTAACAAATATCTTAGCCATAATTGTTTATTTACAAATTCTTTATTTGAGTCTATTACTCCGTCTGTACACATTACTAATATGTCTCCGTCTTGCAAGTCATAGTCATATACAACTAAGTCTACGTCATTTAAAATTCCTGTTGGTAGCGACATTGATTTTAGTAATTGTATGTCTCTTCCTCTTTTTACATATGTAGGACAAGCACTATTTTTTATAAATTCCATGTTGCCATTGTATAAGTCTAGTATTTCTATATCTAGTGTAGCAAACATGTCATCTTCTGTATTTGCTGATAGTGTAGAGTTTATTAGTTTTAAAGATACATCTTTATCAAATCCTGCTGTTAATAGTCTTTCTAACATTTTTACTGCTATCTTACTGCTTTTCATTGCTTCTGGTCCTGAGCCCATTCCATCACTTAATGCTAACAAGTATTTTCCATCTTCTAATTTTATTTGTAATATGCTATCTCCTGATACTGATGAGCCAGATTTTGTTGATTTTGCTGTTCCTATTTGTATATTGTAATTATCATCAGATATATATGTAAATTTGCAGATATCTTTATTTAATCTTATTCCGCATTCTTGTTTTTGCATTACCATTTTTTGTTCTAATGCTTTACTAAGTATCTTGCATATTTTCTTTATATCACACTCTGTACCATCTGGATTACCGCATTTGTCAGTATATACTTCTACTATATATCTTCCAGAATCTTTTTGCTCTATTTCAATATTTTTTATTTCTATTTCTTTTTGCTCAAGCAATTTCATGATTTCTTTCTTTTTATCAAGGAATTGCTCCTCTTCTTTATTTATATCTTCTGCAACCTTTGATATTACTTGTGAAACTCCTTTTAATTGTTCTGACACATTCTTTTTGCTCTCATCTAGTTTCTTTTTCCATATAAAGTTGATTTTGCTTACTCTATATGAATAGTTAATAGCTTTTACAATTTGATATACATCTTCTTTTGCCTGTGTTTTTGTGTTATCAAATCCAACTATGTAATTGTTATTCTTTTCTAGTATTTTTATAAATTCTCTTTCTGTTATAATATCATTCTCTAATAAATAGTTAAAAAGGTCTGTAACTATTTGTTCCGTAGGATAATACATTTCATCATAAAGCATATTATCTTCTAAATTTTCTATGTTCTTTTTAAGTTCTTCCACAAAAATATCTATATTATTCTTTTCTTGCTCTTTTAATTCCTTTTCTGTAAGTATTGTTGCAGCTGCTTCTCTATAGCTTTCTGCCATGTCAAATATTGTTTCTGATATACTGTTTAGCTTGTATATTGTATCTTTGTTGTCTTCCAAATCTCTTTCTGTTGTTTCTGGTAAAAGTTTTGTACTTCCTACCAAATCTTCTATGTTAATCTCAATGTTTTTAGGCATTGCAAGTAGTCCTAATGATGCTATTAATATTTCTTGAAACATTATTAATTGTGCTGAATTTCCATTTGTAGCATATGCAAATACTACATTTCCAATGGCAAATCCTACTATTACACCTATTCTTCCAAATCTATTTAAAAGTCCTGCAATCAATCCAGATATAGCGTATGCTGCAATCATCACAGGCTCTGAACCTGTAATTACTCCAAGCACAACTCCTATTGTTATTCCTCCAGTTGCACCAACTAGCATACCGTTTTTCCATCCTAACACTAGAACAATTAATATGCTAAGTATATTTTTTATATTATATCCAAATATATTTAGATCTCCAAATACTGTAACTGCAATTGATAGCAAAAGGCTTGTACCAATTACTTCCTCTATAGTAAATGCTCTTCTAGTTCCAAAATCTATTATCAATGTTATTGCATTTACGAAGATTTTATAGAATATGTATGATGTCATTCCAAGCATTATACTTGTCAACACATCAAATACTAGTAGTGTTCCAAAAATCTTAGGTACTATTTGAACAATTAATACTGCAAAGAATAAATGTGCACCAATCTTCTTTTGCTCGTTTCCTCCTTCTTGCAATCTTGGCCTAATAACAAGTACTGCTACAAAAAACACAAGTGAAGTTATAAAATATACAAGAAGGTCATTAAATCCAAATCTAATAAATGCACCTATAAGTGTTAAAACATACATTATACCTATCGGCCTATTGTTGCTCAGCGCTGCTGCAATTATAGCTAGTCCAAATGGCGCTATTGTAAACATAAGGCTACTATCATCAAGCCCTACCATAGATACCATGAAGGTCACAATATATAAGAATATATTTTGCTTTGCAAATAATCTTTTTAACACATCTTTTGTACTAACTTTTTTATTTTCTTCTTCATAATCGTATTGATTATTTAGCCCATCCCTACTTATATTTTGAAACATAATCACACTCACCTTTCTTAGGTAGTAATACAAAGCATACCTAACAATGTATTCCTTAAAATGCCTTAGTCCTTTTTGTATCATCCCTTTATTTATGCATTAATGTCTTTCTTCGTGTTTTTCTTTCGTGCAAATAGCATAACTTAATGCTACTTAATTATAGTTCATTTGAAAATACTTTTTTGTCACATTTAATCCATAATATAAAAAAGTTTTTTACAAAATGTGATGTGTTCTTTTCTTTTATTTTCTTTTCTAACAATTTGTTTTTACTATTTTATCGCAAAATAGCGTTTTTTTCAAGATTTTGAGGTGAAAAACATCTAAATAGTAACAAAAAAAGAAAGATACTATTCAAAGTATCTTCCTCTTTTATAATTATACTAATCTAATCTTACTCTGTCTTATCTTTTCCTTTAAGTACTTTTCTTCTTATTAGTATAATTCCTCCTATTAGCATTACTGCTACTACTGCTCCTAAGATATAGTAAATACGTACCTCACCAAATGGTGGTAATATAACTATTCTTTCGGCTACGTTTGCGTCAACTTCTGATGCATCTGAAAGTGATGGGTCTTGGTTACCAACTACTGAGTATGCCATTCTTCTTCCTACCGTATTTGATGTCTTAACAATTTCAACCATGTTTCCATATGTTAAATCATCATCTGTATTTTGTGGTGTAATCAATTGTGATAATACTATTGTTCTTGTTGTTTCTTGACCTGGTACCAAATTATCACTTCCGAAACTTTCTGTTTGTACTATTGTGTTGAATGCTGATAATTTTTTCTTATCAAAGTCTTCTCCTTCAGGTTCAAGTTTCCTATTAACTAGATCTTCATTTACCTCATCATGTTTTGTTAAGTTTTCTACAGTAATTAGTTTCCAACCGTCTCTTGCATTAACTCCTTGTCCGCTGTCATCCATGTTTGCCTCATTATTTTCGTCAAACTGTAAGTTGTTTTGTACATAATCTACTACTTGGTTTGCTACTGTTGTTACTACTTCTGAACCATCTCTATTTCCTAAGTAATAGTAATTTTTAGCATCTCCTGTGTCGTAGTAGTCTGTCTCACCAACGTTTGTAATTTTTACAGTGTATGTTATTTGAATTGTTGCACCATGCATTAATTCTTCGTCCATTGTAAGTTGTATTAAACCTTTATCTGTGCTTTGTACAATGTCATTTATACCATTGGCAACTGTCCTATATGAATATCTGTGATATTGTGTATGATCTTGATTCTTTGGATATGTAGTATCATTACTATAATATGTTGGATAAATTCCTTCATAATCCTCTTTAATTTCGTCTATACTATATTCCTTGTGATCTTGCCATAATGCATTGTTTGCAGCTTCTACTATATCAAATAATGGTGTTCCATTTGCGAGTGTTACTTTCACATTTGCTACAGATTTGTCAATTTCAAGCTGTGCTTTTGGTCTTTCTGTTAATCCGAAGTCTATGTTTTTTAATGTGTAGTTACTGTTCTGTCTGTTATCTTCTATTCCATCCAAAACAATATAGCTGTGACTTGAATTTGTCTCATCATTTATTGTTGAGTTCAATCCATCTGATTGCTGTCTGTCATACTCAAATTCTACTACTATCATACCTGTTTCTGCTGTCATTTGAGTATTGTCGATTAATTCATCATATAACGCTCTCATTTCATCATCGCTATATTCAGTTCCATCATATGTTGGAACTACATATGGTGATGCTAAAACTTCTGCTTTATGGTTTGTAACATTGCTTTGACTATAGCTTATTACATTATCTCTACCGTGTAAATCACTTCTGTCTCCTGCTGTCCACAAGTCTTTTGCATCTGAGTAGTTTTCATTTTCTGCTGTTGCCGCATCTGATGCATATATGTCATATCCAAATGTATTATCTGTAGTATTTCCAGCATTTTCATTACCATTATATGTTGCTGTAACATTCTGCGTAGCTGTATTTCTATAGCCTTGGTATCTGCGTGATATGTCTGTATATTCAGATTGTTCTATACCATCTTGATATGTTGTTGATTTAAAGTCTTGGCCATTGTATGATACTATATTGCTTCCTTGTGAGCCCTTAGACTCTGTTGAAAGTGCTGTAGCATCTGTATTGCCATACTTAAATCTTATTATGTAGTCACCTGGTATATAGTTCTCAAATAGATATTCTCCATTTTCATTTGTAGATACTGGTTCACCCCAACGGTATTCTGATCCATCAACACATTTTTCAATTAATTCAACTGTAACTCCTGCTACTGGTGTCTCACCTTCTTGTCTAATACCGTCACCTATTAATGCACCATCTACATTTTCAGTTCTTTCATCTTCCCATACAATACCATTTGCTCTTCTTATTGCCTCTGCATCTATTCTTACTCTTAGACTAGGTGCTCTATCTGTATCATCTTCAAAGTTCTGTTCATATCTTTCTCCTTCTAAGTCTTCTGCCACTAAGTTACCTGGTGTTGAGTCTCTGTCTACTAGTCCGGCAATATCATTTTGTCCTTTACCTCCGTAGTTTGGTAATGTTGTTCCGTCTTTATAATATGTTGTAAATCCATTAATCTCAGCTATATTCTCTTTTGGAGTGTCCGTAGTTGAATATTCTCCACCATCTAATATAACTCTTTCATTCTCTTTATTTACTTGGAATGTCAAGTAAATATATGCACTTTCACCTGATTCTAATTTTTTGCCATCTAGACCATTTATATATACATTCTGATATCCGTTTCCTAGATTTTCCTCTGTTCCTGGGTATTTTGTGTTATTATTTTTAACATCACGAGCTCCAGTTATTTTTCCTATTACAGAAACATTATTCATATCTTCTTGATTGCTAGCCATTACACTGTAATATTCATCTTCATTTACTCTAGGAGGCTCCTCTGTGTTACTTCCTCTATACATTACCCATGATAAGTTTGGTTTAAATGTATAGTCTTGGTCATAATAATCTACAACTTCCTCTATTTCTGTTAATATACTCATTGATTGGTTTCTTACAGTAATTTTATACGTTATATATACTTCTAGTGGATCACCTGGATGACCTGGTGCTATGCCACCTTCCCCTGGCGTATCAAATAAGTAATCTGTAGGATATATTTCTCTCATGTATCCAGCTTGACCATCTTCACTATATGACTTTCCATAGTAGTTATCATAATCAGACATTCTTAGGTATATATCCCAATATGTTTGATTGTCTTGATTTCCATCTTCATTGTTCTTGCCATCATTATCTCCATCTTGTTCATCTACGGTAGCACTTCTCTTATCATAGTTATATACTATTGTTTTGTCATTAATCTTTAATGCCGCTTTGTATACGTCTTTGTTAATAGCCATATCAGCTTCTTGTCTTCTCCACAATCCACAGTTTACAAATAATTGTCCTTCGTAGATATTTTTGAATTCTCGTAATTCACCATTCATCGGATACACTTTATTTGTATATACACTCTTACTAGAATCATGTGTATGTGTATCTCTATTATAACTGTTATATGGATACTCATTTCCACTTTCTACATTTGTTGTCATCCTGCGATTTTTTATATCTGCTTTTTGATCATTGTATACTGGATATATATCATATGAATTTGCATTATTCATGTTATTAATTGTATATGCACTTATTTTGCTATCTTCTACAAATTGTATCATTTGCCATGCTTCTTGTTGTCCTCCATCCAAGTCTCCTGCTATTTCATTAACAATTCCAGTATATATATTTCTCATTTCTTGATCAGATGGATATTTCTTATTCTGGTCTATAAACTCTCTTATCCTTGTTGTAATTAAACCTTCTTTGATATCTTCACCTATCATTATTACTCCATTATCTAAATAGTAATATGTATCAATTAAAGGAGTATCTAATTTTTGTTCATATGTTCCATCTGCTGTTAAATTAAATCCCATCAAATCATATATTGAGAATGCTACATTATATCCATTACTTCCACTAATTAAACTTAATCCATCTGGATTCATTGTATAGTTTTCAGGATATGAACGTATTTCAGCAAATCTTTGGTCATATGTTGTTCTCTCGCTTGCAACTTCTAATGCTTTTGAAGTTTGTCTCCATTGTTCACTCTTTGTACCTGCTGTATCATATTGATTTGCATCTACCATGTCCGATACAGAATCGTGTCCTGTTCCTGCTAAATATTCTGTTGGCATATATATTTGACCATTGTATTCAAACTCAACAATATAGTTTTTCTCTGTGTCCAATCCTCTAAATTCATAATATCCATATGCATCTGATAGAGTTGGATTTATTCTTCTTGTATAATCATCAGGATCATTTACTTCTGCATCTGATATATTTGGATTTTCATCTCTTAATGTTCTTAGCTGTGCTAGTTCTCTATTTCCATTATCATCTACTTCATATAATGTTACTTTTGCTCCTGGTATTATTCTTTCTCCTTCATTCATTACTCCATCAACATCTTGCTCTTTTCCTGATGGTGTATCTTCAAATACATATCCACCAAGTTTCATTGTTTTTGCTGGTGGTCCATTATCATCTGGTCCTCCAGTAAATGACTCAGTTATTATTTCCCTATTAGACTCTACAACATAAACTAAATCTTGTTGATCGATAGTGTCTATTTTTGCCCTCATGTCACAACTATGACAAGGTGTAGGTGGGTCTCCGGGATCTGTATGTGGAGTATCACGATCGCTTGGCGCTGAAACATACCTAATACCCTCTCTTACACAAAATTTTGCTGTTGATTTCATATATTGAAACTCTGCATTTAATGTATATGATGTTGATTCTTCTCCAGTATATGCAATTTCCACATAAAATGGTTCATTTGGATCTGGATAATTTCTTCCATTATCATAGTAGTCTACGCAGTTTGGGTTAGGTTTTCCTTCCTCAGTGTCAAAGGTATCAAAATAACTTGGCTCTTTATAACTTCCTATTTCTGGTCTTATAAATTTTTGAATTTCTATTCTTCTTCCGTCCTCATCTACTAACCACATATCTGAAATTCCACCAAATGCCATATTATAAGTTCCATAAGGTCCTTCTATACGATATCTTCCTTTTACATAGTCAATAGTAAATGGCCCTATTATGTGTGTTTGATTATTAGTATCTGTGCTAACACTTACATTTTCGTAGTTAGTAATATCCTTAGGTTTCATACCTATATTCCCATTTTGGTCTTTTTCCATTATTTTTTCATAAAACTCTCTATAAGCAGTTGCTTCTTCTACTATTAATTCTCCTTCAGTTCTATAGGTTCCTCTGTTTGGATCATCACGTTTATTTAATCCATACAACATCCAAATAGCTTGTTGCTTACCTCCACTCCATTGATTATCATCCCAGTTAAGTGTTTGTGCTCCGTCTGGGAAGAAAGATGCAGCATATCCAGCATCATATAAATTCCCAACATACCTTCCATATACCGTTGTTGAACTTTCAGTGTAATGCTCTCCATGACAATAATAGTATGGCAAAGTTTTCATTTCTCTAGGTGGTGTAGCGCATCCATGTGCACTTGAAGTATGATAACTACTAACATATTCCTGCAATTCAGAATAATCAACTGAGCCACTTGTTCCTAGAGCCGCCCCAGGTTCAACACAATAAAGTTCCAAATCCGAATCTGCAGCAATTGGTCTAAATAGTTTTGAGCCATCTGCTCCATAACCCTCTAGGTTTTCTCTAATTAGGATTATTGGGTTTGGGCTACATTGTCCTGATGCTTGTTTTGTAGTATTCTCTTCTATTTGTGCTATAGTTTCTGTTGAAAGATTTGTAGAAATAGTTAGAGAAATTCCTACTGATACTGCTACAGTTCCTATTAATATTAGAAACCATTTTAATATTTTCTTCATATTGTCCTCCTTTCTTACTTATTTTTAGTTAGTACTTTTTTCTTGATTACTATTATCCCTGTTGTAATCATTGCTAGTACTACTATTACTATTCCTGTGTACATTATTATTTTACCTGTTACTAGTGATACTAGTACATCAGCTTGTCCCAAATCGTCTTCTTCTGTTTCTCTATTTGCTTCTGTTGAGTCTATGTCTTTTAGTCCTTCTTCATTATAGCTTTCGTATATCTCTGCTTGGTTACTTAATGTTGTTCCTATTGTATCTTCTGTTATTTGTTTTGTTAATATCAATGTCAATTCTTTTGTCTCTCCTGGTTGTATTATTGTATTTTCTAAGCTTGTATTATATATGTTTCCATTTGTCTCTGATAAATACCAATCTTTATTTAAGTCTGTACTAAATCCAACTCCTTCTGGTAAGTAGTCTACTATTTTTCTTGCATATCCTGCTACTCCACCTTCATTTCTTATTACTATTTTGTATTCCATTACCATGCTACTTCTTCCTGCGTTTTGCCCTAGAATTTCAACTTTCTCAAATACTGAATCTCCATATTCGTATTGTGCTGTTCCTATTGTTGGTGTTGTTAATGAAATCTTAGTAATATATTTTTCTACACTTAAGTCAAATTTTTCATCTTGATATAGTCCTAAGTCTATATTTCTTATGCTGTCATTTGAAACTTGTAATGTATCTGTTACACCTGCTATTTGTCTTGTTCCGTTTAGGTTTATATTTGTTTCTATTGCATCTGAGTTTCTACTTTCGTTTACTCCTTCTTTTTGATATGTTGTTATACTGTATAAACCTGCATCATATACAAATACTACTAAATATTGATTTGGAGTTAAGTTTGTAAATTGATATCTTCCATCTTCCCCTGTTGTTGATATTTTGTTTTCTCCTGTATCTGCATCAGTAACAAGTTGTCCATTTGATTTATATAATAATAATGCTTGTACTCCTGAAATTGTTGTCTCCTCTCCGTCTCTCATACCATCTTGATTTTCGTCAAGCCATGCTGTTCCAGATATGCTAAATCTATTACCTGCTCCTGAACCTGTAGGATTATCATGTAATAATGGTTCATATTCTAAATATACAGTTGTACTATTTAATTCTATCCTGTCTACTTTGTCCCCATATATATACGCTCTATTTACTAACTCTTTTCCGTCATCTGCTTCTGATTGTAATCTTCCTGATACTGTTAATGTAATAGTTAGGATTGAATTTTTTGGTAGCCTAGATATTTTTAAGGTTACTATTCCCTCCTCATTTTCTAATGCTTTCCCCACAACACTATATTCTGATTCACTACCATCTAAATTTGTTAATTCTACAGAAGAACTTATTAAGTCTAATTCACTAGGTAATTGATCTTCGAGTACAAATCCAAATATATCAGCAGTACCTTCTGTATTAATTTTAAATGTATATTTAAATTCTTCATTTTCTTTTACATATTCTTTTGATGGTGCTAATTGTTCACCAGTCATGCTTTCTCTTCCTGTATAAATTATTCTTTCATTTGAATATCTAGTTCCTATATCATCTGACGCAACTGTTACCATCGAAGAAAAACTTGCTGGAGTATTTTCTCCTATAGTAAATTCTACTACTACATTTTTTGTTCCAGAACTTTCAAGTGTTGGTATATTAACTATTACCTTATCAGAACTAATTTGAACCCCATCAGTAATATTACCACTATCACTTTCAATATATGCATTTGTTACTTCTACATCATCTGGTAATGGTATAGTCGCTGTAATATTCTTAAACTCTGTAGAAGTATTAGAAGTTATTTGCAAATTATATCTTATAGTTGAGCCTTCTGAATAAGTTCTTGATTCTTCAGTATTTACTTCATTTACTATTTTCATATGAGGAAGTTGTGCATCAAGTACAATTTTATATTCATTAGACCTTACTTTTCCTGATATGTTTCCTGCTGTTAATTCAGCATAGTTCATAGTATCAATTGTACCTCCCACACCTGATATGTATGCAACTAATTCATAATCAACTTCTTTACTTTCACCAGACTTAATATTTCCTAAATCTATTTCATAATTCGTTGCATCTTCATCTAAATTGTACTCATTAATTATTTCTTCGAACTCTACATATCTCATATGTTCTGGTATAGGAATATTTAATTTCACATTTTCTGCCTCAATATCTCCATTATTCTTTACTGTAACATAGAATCTTACATATTGTCCATTTCCTACTGTTGTTCCCTCTGGTATGCTTGAGCTTAATGTTACTTCTATCTCTGGACCTTCTCCTGTTGTTAGTTTTATTATAGGTGACACTTTTGTTTCTGCTATTGTTCCTATATCTGAAATGTTGTTATAGAATACTTTGTACATTGTATTTGTTGTATTGTTGTATGCTATGTTTCCTGCTAGTTCTGCTGTGTAGTTAAATTGGAAACCTTCTCCTGTTGCTAATTGTATATTTTGTACTACTATTAAGTATGATTTCACTTCTGCTAAGTTGCTTGGGTTTTCTGTCCAGCCATTTGCTTGACCACTTAAATCATTAGTAGCATCTACATTTGATGAATAGTACACTTTTATATTGCTTGTGTCCATTCCTTGTATGCTTATTCCCTGTTTTAATGTCATGTTCATATTTGAGCCTAAGTCTGCATTTGTATCTACATTTTTATTTCCTTGTACTGGTAGTCTTCCTAGTACTACTACATCTGATATTGCATTATCATAGTTGTTTATTACTTGTCCCCCAAATACTACATCTCTTGCATCTGAATATGTATCTATTGTTAATTCTTTTGTTCCGTCTTCTATTTCTAATACATCTTCTGCTCCTTCTTTGTAGTTTGATACTTCATTTGTTGCTATTACTCCTGTTGGTGCTATTATTGGTATGTCTGTTTTTGCTTCTTTCTCTTCTGCTTCATCTTCACTTTCTGTGTTTGCATTATTTGTATATTGCATTTTTATTTCTGCATCTTGATTTGTTCCTAGTTTGTCTAATTCCATATTTGTATTTACTATAATGTTTGGTCCTTTTACATCTTGGTTTTCCGTAGAGTATTCTGTTTGTGTTCCTTCAATACTGATGTCTATAACTTTCTTTCCATCTTCCTCTGATAGTGTTGCTTCTTTTATTTTTAGTCCATCTGCATAAAGCATTTTTATACTGTTTACTTCTACGTTTTCAATTACTTCTGGCAACTCTATTTTTATAGTAGGGTCTTTGTATAGTGAGTTATATACTGATGATGTGTCTAGTGTTGCTCTTAACTCTACATTACTATTTTCTGTTACTGTTGATAATTGTTCTTTGTTTATTGCTATACTAGCTTCACTTTTTGGTTCTAGCATATTTATTTTTGCTGTTTTGGCACTTGAGTCTTCTATTACATTTCCTATCATAGATGTTTCTATTGTTTTAAATTCTCTCATTTGTTCTATTGAATAGTCTATATTTTTTGCTATTGCTTTTGTTATGTTTATTTCTATTTTTCCTTCTGTTATTGGTTTGCTTGTCCTAATAACTATTTGATTTTTGTTTGCTTCTGATATATCTATTGCATATTCATTTGAGCTATTTACTTCTGTGTCTTTATTTATTTCGCCTATTTTGTTATTTGTATTATCAAATACTTCTATTTTTCCTTCTTCACCTAACATTTTGTCAAATATAGTTTTAGATATTTTTATTTCTTTATTATATGTATAATTTTTGTCTCCTACAGTTGTTGCTCCTTCTAGTTGTTCCTCTCCTTCTTTTTCTTCTCCTTTAAATTTATCTATCTGTTCTTTAAACTCTACTCTATCTACTATGTTTATATTTTCTACATTTGCTACATATTTTACACCATATGTTGTCTCTTTTTTGTCTTCTTCTTTTTCTATATCATAGTTTGCATATATGTATCCTTTACTTATTTCGTTTGTTGCAGATATTTCTGCTGTCGTTAATTCTCCTATTTTTTCTTTTAGTTCATTGCTATAATTAAAATCTTTTGTTATTGTTTGTCCATCAAATGTATATAATGTATCTTCTACTTTTATATTTGTTTCTATTTTTAATTCTGTTACAATTTCTTCTGTTACTGGTGCACTAGTTTGTATATCATTTTCATCAACTTGTGTATTTATTACTGCATTATTTGTACTTTCTTGATTTGTATTTATAGTCTCTTCATCTGTCTCAATATTAGCATTTACACTTTCTTCATTAACTACTGCATTTCTATTTATGTCTGATCTATTTGTTATTTCTCTTTGTGTGTTTTCTTGTTCAGTTCTATTTTGTAATTCTACTACTTTGTTATATATATCCTGTCCTTCATATATAAATGTAACTATATATTCATCTGTCGCATCTTTTTTCCATTTTATCATGTTGTTTCCGTCTGCTGCATTTCCTACTGTTATTGTTAATGTATTGTTTTCTGCATCATATGCATAATTATTATTATTAAAGTTTATTCCATCTTCTTGTCCATTTGTTGCTTTTGTGTTATTTGCCATTACTGATACGCTACTTGGTTTAGTTCCATTTAATTCTGGTACAGTTATTGTTGTTTTGCTCGTTTTTACTGGTACTTTATTATCCTTTACTTTGTTATTTACAAGCATCTGTAATAACACACCATATTTTTCTCCTTGTTTATATGGTATGTATTTATTAATTTTCATTGTGTTTTCTATTTCTGTTTCTGCTGTCCAAGTTAGCTTATTTAATATTGTTTTATCTATTGAAATACTTTTTCCATCTTCATCTATATATTCTGCTACTAAATGTGTGCCAAATTCTTTATTTAGATAGTCTGATGCGACATCATCTTTAGCAAGAAATTGAATTGGTATTTCTATTACTACATTTTCGCCTTTATTTATTTGGTTTAATTGTATTTTGTTATTTCCTTTATCTACGCTTTTTATGTAGCTATTCTCTTCGTTTGGATTTATGCTAAAGTTGGCATTTTCGAAACTAATTTCTGCACTTTTTAAGTATCCTATATTTTGCACAGAAATATTTAAATATATCTTCATATCTTGTGAAGACATATCTATACTTGTTTCATGTACTCCTCCCTCTAAGTATGCATTAAATTCCACATTCGAATTGTTTGTCCTACTATTTTGTGAATCATATGCACTTGATGCTGCTATACTCTCTGTTGCTAGAAATATCAAGTTTGTCCCTATCAATAGTATGACAATCATTACTGCAATTAGTTTGTTTAATACTCTGCTCATTGCTACCTCCTAAACATAATATCATAACATTAATTATACTACTTTTTCGCCCACATTTCAATGGTTATCGATAATAAATTACATAATTTTTTATAATATATTTATTCACAACTATTTTAACATTTTAATTTATAATTTCAATAACTTAAATCTTTACATTCTATACAGAAATTATGCTATTAATTTACGGAAATAGCAGTTACATATTAAATATTAAATTTATATTACATTTTCAAGACATTTTTGTTACATTAACTTGTTTAATTATAGTAGTTATTCAGTTCCCTAAGCTTAAAGTTATTTATTATTATTCGTAACATTTTTTACATTTTTGAATATTATATTATAGTTTTCCAACATATATTATATTAAGGCTAATACTAATTTTGCCTTAGGAAGGATTGATAGTTGTTTATGAATAATAATATGAATATGGGTGAACTTATGAGCATGCTTGCCAAAATGGATAAAAGGCAATTAGAACAAGGTTTATCTCAAGTAAGTAAAATGTTAAATTCCAAAGATGCTGATGCGATTATAAATCAGATTAAAAATAAGAATAATAATTAAATTTTTAAAATAGGAGGTTTGTATGAACGATACAGATATGAATAATATAATGGATCAAATAAATAATATGATTAAAAATAATCAAATTCCTGATGATATCAAGAATATGATTAATAATTTTAGTAATTCTGCTAGTAATAGTAATTCTAATAACAATTCTTCTGATTCAAACGACAGCAATACTTCCTATTCGAATAATAATAATTCAAATAATGAAGAAAGCTCTTTTTCACCAGATATAGATATTAATACTATTTTGAAAATGAAACAGGTTATGGATGCAATGAATACTAAAAAAGATGACCCTAGAGCTAATCTCTTGTTATCTTTAAAGCCATATTTGAAAGAAAGTAGAAAAGAAAAAGTGGATCAATATGTACAATTATTCGGTCTTGAAAAAGCCTTTCAAATATTTGGCGCCCTAGGTGGTGAGAATAAGAAAAATGTATAATTTTCCGTTTTTTCCACATTTTTATCCAAGACCTTACTATAGTTATCCACAAAATGCGAATGCTCGCCCTACACAAAGGTCTCAAAATTACAAAGATGAGTTTTATCAAGATGTAAATAATCGAAAAAGTGATAACAATAGTCATCATAAAAACACCAAAAGTAGCTTTCATAATAATGTTATGAAAACTGTCTCTGATAGTAAAAATAAGAATTATAAAGAATACAATAAGGAATTTTCTAAGATTTCAAAAAATGATGATTACGACAATGAAATTATTGAAATATTGGGAATAAAGCTGCATCAAGATGACATCATACTCATATGTCTAATTTTCTTTCTTTATCAAGAAGGTGTAAAAGACGAGTTTTTATTTATTGCGTTGATTTTATTGCTATTGACTTAGTTGTAAAATTATATTATTTTTCCAATTGCCAATTGGATATTTAGAACGCACGGCGTCGTAAGCGACAGCCGTTTATTTCATTGTATATAACTTTGTCGAATTTTGTCGATGAGTTTTTCTTGACTTTTATGTATTTACATGCTATATTATTTTCCAATAGTTAAAGAGAATTTTTATATTTCTTTCAAAATATTCTTTTATTTTTTGAATTCTATTTAAATTCTTTCACATATTTTTTGTTCTAACTTTATATTTTTCCCTGTATCACAATCATTTCATCCTTTATTCCATTTTAGAATTAAATAATATGTACTTTAATTATTAATTTAATTGAAAGGTCGTGAGAATATGAAAAAAAATAATTCTATTCTTTCACCAAAAGTTGACGTTGTTTTTCAAATTCTTTTTGGTGAAGTGGGTAGCGAAAAAATTACTAAGGATTTACTAAATTGCATTCTTGATGAAGAAATAGATAGTGTTGATTTGAATCAAAATATTGTCCTTAGAAGAGAATTGCCTGAAGATAAAATGGGCGTTGTTGATGTCTTAGCTAAAATCAATGGCAATGAATACTGTAACATTGAAATGCAAATGACTGACAAAAAGAATTTAATTAAAAGATTGCTGTTTTATTGGTCTAAGCAATATATTAGAAATATTAAGAAAAGCGAAGATTATAACGATTTGCAAAGGACAATTCTAATTTTACTAGCCAATTTTGAAATAGGTAGTCTGAAAGAACTAGGTTTTCACTCCAGGTGGAAGATAATTGAAGAAAAAGAAAGGAAAATAATCTTGACAGACGATTTTGAATTAAATATAATAGAGATACCAAAAGTTCATAGGTTAATAAAACCAACCGAGAAAGAAAAAAAGCTTAAAGAGTGGCTAAATTTTTTTGATAACCCAGAAAGTAAAGAGGTGTCAGATTATATGAAAAATAATGAAAATATGAAAAAAGCTAAAGATAAGTTAGATGTAATAAGCCAAGATGAAAAGATTAGAAGATTAGCTGAATTAAGAGAAAAGGCTTTGTTAGATGAAAAAGAGGCAGAATATACAGGGTATTGCAATGGAGTAGAGGATGGAATTAAACAGGGTATTGAGCAGGGCATTGAACAAGGCATTGAACAAGGTAATACTGCCAGTAAAAAAGAAATAGCCAAGAAGATGAAAGAAGAAAATTTGGCTATAGATTTAATAATAAAATTAACTGGTTTGTCTAAGGAAGAAATTAAAAAATTATAAGCTTAAAGAATTAATATATACATATATTTTCTTCAAGTATAGGGGTACACTTTAAGAATGTGCCCCTATCTAATTTTATTATTCATTATGTCAATAGTTTTTTCAATTTTTTACAGTTGGCATACCACTTAATTTTGCTTATTCCAGTATAAGCTCATCCTTATCATTTATGTATGCTGATGTTTTTACTTTGCGTATAGTATTAGTATCTTTTTCTATTTCTTTTACTTTATCAGCAATTCTAATTTGTGCCGCTTCTATTTCAGATGCTTCTATTACTGCATCTTTGTTTCCTTTTGCTCCTGCGTGAGCTAGTCCTCTTAATATTCCAAGTACAACTATATTTTCCCCTGCAATTACTTCTGCGCCAGCATTGACATCACCAATTATTACTAGACTCCCTTCAAATTCAATTCTTTGTCCAGATCTTAAAGAGCCTTTATGAAATTTTGTTTCTGATGTTGCTATTTCTTTATAAAAAGTTCTTTTTATTCCATGTAATCCTAATACTTTTGGACTATCAAAGTCAATTTGGACATTTAGGAATTTTTTTATTAAATTTTGTATTTCATCCATTTCTCTATTTTTAAGGATTTTTCCAGTTATTAGTATTGGTGTTTTGTCATCTTGGTACAAATTTTTAAGTTCTAACATTTTCTTTTTTAAGTCTGTTACAATTTCTCTCTGTTCTGCATTTTCATCAACTTTAATCACTACTTGATTTTTTTTAATACTTATACTAATACTATTATTACTCATAGGCTTTTACTCCCTTTATTAATTTATATTTTGCTGAATAACAATTTTCTATAGCTTGGAAAAGAATTGTTATTTTGGCTAGGCAAACAAGCAAGAAAACCGGAGGCGTACTTTGTGTACGTCGAGGATTTTCGCAGCGAAGTTTAACAACGCTAAAATGCAATTATTTTCCAAGCTTATCTTACACTTTCGCTGCCAGGCTGTGCCGTCTTGTCCTCTGTAACTTCTTCCGAGTTCATTCCAAAATATTCTTCCATGATAGCTTTTGCTGTTGCCGCAGTATATCCTCCAGAACTTGCTTTTTCTATTAATACAACTACTGCAATTTCTGGGTCATCATATGGCGCAAATCCTACAAACCATCCATGTGCTTCTTCTTTTCCGTCCACTATAACTTGTGCAGATCCTGTTTTTCCTGCAATATCTATATCAAAGTCTGCAAAAGTAGAGTATGCAGTACCTCCAGCTTCACTAGTAACGCCTCTCATTCCTTTTCTAATTGCATCGAGATTTTCTTTTGAAATTTCAACATCTTCTAAATTTGTATCTTCTGTTTCTAATTTTCCATTAACAAAATTATCTATTTCTTCTTGAGATACTTCTGAGCCGTCTGGTTTTATAATAGATTTTATTATACTTACATCTACTGCTTTTCCGCCATTTGCTATCATACTTACATATCTTGCCATTTGGATTGGTGTGAAGTTGTTGAACGATTGTCCTATTGCTGCTGATAATGTATCTGATAAATACCAATCATATCCTTGGCTTTCAGCATATGCTGTACTAGCAACACTTCCAGTTGCTTCTCCTTCTAGTTCTATACCTGTTCTTTTCCCTAATCCAAATTTTTGTGCATATTCTGCTATTTTATCTATTCCTAATCTATATCCCATTTCATAGAAAAAATAGTTACAAGAATATTTTATTGCTTGTGTTACATTTAAGTATCCATGTCCTGTTCTATAACTCCTATAATACCAACACGCTGGATGGTGTCCATATGGGTATACTCCTGTATCATTTATTCTTGTTGAAGTGGTTATTGTCCCTTCTGCAAGCGCCGCTGTTGCCACTGCCATTTTAAATGTAGAGCCTGGTGGCTGTGCACTTGATATTGCTCTGTTTGTATATCTACCTGAAGTATCATCTGCAGAATATTCTTCAGAATATCTTTCAGGATTATAGTCTGGATAACTTGCCATTGCTAGGACTTCTCCTGTATCTACTTCCATTACTACTACTGCTCCTGCATCTGCATCATGCGCTTCTCCTCCATACTTTCCTGCAGCAATATCTTTAATGTTTTGTTCTAAGGCATCTTCTGCCACTTTTTGCAAGTTAGCATCAATTGTAAGCACCAAGTCTGATCCTGCTACCGCTTCTTCAGATATATATTCACTAGTTATTGCTCCATCGACTGTCATATCAACTTGTTTTACTCCATCAGTGCCTTTTAAATATTCCTCAAAAACTCTTTGAATTCCTGTTTTTCCTATTATATCATCATTTCTATATGTATCTTTTCTTGTTTCGTACTCATCTTCATTTATTGCTCCAACATAGCCTAGTACATGTGATGCTAGATTTTCTGATGTATACGATACTGTTGGCTCTGTTACAACATTCATTCCTGCTAAAGATGCATTTTGTTCTCTTAATTGGACTGCTGAAATATCGCTTATATCTTTAGCTATTGTTACTGACCTAGTAGCACTATATCCGTTTCTAGTTATTTCATACCTTACTGCCATAATTTTTCTCGCCATATCAACATCTTCAGTTGTTATGCCATATTTCTGTTTTAAGTAATAAAAAACTTGTTCTGCATTATAATTTTCATCTATATCATTATTTCTCTTCCAATTTTTTTGTGCTTCTTCTGATTCTTCCGTAAATGCAAATGGATTAACTGTAATTGGCAAATTATCTACAAATTTGTCCTCATTTTCTTCAAGTATTTCTATAAATCTTTGGATTGAAGAATTAAGACCTTCGTCGTCAACCTTTGTGCTATATATTTCCACGCTATAGCCAGTATCTGTATTTACTAAGTCCACTCCTGTTCTATCTTTAATAGAGCCTCTGGCTGCTTTTACAATACTTTCTCGAGTAAGTCTCGAGTTTGATGTTTCTCTATATTCAGATCCATGTATAATTTGTAAATTAAAAAGTTGAATTAAAAGCACTATACCTATTATATATGTAATTGTTGTCATTATGTTATATCTTACTCTTTCACCTGTTCCACTGTTTTTTCCCAATATCTCACCACCTATCTCTATGGACATTAGTGCAAGGGACAATAGCAACTAAAAATATCTCGTAAGTATTTTTTTAGTTTTAAAAGTATCCTCTAGTGCATGTCCAGCTTTTTGTATTAATGGATAAATTATTATAGTAATAATTAAATTATATATTATTTCAACTATTAAAATTTTTACAAAAGATAATATTTCAAAATTCATCTCTAGTGTTGCTACATTAAATATATAGCAACCTATTTCATATATTGCTGTACATCCTGCTATCATGAGCATGATAGTAAATCTACTTTCTTTTGAAAAGTTTTTATCTAATAATTCTCCTATTAATCCTACAATTCCAAGCATTATTCCTGAAATTCCAATCTGGCGTCCTATAATCAAATCTATGTAAAATCCAAATATTATACCTAATATAATCCCTAGTTTTTTTCCTGCAAATAATCCTATTACTAGAATAAATATTACAAATAAATTGGGTTGTATATCTCCTATTGTAAACCAGGTGAAAAAATTGGATTGCAAAAAATATGTTATGAAAAATATTAAAATTAGCAAAATAACAGCTACTAGTTTTCTCAATCTTTTCACCATGCCTTTCTTTTATTATTCGCTTACACTATTTGTTATTACTAAAACCGTATTTAACTTTGTAAAGTCAACTGCTGTATCTACTGTAGCATATCTATCTGTTATGTTATTTGTATTTACTACTTCACTTATTGTTCCTATGTGAATTCCTTTTGGGTAAATTCCACCTATTCCAGATGTTTCTACACTGTCTCCTTGTAATACTACTGCATCTGTTGGTATAAATGTTGCTCTTAACTTTGTTTTATCATCAAGTGTTCCTTGAACAACTATTGTATCATCAGTTGTACTTATCGTACTTGTTACAGCTGATGCTGTATCTACAATGGTTTGCACCTGGGATGTATTTGAAGAAACTGATACTATATGACCTACCAAACCATTATCTGCTATAACTGTCATATTTTCTTTAATTCCATCATCTAAGCCAACATTTATTATTATTGTACTACTATAATTACTAATATCTCTATTTATTACATCTGCTGGAATAGTACTGTAGTCTTTATACTTATCTTTTAAATTTACATACTCTTTTAAAGTTTCATTTTCTGCTTTTATTACTTCAAGTTCTCTAAGCGATTGTTCTAACTCACTATTTTTTTGCTTCAATTCTTCATTTTCTTGTTTTAAAGTGTCCATGTCTGCAAAAAAGCTATTATTTCCAGATATTTTGTTTTTTAAATAAGTAAATCCATTTTGTATAGGCATGACAAAAACATTACATATATTCTCTATATATGACATCTGGTTTCCATTCGCATTAGTAAATGTTACTAATAGTATTAATATTACAATTGTTATTACAATTCCTATAATTCCTTTTTTCTTATTTTTATACATGTCTACTCCTTTAATTTATTTACTTTGCAGTCCCACGTGTCACACATATTTTTAATTCGAATACATGGAGAATAAAAAATATGTGTGACAGCAAGATAAGACAGTCTTTATCTTCTTTTTCTTGAATTAATTAAAACTGTTTTTAGTCTTTCTAAATCTTCGAGAGTTTTTCCTGTTCCTTTAACCACACATTCTAGTGGGTCTTCTGCAATATAAACAGGCATCTCAGTTCTTTCTGCAATTAATTTATCCAAATTTTTTATTAGTGCTCCTCCACCTGATAATACAATTCCCTTTTCCATAATGTCTGATGAAAGCTCTGGTGGAGTTCTTTCTAAAGTTTGTTTTACTATTTCTACTATTTTATCCATAGATTCTTGAATTGCTTCTTCTACTTGAGCTGATGTGATTATTTCTGTCTGAGGAAGTCCAGTTGCTAAATCTCTACCGCTTATTTCCATGCTAAGTTCTGTAACAAGAGGCATAGCACATCCTATTTGTTTCTTTATTTGCTCAGCTGTAGTATTACCTATTGCTAAATTCATTTCTCTTTTAACAAAGTTTACTATTTGTTCATCTAATTCATCTCCTGCAACTCTTATAGAATTACTTACAACAATTCCTCCTAATGATATAACTGCAACTTCTGTAGTTCCTCCTCCAATATCTACTATTATATTTCCACTAGGCTCTGCAATTTCTAAATTTGCTCCAATTGCTGCTGCCATTGGTTCTTCTATTAAATATACTTCTTTTGCACCAGCTTGTAATACAGCCTCTTCTACAGCTCTTTCTTCTACCTCAGTTATACCAGATGGAACACCAACAACTACTCTAGGCTTTCCAACATTATATCTTTTAGAAACTTTATATAGAATATTTTTTAACATTAATTGAGTTGCTGTAAAATCTGCTATCACTCCATCTTTCATAGGCCTTACAGCTTTTATTTGTTCTGGAGTTCTTCCAAGCATTTCCTTGGCCTCATGCCCTGTTGCTAGTATTCTTTGTGATTTTCTATCTATTGCCACAACTGACGGCTCATTAAGCACTATCCCCTTTCCTTTTATTGTAACTAATATGTTTGCTGTTCCTAAATCTATGCCGATATCCTTTGAACCAAAATTAAACATTCTTTCTACCTCCACTTAAGCTTTTTTATGGCTTTTTTGCCATTTACTATAAATTTCTTAAATCTAATTTATTTTTTAAGTAAAATATACTACAATAGTCACAATCCCCAATTACAATATGGTCTAATAGTTCAATTCCCATTAGGTGTGATGCTTGTACCATTCTTTCTGTAAAGTCAAAATCTGATTTACTTGGGGTTGGATCCCCACTTGGGTGATTATGTACTAAGATTATCTTTGGTGCTCCTAATTTTATTGCATCTTGTAATACATCTCTAGGTTTTAAAATTGCAGAATTTGTTCCTCCAAAACATATATCTACAATTTTTAGAATTACATTTTTAGAATTAAGTATTATAGCTTTTACAATTTCTCGTTTTTCGAATTTTAGTTCATCTATTAGTAAATTTGCTATATCGTCTGGTGAATTAATTTGTATCTGACTAGTATTAATGGGTCTTGATATTCTTTTAGCTAACTCCCCTAATGCTTTAAGTTGTATAGCTTTTACTTTTCCTATCCCCTTTATACTCATAAATTCTTCTATAGATATATTTTGCAAAAATCTTAAGTTGTTTTCTCCGTTTTTTTCTAATGTTAATATTTTTTGTGCAATACTTACACTACTTTCATCTTTAGTACCATTTTTTATTATTATTGCAATTAGTTCAGCATTTGAAAGTGTATGTTCTCCATACATTTCAAGTTTTTCATAGGGTCTTTCAGACATAGGAAGTTCCTTAACTTTCATACATATTTCCTTTCCTTCACCCCTATATAATTTCTTGTTTTGTTAATTTTAAAATTTACTATGCATTTTTTAATATAATTACTTTTTTTATTAGACTTTTCTATATATGAATATTGCAAGTATCATTCCAATTATGCTAGCTATATTGATTTTAAACATCAATCCAAATGTTATTGAGATAACTTGTAAATCTAATGTTATTGGCTCTGATATTCCAAATGTTTCTCCATATGATAACCACCATAGGAAATCCACATGTCCTGCAAGCTCTCCAAGTAGGCCTCCCACAACAATTCCACATAAAATAAATAGAATTAATATCCATACATTTTTTTCTCTTGTTGCCATATTTATTATATCCTCCTCTTTTGCATATATTCATTTTTTTAATATTGTACTTAAGTATTATACCTTGTATAACATTTTTTTTCAAGATTTATAGGGAAATTTTTCTATTTATTTTCATAAAATTTTATGTTACAATTAAATAAAATATTGAAAATCACTTTAATTTTTTTTAAAAATGTGTTATACTTGTAGTTACCTTTTTTTGGAAGGAAAAATATAATATATGGAGAAGTATTATAATTGATAATATGTTTTATATATTGTCAGATTGTGAGGTTTTAATGAAATTTGAAAAGCTTAATGAAAATAAAATTAAAATAATTGTTTCTATGAAGGACTTAGAAGATAAAGATATAAGTTTGCATGATTTTATGGCAAACTCAATAGAATGTCAAGATTTATTTTTAGATATTCTTGAAGAGGCTGAAGAAAAATATGGTTTTATAACTAGTAATTGTAAAATAAGAGTTGAGGCTCTTGCTATGACTGATAAGGATTTTATACTTACTATTACAAAAATTGTGCCAGAGACTGTAAAAAAACAGCCTGTTCAACCCTCAAGAAAAAGAGTTAGGGCTAGAAGAAAGGTTAACAATATTGAAACAGCTAGAGATTTGATATATAAATTTAGTACATTTGATGATTATTGTAATTTTACAAAATATTTAATTAGCAATAACTTAATAGATGCAAATAAACTAGCTAAATCAATTCAGCTTTATACATATAAGAATTTTTATTATTTAGTTTTCCACAATATGAATAATAATTATGATAAGTTATCCACATTTTACACATCGATAACTGAATTTGGCTCATATGTGTTAAACCCTGACTTGTTTATACATAAGCTATATGAAGCTGGAACTTTATTTATTAAAAATAATGCATTAAAAAGGTCATTTGATTATTTAATGAAGAAACCATAATATTTTTTTGAAATATTATGGTTTCTTCACAAATCTTTAATCAAATTTCTAATACACATAATTTTGTGGATTATATGTAATGCCATTTTTTCTTACTTCTAAATGCAAATGATTTCCTGTTGAATTTCCTGTAGAGCCTACTTTAGCAATAACTTCTCCTTGACTTACTGTTTGTCCTTTATATGCCAATAATTGACTACAATGTGCATATACAGTTTGTACTCCATTTCCATGTGATATTATAACATAATTTCCAAACCCATCTCCAGCATTGCCTGAGTACGTTACTGTACCTGCTGCTGCTGCTTTTATTGGCGTTCCATAAGGTGCTGCTATGTCTATCCCTGCATGTGTATGGTCTCTTACACTATCATTACTACCATATCTTGATGTTATGATTCCTGATACTGGATTTATCATACTAATTCCCAAGCTTACTCTTCCAGATGATGAACCTGTACTATAGTTAGATGCTGAAGCTGCTGCATAAACTGTTTTTCTTACTACGACTTTTTTCTCATATAGCTTTGATACACATGTTTCAATATCAGTAAAATCCTTTAGTTCCTTTCCATACTTTTCTAAAATACCTAGAGCTTTTTGATTTGCGCTATCTTTTTCTTCTAGTTCATCTATTATCTTTTCAGCATCTTTAAATGTAGCTACATAGAATTTTTCTTTTTTATCATCTGTTATAGCATAATATTTATAGTATGGAGTAGCTCCTTCCGTAACCTTTGAATAGATTTCATCATCGTTTGTACTTACATCTTTTTTTAGTAAGCACAACTCATATGTAGGCATTGCATCAATTTGTTTAAATGCTATATTATTCTTCTCGTCTTCTGCTATATATTGATTTATTTTCTCTTGTAATCCACTTTTGTTTGAGGTATATCCAATAATCTCTCCATTTAATTTTACTTCATATGTTGGATTATAGAATAAGACAACAACTCCTATCAAAATTATTGCTGATAAAAATACTAATATTAATAATTTTAATGATTTTCTTGTGGTTATTGCAATCTTCCTTAGTATATTAATTTTTATTCCCTTCCCTTTCTTAATAAGCAACCTTTATCGCTCTTTGTTTGTATCGATTTGAGTTGTCAATTAATAGTAGGATTTTTTAAATCCTATAGCGATCTTAGTCATTTTTATTTGTTATATTTTATATTAAAAAAGAATTTTAAACAATTTCAGAAATCATTTAAAATTCTTTTTTATTCAATTTTTATTTATAAACCCTCTTATTTTCTCTTGTTTTCTTTATTTTTCTTTTGTAAGTACATGTTTTTTAATTAAAACAACTCCTATACAAATCGTTATAAGTGATATAAATATGATTATTATGTATTGTGTAACTTTGGCTCCAGTTGCCAAACTAATCAAAATTTCTGATGAGGAATAATTGTTGCTTTCTGTTATATCCATTTTTTCCTCATTTATTAAGATTTCATCTAAGTCATCGCTTGATGATATTACTACTTGATTTTCTCTACTTCCTAGGCTTTGGTTTCTTAAATCCCAGTTTAAAAGTAGGTTGAGTTCTTTTGTTTCTCCTGGCTTTAATTCTATTTCTTCATTATAGCTTATATTTCCTGTGTTGTCTATCTGCCAGCCATTATTTTCATTTGTGTTAAATATGATTCCTTTAGGTAAAATATCTGTTATCTTGGTGATAACTCCTTCATCATTCCCATCATTTGTTAATGTTATTTGATATTTTATTGTGGCAATTGAGCTGGTTATTCTTTTATCTGAAAACTCTGCTTTAATTATTTGTCCCTCATTTTGATGTGTTTCATATACGTCTTGTTTGTTAGTTTCTACATTTGTTGAAACTAATTCGTATATTCTATTTTTTACAGATACATCAAAAAATTTGTATTCTGTATTAATATTTGATTTGCTATTTGCGCTATTTTGCTCAGAATAATTTATTATATCTCCATGCTTATCTTGTTGTACTATTTGTATATCTATAGGTAAGTGTATCTTTTCTTTATCTTGTTTTGTTACTACTAATTCTAGTTCTAAATATCTACCATCATCATTAGGAAATATTTCATTACCTATATCATTCTCTATAGAATATACATTTGTTTTCAATACATTTTCTGATAATTTCCAAGCATATTGGTTATTTATTTGACTATCTTCCACTAATTCAATTCCTTCTGGAAGAGTAACTGTTATTTCAGAAGCATAACCGCTTCCTTTACCAATATTGGTTAAATCCATTCTTACTTTAAATACATCTCTATATCTTAGTTCTTCTATTTGTTCTTGAACTGTGTTTTCTGCACTTGTTTCTGAAGCACCATCTACATTCTCTGTCTCATTTGTCACTACATTGCCTTCTTCTGCATGGTCTTGGTCTGTTGTGTCTTTATCTTTTGCCGTAATCTTTTCTGTCTCTTCTCCCTTTGCCTCTATTTTTCCATTTTCCTCACTATTTTCTGTGCTTTTTCCGTTTATTTCTATGATTTTGCTATTTATTTTAATAGTTGGCTCATCTGGTTTAGTTATTGAAAATGCTACTCTTTCTGTTTCATCTTCTGTATAGTTGCCGTCTGTGTCCATACTTGCCACAACTTCATAGTCTCCTATATCATATGGTTTTTCAATTTCTTCATCAGTTCCTGCTATATAGAATTTATATGTTACTTCTGATGTACTATTATTGCTAATTACATATGGCTCTGCTGGCAATCTATCAAACTTTTTCGTGTCACAGCCAATCTCAAGTACACCTTCTTCTCTCATAATTGAAACCTTTATTTCTCCTTCTTGTGGCTGTAATATTATATAATTGTCTTTATCTTCTCCAACTAGTACTATGTCTTCTATTGTGACATTCCATTTTCCAAATTCGGCACTTTCTGCAATTCCTGTAGGAGGTACTACTGCTGTTAAATCATCTCCATTTACTTTATTTATTAGCTTTCCTTCTACTATTTCTACAACATCACTTCCATTATAGGCTCTGTTTTTGCCTTTTAAGCCCTCCACATATACTTCTCTTGCTGTAATTTCTGCTTGCACTTCGCCTAGTGTTGGTTGTTTTAGTGTGTAGTTAAATGCATCTTTTCCTTCCAATGTTATTTCTTCTATTGTGATATTATGAATTCCTATGTTTTTATTTTCTGCTGTTCCTTGTTTTGGTAATACAAATGTCACTTCATCTTCGTCACATACTCCAACTAATCTCCCTCCACTTAAGTCTATTATGTTAGTTCCATCATATATTTTGTCAGATGCTACTATATCTACTATACTTAGCTCTTTGGTTAGTATTTCTACTTCTATGTCGTCTGGTTGAACTAATGTGTAATTTACTGGATTATTGTTTGTTAGTTCTACTTCATTTATTTTTACAACTTGCTTTCCTGCTGTATTTACTTCTACATATGCTCCATTCAGCTTAAATCCTATATTATCTGGATTACCTTCTACTAGGTTGTTTAATCTTCCTCCTGTTAGTTCTATTTGGAAGCTTTCTTTGTCATATACTCTATCTACAGCCTCTATATTATCTATAGTTAATGTTCTAGTTTCTATTGTGTATGTTCCTGTTTTTCCAGTTTTATATTCATTTCCTTCATATACAACTTTGAGCTCATAATTGTATGTACCTGCATTTCTTGGATTTTCTTTTACGTTATTATAATATTCTGTTATTGTTCCGCTACTTGGATTTGTAAATTCCACTCCTTGATTTTGTGCATTATATATATGTTTCTCACATGTTACATTTAACCCATTAAATGAACCGCATATCGGACAACTATCATATGTTGAGCTATATATTGGATGTTCTAATCCTGCATCACATTCATAATAAATATTATTTATATTTATCACTTGTGTTGATGTATTTCCAATATTATCTTCCGCTGTTATCGTATATTGACCATTTTTTATAAATGTATTTGTTCCGTTTTGTATTTCTTGTCCATTTATAGAAATTTTCTTAAGTCCTGAAAGCGTGTCGGTTACATTGATATTTAAATTTAAACTGTCTATAACTGTAGTTTGCATATCTCCAGTAACTTGTATGTTTGGCCCAGATCTGTCAATTTTATATTCTCCTAAAACTCTGTCCTCACTCATATTTCCTGCATTATCTTGCGCTCTAACATGCAAGTATTTTACTCCTTCTTGATTAATTGTTATAGTATCACTTGCATTTGATATTGCAGAGCTCCACGATGTTGGAGTTGCTTGACTATCTGTTATTGCATATTGATAACTCCTAAAGTTACTTCCTCCTAAATCAGAAAAATTCAATCTAACATTTACAGATTGTGTCCAATCGCAACTTTCTGGAGATGCTACAACTTCTGGTGCAATTGAGTCTTCTATTATATTAAATTTTCTTGAATATACTTCTGATGTTAAATTCCTGTTATTTTTTACAGTTAGAGTCATTGTATATTCTCCTAAGTCTGTATATGTTGTTAAAGGCTTAGTTCCCGAGTATATCCTACTTCCACCTTTATATACTTCCCATTGCCACGAAGTAATCGTTCCACCATATGGGTCATATGAGGTATCTACGACTTCTAATTTTTCATATCTTGTGATTTCGTTATTTACTATTCCAAATGATGCTATTGGCAAAGCATCTGTTCTATTAGTTACGTATATACTAGTTGGATAACTCCATGTATTTTGATAATCCTTTACTCTAAGTTGCACAACATAATCCGTGTTGCTACTAAGAGATGTAGGTTTTCCAGTCGTCCAGCTACTATCTGTTGTTCTTTTATATTTCCATTCTTCTTGTGATATTCCGTTATTTCCTTGACTATATGAGTCTAAGTCATATGAATTACTAGTAAGACTTATAGTACTTCCACTCTTTGAACTATTTATAAGTGCTACAGGTCTTCTATGTACATATACTTCACTTGGATTTACTGGATTATCTGCATATGTTATTGTGAATTTTCCAGTTTTATCAAACTGAGTAATCATATCATCTATGTATTGCCTTGATTGAGCAAACTGTCCTATATTATTTTCATAATATAGATAGTCATGCACTATTCTCCATTTTCCATATGGATAGTTTTCATCTGCTGTATTATTGAACACATCTTCTGGATCTGATGTAAGCTCAGTTTGACTATCTAGTAGGATATACTGACTATTTGTATCAATTTGGTCTATCAAACTTTTAATATATGTAGCTGTACTTTGGATAGAACTTGAATAACTTGTATTATTAATAAATGTTCCGTTCCCATTATTCGCATTTATTAGATTTTGGAACTGCGTTCTATTTGCGCTTTTTCCCCATGCAGTAAAATAGATATTTTCATTAATTAATCTTGTTACTAATTCACCTAATTGTGATGTATTGTTAAGCTCTTCATTTTGTAAATCGCTTACATTAACTAACACTTTTATTGAGTTGTCTCTCCATTCTGGCTCCCTTAGTACTTCTGTGAATTTTCGTACATCAGTAGTAGTAAGACTTATGTTGGTTAGTTCAAAACTTCCTATTTGAGCACAATTGTGACTATAGTGGTCTGAGAAGAAACCATATCCACTACCATATTCTTGTGAAAATGTATAAGTTACACTACTGCTCATTCCACCACCAGATATGGTAATTTGCGAATCAGTGACTCTAACGTTAAGAGTTCCGGTTTGGTCAATATCAATTCCTCGCAATAAAGTTTTAGTCATATTTGTACTATTTTGTCCTATACCATATGAGAATTGCCAAATTGCACCATAGTTACTTCCTGCTGCATTATACCAATTACTTCCTGAAGTATTATTGAAACTTAGCATATACCCTGTTAATGTATTTCCAGATTGCTGAACTCTAAGTAACATTCCTGCCGCATTAAAACTATCTCCATAATCTATATCATATGAAAATGTAAATTCTTGCTCTTGGTTTTCATCAGGTATTATCCATATTGCATTTTTACCAGCGTTTGTTCTATTTCCGACCATTGTAACATTTTTACCATCACTACTTTTTTCTATATCACCTATTGAAGTTGATATATCTTCTCGCCAAGCAAAACTATTTGCCATGTTAACATCCTCCGCTTGAATAGATGAAATATTAACTTTAGTAGTATCTACTCCCTGATTTCTTAAAGCGTTTAGTAAATCTGTTCTAAAATTATCAACATTTGTACTAGTTTGAGATTTTGTTAATACAACATCAATTAATGGTGATGGTGTAACTTGCAAAGAAACCTGCTCACTATTTTCAGCTGACAAAGAGACTGTAGATAATACCCCTACAGCTATTGATATTAGTAAAATTATGCTAAGTATGATTTTAATGCTCTTTTTCATATCTACTTTTTCAGCCTCCATTTTTGCTAATAAATTTCTATTTTCTTGTTTTTTACAAAAGTACAATTATCTTATTACCAAAATCAGATCTAATCCATCTTGGACATAGTTATATATTTATATACTAGCATTTTGTTTGTCTATAATCAATGAGAAACTTTTCCTGTTTTTGCAAATATTACAAAAAAGCTTAAAAACATATTTACGGAAATATATTTTTAAGCTTTTTTTGTGAGAAATATTAAATTTTTATTACATTTTTGTTACAGGAATCATTTTTATTGCACACTATTCTTTACTTCTTGTATCTCCGTAACAGTTGCTGGCTGTGCAGGTTTATAATAACCTTTTGCTTCTGCTGTTTTAAAAAGTTCGTATTGAAAACTTTCGTCACTGTTTCTTATTTGTTGAAGTGTTTGTCTAAGTTGCATATTTTCTGTTTCAGAAATAGCTGTTTGATATGAACCAAGGCTAGCTTTTACACCAGCTAAAATATCATTCACCATTGTTTTTTCGTCCATAATATACCTCCTTGAATTTTGATGTTATAAAAAATATTTTTAGCTACAAATATTTTTTGACAAATCTAAAATACTAATTGTTTAAAAAAGACATTAGTTTTTGCTTAGTATTTAAGCTATCTTGTGCAGCTTTAGTAAACATCTGCTTAATTTGTGGGTCAACTGCCTGTGATGCATATGTGTTTAGCTTTTGATAAGATGTTTCATGGGCACCTATAAAATGTCTTAAATTTTGTAATTCTACTTGACTTAAATTTGGCATTTCAAATCATTCCTTTCCATTTATTTATTCTAGATATATTATGTATGCTTTTTCTAAATTTTATACAAAAATTTTTCTCGAACAAATGTAACGGAGCATTTGTTCGAGTTTATCCACATTTTTATCCACACTTCATTCACAATCCATCCACATACTCTAAACTTTCTATCTGTGTAATGCAGTTGTAGTCTATATTTCGGATTGTTGATTATTCTATCCACATCATTTCATATTCTGTGGATAACTTTGTTGTCAAAAAGAATTTCAAATTATTTCTAAGTTTGCAAATTTTGCCATAAGTCTTTTATGTCCTGCTTTATCAAATGAAATGTCTAGTTTATAGTCTTCTCCTTCTTCCTCAATTTTATTTATTATGCCTTCTCCAAATTTCTTATGATATATACGTTGTCCTTCTTTATATTTTGAGATGTCAGTTCCTTCATTTGCTTTTTTATTGTTTAATGAATTCAAGAAACTTTCTGCACTTTTTCCAAAGCCACTTACTGTTCCACCTCCGGCACTGTTTTTTCCAAAGCTACTCTCAAATCCATTGCCATAGCTATAATTTGCTCCATTATTTCCTGTACCATAGCTTCCATAAGCTTTTGCAGCAGCTCCATAGCCACTTCCAAAGCCAGCTCCATTGTCTATTTTATATGTTTTTACTTTTGAACTGGTACCATATTCCCATTTATAGCCACTGTCTGCAAATTCATTTGTATTTGAATTGTCTAATTCGTCAAATCCGTCTAATAAATCTTGTGGGATTTCATTAACAAATCTTGAGATTGCATTATAGCTTGTTGAGCCAAATATTGTTCTTTTCTTTGCACATGTTAAATATAGATATTGTTTTGCTCTTGTTATTCCCACATAGAACAAACGTCTTTCTTCTTCTAACTCTTTTGGCTCTCCTATCGACTTATTTCCAGGGAAGATTCCTTCTTCCATTCCAACCAAGAATACTACTGGGAATTCAAGTCCTTTAGCACTATGTAATGTCATAAGTGTAACTGAATCGTCAGACTCTTCCATTCCGTCTATGTCACTACTTAATGTAATTCCTTCTAGGAAATCTCCCAAAGTATTGTCCGCTTCTTCTTCTTCAAATTCTATTGCAACTGTTAAAAATTCCTCTAAGTTCTGAATTCTAGTCTCTGCTTCTGTTGTGTTTTCTAGTTCTAAAGCTTTTACATATCCAGTTTTGTTTAATGTCTCTTTGATTAATTCTGATATGCTAAGCTCTTCTAGTTTTTCTCTTAATTCTTCTATTGTCTGTATGAATTCTGCAGCATTTGCTTTTACTCTATTTAATCCATATTCATCAGCATGTTTTATGATGTCAAACATTGAAAGTCCTGTTTGCTCTGATATTTCCTGAATATTGTCTATGCTAGTTTTTCCTATTCCTCTTTTAGGCTCATTAATTACTCTTTTTAGTGAAATATTATCTGAAAAATTGTATATTAGTCTTAAGTAAGAGATAATATCTTTAATTTCTTTTCTTTCGTAGAACTTAAGTCCACCTACTATTTTATATGGAATTCCTTCTCTTCTTAAGATTTCCTCTATAGCTCTTGATTGAGAGTTCATTCTATATAGAATAGTAAAATCTGCATATTTGAAATATTCCTCTCTTCGTAAATGATTTATTTCTTCTACAATGTATCTACCTTCATCGTATTCATCATCTGATTTATGAATAGTTGGAAGTGCACCTTCATCATTTTCTGTCCATAGTTTTTTCTCGTATTTATTTTCATTATGCTTAATTACAGCATTTGCTGCTTTTAGAATATTACCTGTACATCTATAATTTTGCTCTAATTTAATTATTTGAGTACCCGGAAAGTCCTTTTCAAAATTTAGTATATTTGTGATATCTGCTCCTCTAAAGCTATATATTCCTTGGTCATTATCTCCAACAACTGTAATATTGCCATATTTTGAAGCCAAAATTGTAACCAAAGTGAACTGTGCTTTGTTTGTATCTTGGTATTCATCAACAAGCACATAATGAAATTTGTTTGTATAATACTCAAGTGCATCTTCATTTTGAGTAAGAATTTTAATTGCAAAATTAATAATATCGTCAAAATCTATTGCATTATTCTCTTTTAGTCTGTGCTGATATAGCTCATAAATTCTACCAATTATTTCTTTTCTGTAATCCCCTGCATATTTAGTTTGATATGCTTTAGGCTCTAGCATTTCATTTTTTCCGTTACTTATTTCCGCCAAAACACTTCTATCCGTAAACATTTTGTCATCTATTTTTAATGCCTTCATACATTCTTTTATAAGAGTTCTTTGGTCAGATGTATCAAATATTAAGAAAGAATGATCAAAACCTAGTCTATCAATATATTTCCTTAGAATTCGTACACAAATAGAGTGGAATGTACCAATCCACATATCCTTTGCAGCCTCTCCTACAAGGTTTTCAACCCTTTCTTTCATCTCATTTGCAGCTTTATTTGTGAATGTTATGGCCAAAATATTCCATGGCTTAACATTCTTTTCAGTCATCAAATATGCTATTTTATGTGTTAAAACTTTTGTCTTTCCACTTCCTGCACCTGCAATAACCAAACATGGTCCTTCAGTTGCAAGTACCGCTTCTTTTTGCTTATCATTTAATCCTTCTATTAAATCTTGCATGATTTTCTCCTTTTTGAGAAATTAGGGACAGTCCCCAAATTCTCATTTTTATTTTTTACCTAGTTATTATACAACAAAACAAACCCATGTTCAATACCCATTGGTTTGTTTTTTGGGACTTTTTTCTTAAATCAACAATTGGGGACGTGCTTCTTTTATTGATCATTCCTTATACAAAATACTTATCCCATCTTCAAATTCTTCTAAGCTAAAGCCCTCGTTTATTAATTTTTGTACCAATTCTTCATCATCTTGTATTAAATACACAACATCATCACTTATTGTATCATTGTAAAAAATATATCTATCTATAGCATATACTAATGGTTTTTCTATTATTGCATTTTCATTAAACTCTATAGGTGTCATTTGTTTTGCAATTAATACATATATGTATGGTTGAGTTACTCTAAGTCGTGGATTTATTAGCTTTCCATCAAACTTATCATTTGATTCTATATATTGCACAACATCGATTGCTGATTGGTTAAATCCCGAATTTGATTCTTGTTTCGCATATACTCCAAAGTATTGATATAAAAATGCTGCAAATAAAATAAGATATACTGCTATGATTACACTTAATACATATTTTCTATTTTCTGATATATATAGTATTCCTAACGCTGTATAGTAAATTATTGAAATATAAATTGCGTTTATTCTATTTATACCCGGTTCAATTAGTATTCCACAAATAAATACAGCAACAAAGTTTATTAGCATTACTATGTCTAAGCCAAATTTCTTTTGCTTAAAATCTTGTACTACATTTTTTATAGATTTATAAAATCCTAATATAGCAAATGGAATGCTAATGTAATACAATGTTCCTGTTGTTGGAAATGCATTGTAATAATTTATGTCAAAAGCAAATATACATTGGAACATTCTTACGAAGTTTTGAAGTATGTTATTAAAATTCACTTCGCCTATTCTAAATGTCCACATTTCTAAAATTGACATATATGGCGTTTTTATTTCTTGCAATATTCCCATATTTACTAGCATATACAAGATAAGTGGTGTTGCAATTATGGCTAGAGGTAAGGCAAATACAATGATGTCTGAGATTTTAATTTTCTTAACGTATAGCATATATCCTAATAATAGTAGTAAAATTATTGGAATTACTATGTAACTTAACGCATATGTGTAGAGTGATATTCCAAACAAAGCTCCAGCTACAAAATAGAGTATTTTGTTCTTTGCCTTTATCAGTGTGTATATTGACATTAATAGCATTGATGACATTAGGTTACAATCTAACGCCCATCTTGATTGCATAAAATGCCATGGTGCTATAACAATTAAAAATTCTACTAGTATAGCTAATTTCTTGTTTTTGAAATCTTTCGTAATTAGGAAACCAAACACCATGAACAGTATTGAAAATATTAGTGCTGGAATTCTAGCTACTGTAAGGCTAACGCCAAATATTTTAAATAGTATTGCTGTAACATATGTGTATAGTGCGCTTTGGCCTCCTCCAAAGTTAATCATATATACGGGATAACTGTTATTAAATCTATCTGTCCCATAATCTGCAATGCAATATGCATCATATAGTATTCCTGCTTCGTCTACATTAAATCCTATTGGCAATTCGCCAAATTTTATTACTCTAGTTATTATGCCTACTAATAAAATAGCAATTAAAATAATATAGTATATATTTTCTTTGGTTAGTTTCTTCATTTTTAATCTCATTCCTTCCTAATGCACAAATCTGGTTGGAAAAGAATTAAATTTTGACTAGGAAAACGAGTTTAAAATTTATGAGGCGTACTCTTTGTACGTTGATTAAATTTTAAACGATGTTTGACAACGTCAAAATTGTAATTCTTTTTCAACCTTTTCTCCCTTTTACTTTTTGTTTGTGACTATTCTACTATACTTATTTCAAAAAAGCAATAATAACATAAGCTGATAAATTGGGGACAGTCCCCAATTTATCATTTTTATATATTCATTGCAAAAACGCCTATAATAAAACCTAGTATGTTCCCTAATGCAGATATTCTTCCATGATACAATTTGTTATATTCTGGTGTAAGTTCTCCAGAAACAATATAAATCATTGCACCAGCTGAAAATGCTAAGCATAAGGCTATAATTTCTTGTGATATTCCTCCAACAATGCTTCCGAAGAAAGCTCCTATTCCTGTTGTAACTCCAGATAATACAACATAATATATAACTTTTGATGGCTTAATTCCTCCATTTTTCATTGGAACGGCCATTGATATTCCTTCTGGAATATCATGAAAGCAAATTGCTATTGCAAGTGAAAGCCCTAATTTTAATGATGCTTCAAACCCAGAGCCAATTGCTAAACCTTCTGGAAAATTGTGTATTGCTAAGCCTATGCTTACTATAATGCCTGTTTTTAGTAAATTATTCTTTTCAATCTGGCTTTTATTTTCCTTGTTTAGCATTTTATTATTTCTATTATTAGTTAAATTGTTGTCATTTCTAAATTTATTTTTTCTTTTTATTAAATTTGTTTTGTATACATTATTTGCAGTTTTACTACTTTTATTAAACTTCTTATCCACAAGCAAATCACATATTATCATCATTATTATTCCTACTATTATTCCAAGTAGCACTACTGGTAAACTTGCTATTTCTAATGCTCCTGGTATTAGTTCAAAGCATATAATCGCTGTCATAAGTCCGTGATGCAAATGAAAGTACAAAACTCAAAAATTTATTTGATGTTCTTTTTAGTTTTACTCCTATAATTCCCCCAAGTGTAGTGCCAAATGTGCCAAAAAATAGGCCTATTAAAGTTGTTTTTATAATAGCTTCCAAAATATATTCTCCTTTTAGTTTTATTCACTATTATATTTATTTTAATAGGTCTGTTTTTATTCTTTTTAATGGATAGTTTCTTGTACTACTTAAACAAACAATTGGGGTCTGTCCCCAATTGCTTGTTACTCTTCGTCACCTTTTAACTTCTCTGCTCTGTCTGCTGCAATCAAGTTGTCTATCATTTCATCTAAATCACCATTTAGGAAATCATCCATTTGATATATAGAAAGTCCAATTCTATGGTCTGTAATACGTCCTTGAGGATAGTTATATGTTCTTATCTTCTCGCTTCTGTCTCCGCTACCTACTTGTGACTTTCTTGCATTTCTAACTTCGCTATCTTGTTTTTGTTTTTCTATATCGTATAGTTTTGTTTTAAGCATTTTCATTGCATTGTCTTTATTTTGGAATTGTGAACGCTCTGTTTGACATTCTACTACTATTCCAGTTGGCTCATGTATAAGTCTTACTGCTGATGATGTTTTATTAATATGTTGTCCTCCTGCACCAGAAGACCTAAACACTTCCATCTTTATATCTGATGGATTTATTTCTATCTCTACATCTTCTACTACTGGAAGCACAGCAACTGTTGCTGTAGATGTATGTATTCTTCCACTTGCTTCAGTGTCTGGCACTCTTTGCACTCTATGAACACCACTTTCGAATTTCAATCTACTATATGCTCCTTTTCCTGTAATCATAAAAGATATTTCTTTATATCCACCAAGTCCAGTTTCATTTTCATTTAATATTTCTAACTTCCAGTGTTTTTTTTCTGCATACATAGAATACATTCTAAACAATGTTCCTGCAAATAAAGCTGCCTCCTCTCCACCTGCTCCAGCTCTTATTTCACATATTACGTTTTTATCATCATCTTTGTCTTTAGGAATTAAAAGTATTTTTATTTCTTCTTCTATTTGTGGAAGTTTTTCTTTTGCTTCCATCATTTCCATTTCTGCTAAATCTTTTAACTCTTTGTCAGTACTTGAGTCATCCACCATTTCTTTTGCATCATCATATTGTTTTTGTACTTTTTTATATTCTCTATATTTTTCTACTATAGGCTCCATTTCTGCATGCTCTTTCATGAGTTCTCTCCACTCATTTTGATTTGCTATAACATCTGGATCACTAATTTTTGCAGTTAACTCTTCAAATCTCTTCTCGATTGCGTCTAATTTTTCAAACATAAATATTCTCCTTACAATTTATTTAACATTACTATTATACAGCATTTTTTATGCGTTTTCAACTAATTTTCAAGTTATTTCGGCTTAAATATATTCAATTGGTATCAAATTATTATTGTTATCTATATGCAAAATTATAGTTGTATTATAATTTTGCATAAGTTTTTATGTATGTTTTAGCATAGTTGGCCACTTACTTTGTTTTTCATTACTAAAATGGTTCATAATAAGCCTATACTCAAGCGTTCTAAAGTTCCACCCAGTTATACTCAAAACCTAATTTATCAAGAGTATTTTTTTCTCTTTTTGTACATGTGAATATAATAACTTGATGCCCCTCCATATTATCACTCAAAAATTTTAGAATATTCTCTAATCTTGTATCATCATAATATGCAAATGCCTCATCTAACATAATTGGCATTTTCTCGCTAGACATATCATCTATCATAGATAGTCTTAGTGATAAATATAACTGGTCTATTGTACCTACACTTAATAACTCTGCTGGTATATATTCGCCATATTCATTTTCTACAATTAATCCTTTTTCATCATTAATACCAACTTTAGTATATTTACCTTCTGAAATTTTTGAAATATTATATGATAAATTTTGTGTAAATTTTGGTGTAATATTATTTTTCATATTCTCATATGCTTTTGTAATTAATTCTTTTGTTAAATTAATTGCATTATTTCTTTTCTCTAGTTCATGTAGTCTTTCTCCTAGTTCATCATATTCTTCTTTTAAATTTACCATTTCTTCTAATTTTTTAGATGTATTTTTTTCTTGTATGTCTATGGCTTGCATATCTAATTTATTTTTATTTAATTCTTCTTGTTTTCTATTAATTAAATAATTAATATTATTATTTTCTATTTCCTCAAGATATTTATTTACATCTAATTTATTCTTAAAATCTTGTTTTAATTTTTCTAATTCTACTTCAATTTTATTATCTAATTCTATTTGTTCACTTTCAATTTCTTTTTCTTGTTTGTTTTTTTCTTCTTCCAATAATTCAATTTGTTTATTTAATAAATTAATTTCATAATTTAATTTTTCATTTTTCGAATTAATTTCTTCTAGCATTTTTTCATTTTCTAATTTTATTTTTTTATTTAATTTTTTTATTTTATTTTTTTCTAAAATAAATATTAAAATTAAATAAATTGGAATAATTAAAAAATTAAAAATATTTATTAAATTATTTTTTAAATAATTATTATTTAAAATAAAAATTAAAATATTTATTATTAAAATAAAAAATAAAATTAAAATATATTTTTTTATATTTATTTTATTATTTTTTAATTTATTATTTATTATTTTTTCGTTTTCAGAATTATTAAAATTATTTTCTATTTTTTCCGAATTTATTTTTTTATTTTTTTCATAATTATTGTTTAAACTATTTTCAATTTTTTTCTTTCTTAAATTATTTTCTTCAAGGCTTTTTTCTATTACATTTTTTTCCATTTTTATCTTTTCGATTTTTTCGTCATTCTGTTTAACATAGTCATTCTTAATGGTAAATTTCTCTTCTTCATTTTGTTTACGTAACATTATTATGCTTATCCCGTTGTATAGTTCTAATTCTTGTTCTAACCTACCAATCATTTCCATTATTTCTTTCTTTTTATCTTCGTTTGTTTTTTTGTCATTTTGATACTGATGCAACTCCTTTAAGACAAAACCAATATTTTTCATTCGGTCCCTTACAATATTGATTGGTCTCCCTTGCGACCTGTCACTTCCTACCTCTTCTATTTGCATCTTGTTTAACTTGTCCATAACCTTCTTGTAAGACAAATTGTCATCTCCCGTTCCCGCAAGGTTTGCAAGCTTTTGCACTAAAATACTTTGGTCTTGTTTGTCTAGTTTTACCTCATCTTGCATTGCAACAACTGTCGAAACAAACATTCCCTCATCAACATTTGTCTGATCATAAAAAAATTGAACTCCATCCTTTTTGACAATATTGAACTCTTTCGATACATCTTCCATTTCGCTGTTAAACACCTTTGGATTTTTCTTGTTAAAGTCTCTAAAAATTTCAAATTCATCTCCGTTGTCCAATTCATATTTTAGTTTACCGGAATAATCTTCCTTGCCCCATGGTTTGTATTTGTCATAGTCAGAAATTGTCTTCCCATTTTTGTTTTTCGAGATACCATAAAAACAATTTTTTATATAATTTAATAAAGTAGATTTTCCGCTTTCATTTTTTCCATAAATAATATTTATTCTATTTTCCAAATCAATTTCTTTATTTTCCAAATTTCCATAATTATTTATTTTTATATTTTCTATTTTCAAAATAATTTTCTCCTTTTTTATTTAAATATTTTTTTATTTGTTTTTATTAAATTAATTTAATTATTTTTTATTTGTTTTTTTATTAAATCAATTGTTTATTTTTAGTTTATTTTTTTATTAAATATTTTTGATTATTTTTCATTTATTTTTATTAAATATTTTTAATTATTTTTTATCTATTTTTTATTAAAATAATAATTAATTCGTTTTTTATATTTTTAAATTAATATTTATTTTTTATTTATTATTATTAAATTAAGATTAATTTATTTTTTATTATTTTAATTTAATTTTTTTATTAATTATTTTAGTAAGTAGTTCCACGTGGCAGATATATTTTTTATTCGAATACATGGAGAATACAAAATATATCTGCCAGCAAGATGGAACGGATTTTATATAGTATATTTTAAAATAATATTTTTTATTTAATTACTTCTAACCCAATTTCCAAAACTTCATTTAACATCTCTTTATCATAATTATTTTTATTTAATTCTTCTAAAATTTCTTTAACAAATAATCCTTTTAAATTATTATTTTTAGAAATTTCTTCCAAATTAACTTTTAATTTAGTATTATTTTTTATTTTTATAATATTTTCATTTGAAATAAATTTAAATAAATTATATATATTTATTTCAAAATTTTTGTCTCCAATTAAAATTAATTTATAAAAAACATTTTCTTCTAATTTTAATTCATTTATTTTTTCTATTAATTCCTCTACAGAATTTATATCGCTAATATCTAATTCTAATTCTTTAAATTCTTTATTATCAATAGGCAAGAATTTTAAATTTATTTTTTCTTTATCTATATCTCCTAAGATTACCCCATGTTTTCCTAATTCATCAAATCCCATAGATATAGTAGAACCTGGATATACTATTCTTTGATTTTCTTCATTATT